>NZ_JAQGLJ010000086.1 GCF_028292945.1 Sphingomonas bacterium | reverse complement strand
CCCTCCGAACGCAGGCGCGTCAGGATGCGCTCGGAGTCGACCAGGTTCTTGGGACAGCCAAGCGAAACCATGCCGACGCGCGGCGGGGAGGGGAGTACGGTGGCCATGGGAGAGGGGGTATGTAGCGCGGGTCGCGCGGATTTTCTACCGCTTGCGTCGGGCACCCTCCCCGGCGAAAGCCGGGGTCCAGATGGGAGCGCGGGACTGGTCCCCGGCTTTCGTCGGAGAAGGTGTTGATGGCACGGTTCTCTCTTATATCGCACCCCGATTACCCTCCGCGCGCTGTCGAGAGCGTCAGCGTGCAGGTGGATCGCCTACCTGAGGGAGGGCTATGGCTGGAGTATGCGGTCAGGGGCACCGCCGCGCTTCTCCTGCCTGAGGAGCAAGAGCCGGGTCGGGCAGACGATCTGTGGACGACCACTTGCTTTGAGCTGTTTTTCAAGGCCGCGGGCGGCGACGCCTACAGCGAGTTCAATCTCTCGCCCTCGTTCCAATGGGCGGCCTATGGTTTTGACAGCTATCGGACAGGAATGCGGGAACTGCCGGCGCAGAGTCCGGACATCGAGATCAATCTCAATGCGGCTCCGTATTTCTTCCTTGCCGCAGAACCGTGGCCGCCCGAATTGATCGCTGGTGACGGCACACTGGCCCTGACTGCGGTGATCGAGGAACAAGGCGGGGTGAAATCCTATTGGAGCCTAGCACATCCTCCCGGTGCGCCCGATTTCCACCACCCGGCTTGCTTCGTGGGCCGGCTCCCGGCACTCGGCGGGGCATGAACTTCGGTATCGACCGGCTGCTCGCCGACCCTGACCTCCGTCGCCCGCTGGAGGGTAAGCGCGTCGCGCTGCTCGCGCATCCCGCTTCGGTCACCGCCGACCTGACGCATTCGCTCGACGCGCTGATCGCGGTCGGACTCAACGTAACCGCGCTGTTCGGGCCGCAGCATGGCGTGCGCGGGGACCTGCAGGACAACATGGTCGAGTCGCCCGACTATACCGATCCGACCTACGGGATGCCGGTGTTCAGCCTTTATGGCGAGGTGCGGCGCCCGCGTGGGCAGTGGATGGGGACGTTCGACGTGCTGCTGGTCGACCTGCAGGATGTCGGCTGCCGTATCTATACCTTCGTGACGACGCTGCTGTACGTGCTCGAAGCCGCGGCCGAGCATGGCAAGGCGGTGTGGGTGCTCGACCGGCCCAATCCGGCGGGGCGGCCGGTGGAGGGAACGACGCTGCTGCCGGGCTGGGAGAGCTTCGTGGGTGCCGGGCCGATGCCGATGCGACACGGGATGACGCTGGGCGAGCTGGGGCGGTGGTTCGTGGAGCAGTACAAGCTCGACCTCGATTACCGCGTCGTCGAGATGGAGGGCTGGCGGCCCGACGATGCGCCCGGCTTCGGCTGGCCCGCGGATCGCGTGTGGATCAACCCCAGCCCCAACGCCGCCAATGTCAACATGGCGCGCGCCTATGCCGGTACGGTGATGCTGGAGGGGACGACGCTGTCGGAGGGACGTGGCACGACGCGGCCGCTGGAGGTGTTCGGCGCGCCCGACATCGACGCAGGCGAGGTGCTGGCAGCGATGGGCCGGATCGCGCCGCAATGGCTGGCGGGTTGCACGCTGCGGCCGCTGTGGTTTCAGCCGACCTTTCACAAGCATGTCGGGCAGCTATGTGCGGGGCTGTTCATTCACGCCGAGGGGGCGGCGTATGATCATGCCGCGTTCCGGCCGTGGCGGCTGCAGGCGTGCGCGTTCAAGGCGATCCGGCAGATCGCGCCCGACTATCCGCTCTGGCGCGATTTTCCTTACGAATACGAGTTCGACAAGCTGGCGATCGATGTGATCAACGGCGGGTCGGGATTGCGCGAGTGGGTGGATGATCCGGCAGCCATGGCGGGTGATCTGGAGGCACTGGCCGAGCCGGACGAGGCGGCCTGGGTGAAGGAGCGGCGGGCTTTCCTATTGTATTGAGGAGGCCCGCCCCCGACGGAAATCGAGGCCCAGTTCCGGCGATCCGCCGAAGCGCGATCGATTGTTCCGGCGCCGCCGAATGGGCCCCGGCTTCCGCCGGGGAGGGTATGGGTCCTGACGGCCCCTCGACTGACGCCGATCAGCTCTTCTTGGCGCCGGCCTTCTTCGCATCGGCCTTCTTCGCCGGCTTCTTGTCCCCGTCGCCCTTGAGCGCGCGGGCGGCGGCCGGACCGCCGATGATGGCCGCCGCACCGGCGACGATCGCGGCGCCGATCGCGGCAGCGGTCTTGGGACGGGCCTTCACGGCATCAACCGCATCCTCGGCCAGATCCTGCGCGCGCTCGCCGATATCCTTGGCGACGTCGGTCAGCTTGGCAGTCTTGCCCGGCTTCTTCTCGGCTTTGGGTGCGGCGTCGGCCTTTTTCTCGACCAGGTCGCTGTGCTCGTCGCCGTCATGCTGAACATGGGCGTGCTTCATCTTGGCGTTGGGTATGCTGGACATGATTGGTACTCCGACTGTTCGACGGCAGAACCGGGACGGAGGCGTAATGGTTCCGCCGCATCCTGCGGCTAGCGCTTGCGCGTCAGCTCGCGCATCGCCTCGTCCAGCCCGGCCAGCGACAGCGGGTACATGCGGTCGGTCATCAGCTCGCGGATCATCCGCACCGATTGCGAATAGCCCCATTGGGCTTCGGGCACTGGGTTGAGCCACACGGCGGCGGGGTAGGTGTTGGTCATGCGGTGCAGCCAGACTGCGCCGGACTCCTCGTTCATGTGCTCCACCGACCCGCCGGGATGGGTGATCTCGTAGGGGCTCATCGACGCATCGCCGACGAACACCAGCTTGTAGTCGTGCCCGAATTTGTGGAGGATGTCCCACATCGGCGTACGCTCCTGAAAGCGGCGGCGATTGTCCTTCCACACGCCTTCGTACGGGCAGTTGTGGAAGTAAAAGAATTCGAGGTTCTTGAACTCGCCCGTCGCGGCGGAGAACAGCTCCTCGCAAAGCTTGACCCACGGGTCCATCGACCCACCGACGTCGAGGAAGAGCAGCAGCTTGACCGCGTTGCGGCGTTCCGCGCGCATGTGGATGTCGAGCCAGCCCTGCCGGGCGGTGCCCTCGATCGTGGCGTCCATGTCCAGCTCGTCGGCGGCGCCTTCGCGGGCAAACTTGCGCAACCGGCGCAGCGCGATCTTGATGTTCCGGGTGCCGAGCTCCTTGGTGTTGTCGAGGTTCTTGAACTCGCGCTGGTCCCATACCTTGACCGCGCGCTTGTGCGTCGACTCGCCGCCGATCCGCACGCCTTCCGGATTGAAGCCGCCATTGCCGAATGGCGAGGTGCCGCCGGTGCCGATCCACTTGCTGCCGCCCTGATGGCGTTCCTTCTGCTCCGCCAGCCGCTGTTTGAGCGTCTCCATGATCTCGTCCCACGAGCCGAGCGACTTGATCTGCTCCATCTCCTCGGGGGTCAGGAACTTCTCGGCCACCGCCTTGAGCCAGTCGGCCGGGATGTCGGTCGGCTGCTGAGCGAACGTGGTGGCGATGCCGCGGAACACCTTGGCGAAGACCTGATCGAACCGGTCGAGCAGTCCTTCGTCCTTCACGTATGTGGCGCGGGCGAGATAGTAGAAGTCCTCGGGCGTGCGCTCGATGACGTCGCTCTCCAGCGCCTCGAGCAGGATGAGGTGCTCCTTCAGGCTGGCAGGAATACCTGCGCCGCGCAGCTCGTCGAGGAAGTTGAGGAACATCGCCGCGTCATGCCCCCCGGCGCCTGCCCGCGCAACCGTCCGGCAGGTCTACCTGACGTAGGCGTCGATCAGCGATGCGACGTAATCCGGGTCGCGTCCTGTCAATTCACGCGCCGGCGGCTTCTCGCCATAGATGAAGCCGGCGACGGGGTAGACGGTGCCGCCAAGCCCGTCGGTGTCGCGGAACCAGACCTTTACCGTGCTCCAGTCGTTGCCCGGCGACACGTCGAAGATCGTCACGTCCTGTTCCGCATGGCCGCGCTTGCCGTTGAGCCGCGACCAGTTGGCGTGGGTGAGCATCAGCACGCGCTTTTCGACGATGCGGCTGACCACCGCGACATGGCCCAGGCGCAGCCGGTCCGATTTCGGGAACACGATCACCGAACCGACTTTGGGCTTGCGACCGCGGTCGTAGCGCCCGTCGGCCTGGCTCCACCAGGTCCAGGCGTCGCCGTAGATCTGGATGCCCGATGCCTGTCGCGCGAAGGGCACGCACTGGCCGACATAGTCGAGGAGGGACGCCGCCGGCGCGGCGCTTGCCACGGCGAGGGCCAGGAAACACGCTACGCTACGAACCAGTACCCGCATAGGAACGGGTTATCGCCCACGCGGTAATCGCGCGGTTGCGCGCCATGGTTAACGCGGCGTTTGCGGATCAGCCCCGGTTCGCCTGCCGCTTCGCCATGAATGCCAGCCGCTCGAACAGCATCACGTCCTGCTCGTTCTTGAGCAGCGCGCCGTGGAGCGGCGGGATCGCCTTGGTCGGATCGCGGTTCTGCAGAACCTCCAGCGGCATGTCCTCGTGGAGCAGCAGCTTGAGCCAGTCGAGCAGCTCGCTGGTCGACGGCTTCTTCTTGAGGCCAGGAACGTCGCGGACGTCGTAGAAGATGTCCATCGCCTTGGCGACGAGCAGGCGCTGGATGCCGGGGAAGTGGACGTCGATGATCGCCTGCATCGTGTCGCGGTCGGGAAACTTGATGTAGTGGAAGAAGCAGCGGCGCAGGAAAGCGTCGGGCAGCTCCTTTTCGTTGTTCGACGTTATGACCACGATCGGGCGTTCGACGGCGCGCACGGTCTCCTTGGTCTCGTAGACATGGAACTCCATGCGATCGAGTTCCTGCAACAGGTCGTTGGGAAACTCGATGTCTGCCTTGTCGATCTCGTCGATCAGCAGCACGGGCGGCGAGGGGCGGGTGAACGCCTCCCACAACTTGCCGCGGCGGATGTAGTTGGAGATGTCGTGGACGCGCTCGTCGCCGAGCTGTCCGTCGCGCAGCCTGGCGACCGCGTCATATTCGTACAGGCCCTGCTGCGCCTTGGTGGTGGACTTGACGTTCCATTCGATCAGCTCGGCATCGACTGCCTTGGCGATCTCGTACGCCAGCACCGTCTTGCCGGTGCCGGGTTCGCCCTTGACCAGCAGCGGGCGGCGCAGCGTCACGGCCGCGTTGACCGCGACCTTGAGGTCGGCGGTGGCGACGTAGCTCTGGGTACCCTCGAAGCGCTTCATTGACCCGCATCCTGTCTCGATGATCGGGCATGCCGATGAAGCATCGCACGCGGACGTGCAACCGCCGCGGCCAGAAGCTATTTGTCGTCCCGCGCGCTCGCCCGGGCTTCAAGGAGGCTCCACAGCCCGCGATGCTGGGCGAGCAGCTGCTGCGCACCGAAACCGACCGCCCGTTCCAGTGCCGTGGTCTGTTCGAGCAACCCGGCGACGTCGAATGCGGTCGCCTCCGGCAGGTCGACGCCAAATCGGTCGCCCGCGCGGACCAGGACAACGCGGATCGCCTGCCAGTCGCCGACCAGCGCGACCGCCGCTCCCAACGCGACCCCCGCACGTTCGGACCGGGCGAGCATCTCGAGCGCGTGCCGCTGCGCATTCAGGGCCGCTTCCGCCATCGCCTGGCCGGGCGTCGAGGGCAATGGCCCCGCAGCCGACACCAGCCGCGCCAGCGACGCGCGCTCGGCGGCGAAACCGGCGGCTGCCTGCAAAAGCCACTCCCGTTCCCCCGAGTCGCAGCTCTGTCCGGCGGCGATGCTGAGCAGATCGGGATGGTGGCCGTGCACCGCGCACAGCGCGTGCATGGCATCGCCCAGGTCGCGCGCGGCGGAGCGCGGTGCCGCGAGGTGGGCAGGGAATGGGTGCGCAACGGTGCCGTCCATCGCCAGAAGGCGGCGGAGCGTGGCTCCCGCGCCGGTCTCGGCGTTGCTGGCGTGGCGTTGCTGCATAATGCTCCCTGCTCTCGCCGGCTGACCCGGCTCCTCGCGTATCCAGCCTGTGTCTATACCGAAGCACGTAAAGACCCGGTTGACCGCGCCTTAACCCTCGCGCAACTCACTCGGTGGGACCGAAAGTGGAGAGCAGGATGCGCGCATGGGTGATGGCATTGGCGCTGGCGGGCGTGGGAGCGGCGGCCGTGACGGCTGACGCGCAGACGCGATCGGATCGGCCTGGGCAGGCGCTGACGCTGAAGCGCATCTATGGGAGCCCCGATCTGGGCGGCACGCCGCCGCGCTCGTTGAGGATTTCGCCCGACGGGACCTTGCTGACGTCGCTGCGCAACCGCGCGGACGATCGCGAGCGGTTCGACCTGTGGGCGCTCGATACGCGGACGGGCGCGGAGCGGATGCTGGTCGACTCGCGAAAGGTCGGATCGGGCGCGGAGCTGTCCGAGGCGGAGAAGATGCAGCGCGAGCGCGCGCGCATCGGTGGGCAAAAGGGCATCGTCGCGTACCAATGGTCGCCCGACGGTCGGTCGATCCTGGTGCCGCTGGACGGCGATCTCTACCTCGCGACGCTCGACGGCCGCACGCGGCGGCTGACCGATACGCCGGAAGGCGAGCTGAATCCCGGGGTGTCGCCCAGGGGCAGCTTCGTCAGTTTCGTACGCGATCAGAATCTGTTCGTGCAGCCGCTGACCGGGGGAGTCGCCAGGCAGGTCACGACCGGCGGCGCCGGCACGGTGCATTGGGGCGAGGCGGAGTTCGTCGCGCAGGAAGAGATGGACCGGCGCACCGGTTACTGGTGGTCGCCCGACGACCGGCTGATCGCCGTCGAGCGGTTCGACGAAGCTCCGGTCGAGACGGCGGTGCGCGCTTCGATCGGCGCATCGGGCACCAAGACGTTCGAACAGCGCTACCCCGCCGCGGGCACGCCCAACGTGCTGGTCGAGCTGTACGTCATGCGGCCGGACGGCTCGGGGCAGGTCAAGGTCGATCTGGGGCGCGAGACCGACATCTATCTTGCTCGCGTCGACTGGACGCCGGACGGCAGCGCGCTGCTGGTTCAGCGGCAGAGCCGCGATCAGCGCACACTGGACATGCTGCGGGTCGATCCCGCTACGGGTAAGTCGACCGTATTGTTCAGCGAGAGGGCGGGACCGAAGAGCTGGGTCAATCTGTCGGACGCCTATCACGCGATGCCGAACGGGGACCTGCTGTGGACCTCGGAGCGCGACGGCTATCGCCACCTGTACCGGTTCAGCAAGGGCCGCTGGACACAGCTGACGCGGGGTCCGTGGGTCATCACCGAGCTGGTCGGCGTCGACGAGGCGAAGGGGCTTGCCTATTTCTCAGGGACCAAGGACGACGTGCTGGAGCAGCACGTCTATCGGCTGGACCTGAACCGGCGCGGCGAGCCTGTACGGCTCACCGAGCGCGGCTTCACCAACAGCGGCTCGATGGACAAGGCCGCGACGCGTCTGACGATCGCGCGCTCCGGCCCCGCGCAGCCGCCGCAGGTGTATCTGGCGGATGCGAGCGGGCAGCGGCTGCGCTGGCTGAACGAGAACGCCGTCGTGCAGGGACACCCCTATGCGCCGTACCTTGCCAGCCATCGCCCGACGCAGTTCGGGACGCTGAAGGCAGCTGACGGATCGACCCTGCACTGGGAGATGATCACGCCGCCGCTGGAGCCGGGCCGGCGCTATCCGGTGTTCTTCGAACATTATGGCGGGCCGGGTACGGGCCAGCAGGTTACGCGCGGGTGGCAAGGACCGATGCCGCAGTACTTGGTCGATCAGGGCTGGATCTACTTCAAGATCGACAATCGCGGCTCGTACAACCGCGGCAAGGCGTTCGAGGACCAGATCTGGCAGTCGATGGGCGGGGTCGAGGTGGTCGACCAGCTCGCGGGCGCCAACTACCTGAAGTCGCTCCCGTTCGTGGATGGCGGCAAGATCGCGACCTATGGCTGGTCGTATGGAGGCTACATGTCGCTGAAGATGCTGCAGGCCAATCCGGGCGTGTACGCCGCCGCGGTGGCCGGGGCACCGGTGTCGGATTGGCGGCTGTACGACACGCACTACACCGAGCGTTACATGGGCGACCCGCGCAAGGTGGCGCGCGCCTATGACGAGGCGGGCGCGATCAAGGACGCGACCAAGGTCCGCGATCCGCTGCTGCTGATCCACGGCATGGCCGACGACAATGTGTTCCTGTCGAACACGACGCTGGTCGCGGCCGAGATGCAGAAGGGTGGCGTGCCGTTCGAGATGATGATGTATCCCGGCTATACCCACCGGGTCGGCGGGCCGGATGCGGGGCCGCATCTGTGGGGTACGATTCTGGGCTTTCTGGACCGGGAAGTGAAGAACAAGCCTTCCAGATAAGTGAGAGATGTTCTGCTAAGTTGACCCTCCCCGGCGGAAGCCGGGGCCTAGACCGCGCCGCGGCCGACTGGACCCCGGCTTTCGCGGGGGAGGGCTGTTTCGCGAAGGGACTGGCAGGACGCGTCGGGGTGGACGATTGAGCACCGCGCGCTAAGGCTCGCGCGAACGGAGAACACCCATGGGCTACAAGATCGCCATCGCCGGCGCGACCGGCAGTGTCGGGCGGGAGATGGTCAACATCCTCGCCGAACGTGCGTTTCCTGCCGACGAGATCGCGGTGCTGGCGTCGTCGCGCAGCCAGGGCGAGACGATGGAGTATGGCGACACCGGTCGCATGCTCAAGGTGCAGAATATCGAGCATTTCGATCCCGCCGGCTGGGACATGGCGCTGTTCGCGATCGGGTCGGAGGCGACCAAGGTCCATGCGCCGCGCTTCGCGCAGGCCGGGTGTACGGTGATCGACAATTCGTCGCTGTATCGGATGGACCCCGACGTGCCGCTGATCGTGCCGGAGGTGAACCCGGAGGCGCTCGCGGGCTATCGCACCAAGAACATCATCGCCAACCCGAACTGCTCGACCGCGCAGATGGTCGTGGCACTGAAGCCGCTGCACGACGCGGCGAGGATCAAGCGCGTCGTGGTCGCGACCTATCAGTCGGTATCGGGCGCGGGCAAGGCAGGCATGGACGAACTGTTCCAGCAGTCACGCGCGATTTTTGTAAACGACCCTGTGGAGCAGGTTAAGTTCACCAAGCAGATCGCCTTCAACGTGATTCCGCACATCGACGTCTTCCTGGATGACGGTTCGACCAAGGAAGAATGGAAGATGGTCGTCGAGACCAAGAAGATCATGGGTTCGAAGATCAAGGTGTCCGCGACCTGTGTACGCGTGCCGGTGTTCGTCGGCCATTCCGAGGCAATCAACATCGAGTTCGAGGACGAGATTTCCGCCGCTCAGGCGCAGCGCATCCTGCGCGAGGCGCCCGGCGTGATGCTGGTCGATAAGCGCGAGGATGGCGGCTACATCACGCCGGTCGAGTGCGTGGGCGACTTCGCCACCTATGTCAGCCGCGTGCGCGAGGACCCGACCGTGGAGAACGGCCTGTCGCTGTGGTGCGTCAGCGACAACCTTCGCAAGGGCGCGGCGCTGAACGCGGTGCAGATCGCGGAGCTGCTGGGGCGCAAGCACCTTCAGAAGGCGGGTTGACGTCGGAGGTGGCGACGGGGGGCTGTCAATGCGGGCGCATCCGCTACTCGGTCGCCATCGAGGATGATGACACGTATCTGTGTCACTGCCGCATGTGCGAGCGCGCGGGTGGCGGCGTGTCGCTCGCGTTCAAGAATGTCGCGCTGGCGGCGGTGACGTGGACCACGCGCGAGCCGGACGAATACCGATCGTCGCCGATCGCGCAGCGCGGCTTCCGCCGGGAATGCGGAACGCCGCTGACGTTCAGCTTCTCGGATGACGAGGCGACGGACATGGACCTGACGGTCGGCAGCTTCGACGAGCCGGGACGTTTTCGACCGACGCATCACTTCGGGATGGAGAGCCGGCACGAAGCGTGGCTCGATACGACGGGGCTGCCTGGCATCCGCAGCGAGGACAATGCGAGCACCCGCGACCGCTGGATGAAGACTGTTGGCAAACTCCCCGATTGAACCGCAGTATTTCGCCAGCTGGGATGGCGTTCGGCTCGCGTGGCGCGAGCTGGGAGACGGGCGACCGGCCGTGTTGCTGCACGGCTTCTTCTCCGACGCGACCACCAACTGGATCCGCTACGGTCACGCCGCGGCGCTGGCGGCCGAGGGCTTCCGCGTCATCATGCCGGACCTGCGGGCGCACGGCAGCAGCGACAAGCCGCATGATCCCGTGGCGTACCCGACCGATGCCCTGACGCGCGACGGACATGCGCTGATCGCCCATCTTGGGGTGACCAATTATGATCTCGTCGGCTATTCGCTGGGCGCGCGGACGGTGTCGCGGATGCTCGCGACCGGGGCCAAGCCGCGGCGCGTCGTGTTCTCGGGGATGGGGCTTGAGGGGCTGACCGACACCGGGCGACGGGCGGGACATTTCCGAGACATCCTCACCAACCTCGGCAAGCACGAGCGCGGCAGCGGGGCCTGGATGGCGGAGCAGTTCCTGCGCACGACCGGCGGCGATGCGCAGGCCTTGCTCGGCATCATCGACACGTTCGCCGACACGCCGATCGAGACGATCAGGAGCTTCGACTGGCCTACGGCGGTGGTGTGCGGGGACGACGACCGGGACAACGGCTCCGCTCCCGATCTGGCCGCCGCGCTGCCGAACGGACGTTATGTCGAGGTGCCGGGCGGGCACATGAGCTGCGTCGTCAAGCCCGAGCTGGGCCGCGCGATCGCCGATTTCCTGGCCGCTTGACCGCCGCGCGCCGGGACAGCAATCTGCCAGTCTCCTCAACCCGTCCAAAGGGGCCGTATGCTTAAGAACACGCTTTTCGGCACCGCCGTGGCGCTTGCCCTCGCCGCTCCAGCGCATGCGCAGAACAAGGCCGGCACGCCGACCGCCGCCGAGGCCGATGCGTTCGTCGCCGAGGCCGAAAAGACGTTGGCCACCAAGTCGCTCGAATGGTCGCGGGTGGCCTGGGTCAATGCGACCTACATCACCGACGACACCGACGCGATGGCGGCAAAGGCCGGCGCGGAATCGACCGAGTTGGGCGTGCGCTATGCGCTCGGGGCGGCGCGGTTCAACGGGGTCGCAGGCGTGTCGCCGATCACACGGCGCAAGCTGGATCTGATGCGCAACGCGCTCACCCTGCCAGCGCCGACGCGGCCGGGTGCGGCGGAGCAGCTGGCGACGCTGACCACCAAACAGTCCTCCGCCTACGGCAAGGGCAAGGGCACGCTGAATGGCAAGCCGGTCAACGGCTCGGATATCGAGGCGGCGATGGGCACCGTTCGCGATCCCGCGAAGCTCAAGGAAATGTGGACCAGCTGGCATGACAATGTCGGCGCACCGATGCGCGGCGATTACGAGCAGGTCGTGCAGATCGGCAATCAGGGCGCGAAAGAGCTGGGCTATGCCGATGTCGGCGCGCTGTGGCGGTCGGGCTACGACATGCCGCCGGCCGACTTCGCGAAGACGGTGGACCGGATCTGGAGCGAAGTGGAGCCGCTGTACAAGGCGCTGCACACCTACACGCGGTGGAAGCTGAACGCGAAGTATGGCGACGCCGTGCAGGCCAAGACGGGACCGATCCGCAGCGATC
The DNA here is from genome assembly GCF_028292945.1 of Sphingomonas bacterium. Taxonomy (GTDB): domain Bacteria; phylum Pseudomonadota; class Alphaproteobacteria; order Sphingomonadales; family Sphingomonadaceae; genus Sphingomonas. The sequence continues at coordinate 5,390 of NZ_JAQGLJ010000086.1, read as the reverse complement.
TGCTCGGCAACATGTGGGCGCAGGAATGGGGCAACATCTATGATGTCGTCGCCCCCCCAGGGGCCGGCGATGTCGGCTACGATGTCGAAGCGCTGTTGAAGGCGAAGAATTACGACCCGGTGCGGATGGTTAAGCAAGGCGAGGCGTTCTATTCGTCGCTCGGCTTCGCACCCTTGCCCGAGACGTTCTACGCGCGGTCGCAGATCGTCAAGCCGGCCGACCGCGAGGTGATCTGTCACGCGTCGGCCTGGAACCTGGATAACAAAGACGACATCCGCATAAAGATGTGTACGAAGGTGAACGGCGACGACTTCGTCACCATCCATCATGAACTCGGGCACAATTACTACCAGCGCGCCTACAAGGGCCAGTCGCCGATCTTCCAGACCGGTGCCAATGACGGCTTTCACGAAGCGATCGGCGATTTTGTCGCGCTGTCGATCACGCCGGATTACCTCGTCCAGATCGGGCTGCTCGATCAGGCCAAGGTGCCGTCGGCTGAGAAGGACATCGGTCTGCTGCTGCGGCAGGGAATGGACAAGATCGCATTTCTGCCGTTCGGGCTGATGATCGACAAGTGGCGCTGGGGCGTCTTTTCGGGCCAGGTGAAACCGAGCGGCTACCAGGCAGCGTGGGACGGGCTGCGGTTGCAGTACCAAGGCATCACGCCGCCGGTCGCGCGCGACGAGACCAGGTTCGATCCGGGCGCGAAGTACCACATTCCCGGCCAGACCCCGTACGCGCGCTACTTCCTCGCGCGCGTGCTGCAGTTCCAGTTCTACAAGACCGCTTGCGCGCAGGCCGGGTGGACCGGGCCGCTGCACCGCTGTTCATTCTTCGGCAACAAGGAGGTCGGCGCGAAGCTGAACGCGATGCTGGAGCTTGGTCAGTCGAAGCCGTGGCCGGAAGCGCTGGAGGCGTTCACCGGCACGCGCCAGATGTCCGGCGCGGCGCTGGTCGAGTATTTCGCGCCGCTGAAGATGTGGTTGGACGAACAGAACAAGGGCAAGCCGACGGGGTGGTGATGCGACGGCGGCACGTTTGCAGCGACGCTGCAAACGAGACCGCCTAGCTCGGCCGGCGGCTCGGCCGTGTGAAGCGGCCGAGGCCATCCGACGTCACGACGCGGCTTCGCCGCGGCGGTCTGGCGTGAAATCAATCAGCAGCGGGCGTTCAGCCCCAGGCCCCTCACCCTGGCAGCTTTGCTGCCTGTCCCTCTCCCGCTTGCGGGAGAGGGAGAGCTTTACACCTGATCTGGAACCGTATTCTCGTCGGCGATGCCGGCCTGAAAGGATGCGGACGAATCGGTTCCGTCGGGTTGATGCGCGGTGCCATGCACGTCGACGCCATGGCCCTGGCCCTTGTCCCCGCTGCCGGAGATATCGATCGGCTTCTTGGTCGTGCCGAGGTTCCTGGCGCTGCTACCGCGTAACGTGAGCATGGCTGCGGCCGTTGCGCCCGCGGCGGCGACGCCGGCGAGCGCGGCTGCGGCCCAGCGGCCGCCGATCCGATCCGTCGCCTTGTCGAGCGTCGACTTGCTCTTGGCGGGTGACCGCTTGGCCGCCGTCTTGCTAGTTGCGGTCCGCTTCGCTGGCTTTTTGGCGGCCTCAGCTGCGGGCGCGCGAGTGTCGCGGGTTGCCGCGCGCGCGGGCGCGGCGCGGCTGGTGGAGCGCGGCTTCACCGCCCGGGGCGGGCGCTCGCCAGCTTCGGCGACAGCCACTTTGGCAGCAGTCCCGGAGCGAGGGGCGCTCTCTTCGCTGCGCGCTACCGGGCTCTTGGGCTTGCGCGTCGGCGCCTTGCGCGGCGCAGCGCGGCGACGCGGTGCGGGCGACGGGCCCTCGTTTTCGTCGGGAAAGTGAGGCGTGCCGGAGTTGTCGTCGGCCATGTGGTTTCTCCCTGTCGTCACGATTCGGTAGCGTAACGCTCCGTTTGCGGTTCGTTTCCAAATCAGCGGAACGGCGGCTCATCAAATGCACGCAGCTTGCGGCTGTGCAGCTTCGTCCCCTCGCGACGCAGCTGCTCGCACGCTTCGATACCGATGCGCATATGTTCGCTGATCGCGCGTTCGTAGAAGCGGTTGGCCTGGCCCGGTAGCTTGAGTTCGCCGTGGAGCGGCTTGTCCGACACGCACAACAACGTGCCGTAGGGAACGCGGAAGCGATAGCCCTGCGCGGCGATGGTGGCGGATTCCATGTCCACGCCGACCGCGCGGCTGAGCGAAAAGCGCAGTGCCGAACGCGAATAGCGCAGCTCCCAGTTGCGATCGTCAGTGGTGACGATGGTGCCGGTGCGCAGCCTGCGTTTCAACTCCTCGCCCGACTGACCCGACACGATCTCCGCCGCCTTGGCGAGCGCGACCTGTACCTCGGCGATCGCGGGGACCGGGATTTCCGGCGGCAGCACGTCGTCCATGATGTGATCGTCGCGCAGATAGGCGTGCGCGAGGACATAGTCGCCGATGCGTTGCGACGGGCGCAGGCCACCGCAATGGCCGATCATCAGCCATGCCTCGGGCCGCAGCACGGCGAGGTGATCGCAGATCGTCTTTGCGTTCGACGGGCCTACGCCGATGTTGACCAGGGTGATGCCGGTCCGATCGTCGGCCATGAGGTGATAGGCCGGCATCTGGTGGCGCCGCCAGGCGCTGTCTGTGATGATGTGATCGGGATCGCCGCCCGCGCCGACCAGGACGCCGCCCGCTCCGGAGACTCCGGTGAAGCGGCTACCCTCTCCCAGTTGCGCGACCGCCCAGCGGACGAACTCGTCGACGTAGCGATGATAGTTGGTGAAGAGAACGAAGCGCTGCGTGTGCTCCGACGGGGTGCCGGTATAATGACGCAGCCGCGCGAGGCTGAAATCGGTGCGCAGCGCGTCGAACAGCGCGAGGGGCCGGGTGTCGTCCTGCGGGATCCAGATCCCGTCAGCGACCTCATCACCGATATGCTGGAGCTCGGTGGCGGGAAAGAACCGCGCGAGCTGCGCCGCGGACACCTCGTCCAGGCTGAGCGCGTGGCCGGGGTCGAGGACGTAGGGGAAGGGTATCTCCTGCCGGCCGGACGCGGCTTCGACCTCGACGCCGTAATCCTCGATCAGCAGCGTCAGCTGTTCGGTGAGGTAATCTGCGAACAGCGCGGGCTTGGTGACGCTGATGCGATAATCGCCGGGCGTGACCAGGCGGCCGAACGAGCGCAGCGGGGTCGGGCGCCCGAACTCCGTGGCGTCGCCGCCGCGATAACGCACGCGGATCTCGGGATAGGCGAAGCTGCCGTCCAAGCGGCTGGCGGGATCGGGCGGCGTGCCGTCGGTGAGGTACGCGCTCAGCGCCGCCTGGAGGCGGTCGACGGCGGCGCGGTAGAGCTTGTCGAGTTCGGCGACGATTGCAGCGGCGGTTGTCATCGGGAGCCGCTACGCGGGCGCGCGGAACGTGGCAAGGCGGTAGCAGGGAGCAAGGCGCAGAGGCCGCATTTCTTCCCGGCGGAAGCCGGGGCCCAGTCCGCAGCGCGGCCGACTGGACCCCGACTTCCGTCAGGGAGGAGTCTCATCCTGCTTGCGGTCGCAAGCTCACATCGCCGCGAGCAGATAGTCGGCGGAGCTGACCTTGAACTCGCCCGGCTGCTCGACATTGAGCTGCTCGACGACCCCGTCGTTGACGATCATCGAGTAGCGCTGGCTGCGCTTGCCCATGCCGAACTTGGCGCCGTCGAAGCTGAGGCCCAGCGCATCCGCGAACGCGCCGTTACCGTCGGCGAGCATGGTGATGCCGTGCGCCTCGGCCTGTTTCGCCCAGGCGGCCATCACGAACGGATCGTTGACGGCGGTGCAGACGACCTCGTCGATGCCCTTTGCCTTCAGCGCGTCGCCCTGTTCGATGAAGGTCGGCAGGTGGCGTGCCGAGCAGGTCGGCGTGAACGCGCCCGGTACGGCGAACAGCGCGACGCGTCGACCAGCAAAGAAGTCGGTGGTGGTGACCTGCTCGGGGGTGTCGCCGGCCTTTACAAGGGCGGCTTCGGGCAGGCGGTCGCCGACGGTGATCGTCATGAATGTTCTCCTTCGCCCCGCCGTTCGGCCATCGGCGCCGTGATTTCAAGCGCGACGAATCCGGGTTGCCGACGTTATGGTGCAAGCGATGGACAAGCCTGCTTATCTTTCCGGTCAGTTCCTGCTCGCCATGCCGGGCATGCTCGATCCGCGGTTCGACCGCGCGGTGATCGCAATTTGCGCGCACGATGCGAACGGGGCGTTGGGCATTGGGCTGGGGCAGGTCTACGACGGACTTGGCCTGCACGACGTGCTGGAGCAGTTCGGGATCGAGCCTGGCAGCTCCCCCGACGCTCCGGTGCATATCGGCGGCCCTGTGGAGCCGCGACGCGGCTTTGTGGTCCACAGCCGCGACTGGGGCGGGCAGGGGACGATCGATGTCGCGGGACGCTGGGCGCTGTCGGGCACGGTGGACGTGCTGCGCGCGATTGCGGGCGGCAGCGGGCCGACACGTTGGGTGGTGGCGCTGGGCTATGCCGGCTGGGGGGAGGGGCAACTCGACGGCGAGCTGACGCGGCCGGGCTGGCTCAACGTCAAAGGCGACGAGGGGTTGTTGTTCGACACGGCGGCGGCCGCGCGTTGGCAGGCGGGCTTCGCCGGTGCGGGCGTTGACCCACGCTTTCTGGTCGGGGGTGTCGGGCGAGCTTGAGGCGGTTCTATCCCTCCCCGGCGGAAGCAGGGGCATAGTCGGCCGCGCGGCCGACTGGACCCCGGCTCTCGCCGGCTACGGCCTAGGTTGCAGGGCGCCTCGCGAGCAGGACATAAAGCTTTCTTTATATCCGCCTCCGCGCTATGTAGTGGGTATCCGGCACGGGCGTAGGGCTCGCCGATCATGCTATCTTCAGGAGACAAGTCTTGGCCACCGCTTATGCGCCCGAGGCAGATACCCGCTCGACTCATGACTATGTCGTCGCCGACATCGCCCTGGCGGAGTTCGGCCGGCGCGAGATCGACATTGCCGAAACAGAGATGCCGGGCCTGATGGCGCTGCGCTCCGAGTTCGGCGCGTCGCAGCCGCTCAAGGGCGCGCGCATCACCGGCTCGCTGCACATGACGATCCAGACCGCGGTGCTGATCGAGACGCTGACCGCGCTGGGTGCAGACGTGCGCTGGGCGACGTGCAACATCTTCTCGACGCAGGATCACGCCGCCGCCGCGATCGCCGCGACCGGCGTGCCGGTGTTCGCGATCAAGGGCGAGAGCCTTGCCGACTACTGGGACTATGTCGGCTCGATCTTCGACTGGGGCACCGAGACCGCCAACATCATCCTCGACGATGGCGGTGACGCGACGATGTTCGCGCTGTGGGGCGCCAAGCTGGAGAAGGGCGAGACCTTCGCCGAGCCGGAGAA
>NZ_JAQGLJ010000073.1 GCF_028292945.1 Sphingomonas bacterium | reverse complement strand
AGGTTGGCGCGGAACGTCGCGATCGGCGTCTGCGCCTGATAGTCGTTGGTGCCGAGCGCGATCGTCACGAGCTGCGGCGCGATCAGCCCGAGCGATGCCCAGGTGTTGCTCTGCGCCGCCGCGAATTGCGTCGTGTTCCACCCGAAATGACCCGCGTCATAACCGTGGACGCCCGCCGCCTCGTCCCCGTTGAACACCAGCAGCCCGGCGAGATACACCGAGCCGCCCGCCGATCGCGTCACCGTTACCGTGTGGATGCCCGGTGTCAGCGCGCCGCTCGACCATTGCTGCATGCCGAGCGCGCCGGCCGTGTTGATGACCGTCGCGGCACCGCCGTCGATGCTGACCGACATGGTCCCGGTCGCCGGCCCGCGCACATAGTGCAGCGTCACGGATGTCCCCTGCACCGTATAGGTCGCGCCGTCGCCGACCGCATTGAACACCGCCGAGCGCGCGCCCAGCCCGAACGACGTGTCGAACCCGAGCGCGCCGCCGGTCAGTGCGGTGTAGGGTTGCCCCTGCGGCGGGGCCGCGCCTTGCGTGAACGCGGTGTTGATCGCCGGGAGATAGTTGAAGCCGCCAGCCACGCCGGGGGTCGGGTGATCCAGCCGCAGCCGAGCCAGCGCGCGCTCCACCCAGCGCGTGCCGTAGCTGGGGGCGTTCAGGCCTTCGGTGATCGAGTCGCCCAGCCAAACAGCCTTGGCAGGCGCGTTCACCCGGTCGGCCAGCGCCGCGTGCCAGGCGCGAAGGGCAGGGCGATTGTAGACGGCAAGCGACTGGCGCTGGCGCAGCGCCTCGGCCCGCGCAGCCAGTGCCAGCCCCTGCGCGTCGAGGTCCGCGCTCCCCCCGCCGCTCACTGCCGCACCTCGTACACCAGCGTGCCCGAGGTGCGGGTGAACTGGAGATAGTAGGTCGCACCGGCGCAGCTGTCGTCCACGACCGGGGCATTGACTGCGCCGGTCCAGATCGCGCGCGCCGAGCCGTCAGAATAGGTCAGCGCCAGCCTGGTCGTGCCGCCGTCGGTGGAGCGGAGCAGCTGCACGCTGCCGGCCCAGACGCCCGACAGCGTGACCCACACCGCGCGATCCAGCTCGGGCACGAAGGGACCCGCCGTGCCGGTCGCGCCGAGTGATCCGGCCACAGGAACAGAGGTGGCGGCGAATTCGCGGACGTCATGCTGGGGCGCGAAGCCGCCCGGCGCGTCCGACAGTGTGGCTTGGGCCATGGTCGATCTCCTGGTTGCAAGGAGCGCGCCCGCTAGACCCGACTCGAGCGTGTAGGACAGCAGAAAATAACCAAACCGGTTATTAGTGCCGGCCACCCATCGTCGCGTCGCTCGTCTGCCGAGAGCCGATTGATGGACAGGCGATGCGCACCATATACAGACGTGAAGGGGCAGCCACGTCGACGCCCGCCGGAGTATCCATGAGCCAGAGCTTTCCCGTCCTGCCGCTGCGCGACATCGTCGTTTTCCCGAGCATGATCGTGCCCCTGTTTGTCGGCCGTGATAAATCGGTCGCCGCGCTGGAGGCGGCGATGAACGCGGACAAGGAGATTTTCCTGATCGCGCAGCTCGACGCCGCCCAGGACGATCCCGCGCGCGCCGACCTGCACGAGGTGGGTGTCACCGCGACCGTGTTGCAGCTTTTGAAGCTTCCTGACGGCACCGTTCGCGTGCTGGTCGAGGGCCGCGCCCGCGCGCGCATGGTCGAGCTGTCTGGGGAGGGCGAGTATCTCACCGCCACCATCGACATGATTGCCGACGAGCCGGTCGAGGGCGCGGAGGTCGAGGCGCTGATGCGCTCGGTCGTCTCGCAATTCGAAACCTACGCCAAGGGCAACCGCAAGATGGCGGCCGAGACCGCGGTGCAGCTGGGGGAGATCGAGGACGCGTCCAAGCTCGCCGACGCGGTGATGGCCAACATCCAGGTCAAGGTCGCCGACAAGCAGGCGCTGCTGGTTGAGCTCAACCCAGCCAAGCGGCTGGAGATGGCGTTCGCGCTGATGGAAGGCGAGCTGGGCGTCCTGCAGGTCGAGAAGAAGATCAAGAGCCGCGTCAAGCGCCAGATGGAGAAGACGCAGCGCGAATATTATCTCAACGAGCAGCTGAAGGCGATCCAGCGCGAGCTGGGCTCATCCGACGAGGATGGCGACGGCGACGAGCTTGCCGAGCTGACCACCAAGATCGCGACGCTGAAGCTCAGCAAGGAGGCGCGCACCAAGGCGACCGCCGAGCTGAAGAAGCTCAAGACCATGGCGCCGATGAGCGCCGAGGCGACGGTCGTGCGCAACTATCTCGACGTGCTGCTGGGCCTGCCCTGGGGCAAGAAATCCAAGCTCAAGCGCGACATCGCCGCCGCACAGGCGGTGCTCGACGAGGATCATTACGCGCTCGACAAGGTCAAGGATCGCATCGTCGAGTATCTCGCCGTGCAGGCGCGCACCAACAAGCTGAAGGGGCCGATCCTCTGCCTGGTCGGCCCTCCCGGTGTCGGCAAGACGTCGCTCGGCCAATCGATCGCCAAGGCGTGCGGGCGCGAGTTCGTGCGCCAGTCGCTTGGCGGCGTGCGTGACGAAGCGGAAATCCGCGGTCATCGCCGCACCTATATCGGCTCGTTGCCGGGCAAGGTCGTCACCAACCTGCGCAAGGCGGGAACTGCCAACCCGCTGTTCCTGCTCGATGAGATCGACAAGCTGGGCCAGGATTTCCGTGGCGATCCGGCGTCGGCGCTGCTCGAGGTGCTGGACCCCGAGCAGAACAGCAAGTTCAACGATCACTATCTGGAGATCGACCTGGATCTGTCCGACGTGATGTTCGTGTGCACCGCCAACACGCTCAACCTGCCGCAGCCGCTGCT
>NZ_JAQGLJ010000054.1 GCF_028292945.1 Sphingomonas bacterium | reverse complement strand
TCGTCGGGGGCGGGGAGGATGACGGTGCGCATCAGTTCACACCGTCATGCTGAACCGGTTTCAGCATCCATGCGGCCCACCTGGTCCGTGCTCTGACGTCTCGCATGAACCCTGAAACAAGTTCAGGGTGACGAGGGTTGCGGGCCGTCACAGATCGGCATCATCGTGCGGTGATGGCCGGCATTCCCGCGATGTACGCGCGCACCAGGCTTACCCCCTCCGCGTGAGGCAGTGCGCGGCCGATCTCGGGCATCGCGACGCCGGGTTCGGTCGACTCCATGCGGTGGAGCAGGATCGACGCGTCGGGTCGGCCCGGCGCGATCGCGAAGTCGCGGCCGCCCGAGCCGCGTCCCGCGGCCACGGGGCGCTTGAGCACACCGCGTGCTGTACCATCCGGCTGCTTCCAGTCGAGGAGCAGCCCGGAGTTGGACGCCGCCCCCTTCGCATTGTGACAGTGCGCGCAGTTGACCTCCAGATACGCCGACGCGCGGGCCGCGACCGGAGCGGCAGGGTCGTCCCAGCGCGCCAAACGCGGCGCGTCGGCGGGCAGGCGGTCCATCAAGCCGGCCGCGTGCCAAGCCTGCAACTGCCGTCCGTCGTTGAGGTTTCGCGCGGTGGGGCCGAGCGGCGTGATCGCGCCCGAGAGCCCATGACAATCCTTGCACTGGTTCTGGTTGGGCACCGCGTAGCTGATCGTGCGCCGGGCGCCGGCCGGGTCGGTGAAGGTAACGGGCAGCCGCGTGCCGGCGCGCTTGAGCACCGCGTCGGTCCCGGCGGCGTTCCACACGTACGGCAGCGCCACCCAGCCGCTGGCGCGGCGCAGCAGGACGCGCGTCTCCAGCGGCGTGAAGCCGCCCGCCTGCTCATAGCCGAAGGTCTTGATCAACGCCGCGCCGATGGGAAGGCCCAGCGTGGCGTCCGGGCGGTAGGTCGCGCGGGTGCCGGCGGGGAGGTACAGGTAACGCTGCTTTTCCGAATAGTCGGAGAAGAGCGGCGTGTTGAGCGTGTAGAGAGTCACGCGCGTGGCGGGGGTGCGGGCGCGCAGGTCGGTGAAGAAGCCGTAATCGCTGAGCGCGGCGGGATAACTGTCGCCGGTGATCGCGACGTCGGACACGCCGCCGCCCGTGTCACGCGCGGCGGTCGCGCCGATGACGAGAACGCACGCGGCGATCACCGCGCCAGCTGCATCCCCCAGTCGGTTCACCGCGCCGCGCGCTCCATGCTCGCCGGCAGCACCACGGCGGCACGCTCCGGCAGCGCCGGCGCGTTCAGCTCGACGGGCGCAGGCTTGGCGGTCTCCATCGCGGCGCCGCGCGCGAGGCCGAGGCTGAGCACCTTGGCGTCCGCCACGCGCAGACCTTCGGTGGCGGCACCGTCCCACAGCACCGCCGGAATCGAGCCGCCGAATGCTGCCGCGAGTTGCGCCCCACCGGGTAGCTGCGGCGCAAAGCCGGCGCGGCCGTGCCGGTTGCCCGACACCTGCACGCGGCGCGGCAGCGGGTTGTACTTGGCGTCGGAGAACTTGTCGCGATAGGCGACGATCATCACGTTCGCGGTCTGGTTGCCCGACAGCTCATTGCCCCGCACCCACACCCCGTCGTTCGCCATCACCAGCACGCCGGTGCCGGTGCGGACCGAGGCGACGATATTGCCCGCAGGCGCGAAATTAGGGGTGTCGTTGTCGATGACGCGATTGTCGAACACCCGCACATCGCCACCGTTGCCGCGCGGCAGATTGGGCAGGTCGAAGATCAGGATGCCGCCGGTATTGTGATGCGCGAGATTGCCGTGGACGTCGGCGCGGCGCGAGTTCTCGATCTCGATGCCGGCGACGTTGCGCACGGCCGTCGAGTTGCGAACGATGATGTTCTCGCTCTGGCCGACATAGATGCCCGCATCCGACGCGCCCTCGACAAACACGCCGTCGATCAGCACGTCGCGGCTCTCGACCGGGTAGATGGCGTAGGCGCCGTTGGTCGCTTGCGGTCCGCCCGTCCAGCGCACCGACAGTGCCTTGTAAACAATGCGGTCCGCGCCCTTGGACTTGATGCCGTCGCCCTTGGCGTCCTCGACACCGAAATCGCGCAGCACGACATCATCAGATGTCACCAGCAGCCCTTCGCCCGCACCCTGCTGGCCCTTGAACGACAGCACGGTCGCTTTCGCGCCTGCACCGCGCACCGTCACGCGGTCGACGGCAAGCGACAGGCCATCGGTGAGCTCGTATCGGCCGGCACCAATCCGCACCGTGTCGCCCGGCTTCGCGTCGAGCAGCGCTTCCTGCAATCGCTCCTGTGCATTGGGGCCGGCGGCGACGGTCAGTGTCTTCGCGGTGGCGGGGACGGCAAGGGTCAGCGCCACGAGTGCAAGCACGGCCTTCATCGCATTCTCTCCCGTTAGGCCGCGAACAGTTCCAATTGCTGCTTCTTCGGCGCGACCAGTGGCCGCAACTCCGCCTTGTCCGATAGCGCCACGGGACGCCAGTCCGCCGCGACGATGAACGGGCGCAGTTTGGCGATCGAGACGGTCAGCCGCGCGACATCGTCCAGCCGCAGCTTGCGCCACCGACGGCTGGTGAGGATGTTGGCGACCGCCTTCACGCCCAGGCCGGGCACACGCAGCAGATCCTCGCGCGGAGCCAGGTTCACGTCGACGGGGAAACGCTGGCGGTGCTTCAACGCCCAGGCGAGCTTGGGATCGATATCCAGCGGCAGCATGCCGGTTGCGTCGTCGGCGGCGGCGACGACCTCGTCGGGCTGGAATTCGTAGAAGCGCATCAGCCAGTCGGACTGATACAGCCGGTGTTCGCGCATCAGCGGTGGGCGGCTGAGCGGCAGCACCGCGCTGGCGTCCGGGATTGGGCTGAAGGCGGAGTAATAGACGCGGCGCAGGCCGAACTGGCCGTACAGCGACGAGGCGCGGCGGACGATGTCGCCATCGGTAGCGGCGTCCGCGCCGACGATCATCTGCGTCGACTGGCCGGCGGGGGCGAAACGGGGCGCCGCCTTGTACCTCTTCAACGCATCCTTGTTGTCGAGGATCGCCGACTTGTTGGCCGCCATAGCGCCCTCGATGCGCAGAGCGGATTTCTCCGGCGCGAGCCTGGTCAGCCCGGCGACGGTGGGCAGCTCGACGTTGATGGACAGGCGGTCGGCGTGCAGCCCAGCCTGATGAACGAGCGCCGGATCGGCGTCGGGGATGGTCTTGAGGTGGATGTAGCCGCGGAAATGATGATCCTCGCGCAAGCTCCGCGCGACCTCGACCATCTGCTCCATCGTGTAGTTGGAGGACCCGATGATGCCCGACGAGAGGAACAGCCCCTCGATATAGTTGCGTTTGTAGAAGGAAATGGTGAGGTCGACGACCTCCCTGGCGGTGAACCGCGCGCGCCGCACGTTGCTGCTCTTGCGGTTGATGCAGTAATGGCAGTCGAAGATACAGCTGTTGGTCAGCAGGATCTTGAGCAGCGAGATGCAGCGCCCGTCGGGCGCATAGGCATGGCAGATGCCCATCCCCTCGGTCGACCCCAGCCCCTTGCCGTCGCGGCTGTTGCGCTTGGCGGTGCCCGACGACGCGCACGACGCATCGTATTTGGCGGCATCGGCGAGGATCGCCAGCTTTTCGCGAGTGTCGAGCTGCGCCATGACGTTCGATATACGTTCCCGTCGAAATCGCACAAGTCGGCCGGATCTCAAGGGCTGTACGTTTAGGGGTTTTTCTTTGACTCCGCCGCGACTTGGCGAAGGAATGACAACCTAGATTATGTCCAGCGCGGATGAGCCGGAGACGAGATGCTGAACCGTGGCGTGCTGACCAGGGAGCATGAGGAGATCGATGCACTCGCCGCCCATTTGGGCGGGTGCTTACGGTGCTGCGCCGCCGGATCACACGCGAGAAGCGCGAACTCCACCCGATGATGAAAGGACTGATCAGCCGGTCCCGACGAGCGTTTCCGCCGACCGGAGATCGACCGACACCAGCCGGCTGATGCCGGCTTCGATCATGGTGACGCCGAACAGCCGGTGCATCCGGCTCATCGTCACGGCGTTGTGCGTGACGATCAGATAGCGCGTGTCCGTCTCGCCGGCCATGCGATCGAGCAGGTCGCAGAAGCGCTCGATGTTGGCGTCGTCGAGCGGCGCGTCGACCTCGTCGAGCACGCAGATCGGCGCCGGGCTGGTGAGGAACAGCGCGAAGACCAGCGCGATCGCGGTCAGCGCCTGTTCGCCGCCGGACAGCAGCGTGAGCGACTGGAGACGCTTGCCGGGCGGCTGGACCATGATCTCCACCCCCGCCGCGAGTGGATCGTCCGAATCGACCAGCGCGAGGTGCGCCTGTCCACCATCGAACAGTGTCGTGAACAGACGGCGGAAGTGACCGTCGACCGCTTCGAAGGCGGTCTGGAGGCGCTGGCGCCCCTCGCGGTTGAGCGCGCCGATCGAACCGCGCAGGCGGTGGATGGCGTCGCCAAGCTCCGCGCGCTCGCCCGCGACGCCCAGCGTGCCCGCCTCCAGTTCGGCCAGTTCGCTCTCGGCGACGAGATTGACGGGGCCGAGCCGCTCGCGCTCCAGCGTCAGCCGTTCGAGGGTTGCCGATTCGACGGCCGGCTGGCCAACGTCGGCGGGGGCGAAGCCGAGCCGATCGGGCAGCAAGGGGGCAGGGCAGGCAAAGCGTTCGCCCGAGACGCGACCCATCTCGACGCGGCGCAGCTCTTGCGCCTCGACGCGTGCGAGCACACCGGCACGGGTCTCGCGCAGCGCCGCCAGCGCCTGTGCGGCGTCGCGATGGGCGGCATCGGCGGTGGTGCGGCGGGCTTCCGCCGCGATCTCCGCGGTCTGCGCGGTCCGCGCTGCGACCTGGAGCGCGTCGTGCTCGCCTGCAGCGGTGAGGATCGCGTCGCGCAGCGCCTCCGGCCGGCCGGTGAGCGCCGCCCGTGCCTCGATGAGGTCGCGATCGCGCCGGTCCGCGTCGGTGACCCGCCGCGCCGCCTCGCCTGCGCGCGCGCGCCAGTTGCGCGCGTCCG
>NZ_JAQGLJ010000119.1 GCF_028292945.1 Sphingomonas bacterium | reverse complement strand
GGGCTGTCATTTCACCACGAACGTCAGCCCCGCCTTAGCCTTCAGCCGCTCGCGCAGCGGCGCGCCCATCAGCGCGCCGGGCGTCCAGATACCGCCGTCACCCTGCACGTCCTCGACCAAGCATAGCGCCGACTCCGCGATCATCTTGCTGGTCGAGCCATAGCCCGGGTCGCGGTCGCCGGTCACGGTCGCGTCGACGCGGGTCCCGTCCGGCATCTCGCCGATGAACAGCAGGTCGTAGTGACCGTTGTCGCGCTCTTCCTTGGAAGGGCCTTCGCCGGGCTTGGGCCCCTTGTCGCCGGCGAACGGGTTGATCTTGGCGATCGCCTCCGCCGCCGCCTTGGCCATCTCGCCGACGCCGGGCGCGACCATCATCTCGTCATAGCGGAAGTCCTCGCCGAACGGGTGGCCGAGCAGGAAGTTGGTGCGGTGGACGTTCTTGGTGTTGATCGGCGCCATCACGAACGGCGCGACCCAAGCACCCAGCGTGCCGTCATATTCCGGCACCAGCCCGCTCGGTTGGCCCGGTCCGGTGAAGCCGGGGGTCAGCGCGAACGAACTGGCGAGGAGCTTGAACAGCGACGGTTCCCTGGCGGCGGCGGCGAGCGTCGCCTTGAGGCTTGCGGCAGTGCCACCGGAGAAGCCGCCCTGCATCTTGCGCACGCGACCCTTCACCCGAGGCGCGGGCTTGCCGAAGCGTTCGCGCGCGGCCTCCTGCAGCGTCAGTACGCCGAGATCGAAGGGAATGGAGTCGAACCCGCAGGAGAAGACGATGCGCGCGCCCGTTCGCTTCGCCTCGGCCTCGTGGGCGTCGATCATCTGGCGCATCCACGCCGGCTCGCCGCACAGGTCGACATAGGCTGTCCCCGCCGCCGCGCAGGCCGCGACCAGGGTCGAGCCGTAGAGCTGATACGGGCCGACCGTGGTCAGCACCACGGTTGTGCGTTCAACCATCGCCTTGAGCGAGGCGGCGTTGTCGGCGTCGGCAACGACCAGCGGCAGGTCGGCGGGCGCGCCGATCAGGTCGCGGACCTCGGCGAGCTTGGCCGCCGAGCGCCCCGCCATCGCCCACCGCGTGCGGCCGGGGTATGCCTGCACCAGATACTCGGCGACGAGCCGGCCGGTGAAGCCGGTCGCGCCGTATACGATGATGTCGAAGTCGCGCATGTTCCCCTCCCGCTTGCGGGAGGGGCCAGGGGAGGGAATGTCCCCGCCGTCCTGCTCCGCTTTGATCCGACATGCCCTCCCCCAGCCCCTCCCGCAAGCGGGAGGCGAGCAGCCTACGCCGCCTCGCTGAACTGCAGGCTCGCGAGGCGCGCGTACAGGCCCGACCGCGCGATGAGTTGTGTGTGGGTGCCCTGCTCCACGATGCGACCGCCATCCATGACGATGATGCGATCGGCAGCGCGCACCGTGGCGAGGCGATGCGCGATGACGAGGGTCGTGCGGTTCGCCATCAGCCGCTCCAGCGCCGCCTGAACTAGTCGTTCGCTCTCCGCGTCGAGCGCGCTGGTCGCCTCGTCCAGCAGCAGGATCGGCGCGTCGCGGAGCAGCGCGCGGGCGATCGTCAGCCGTTGGCGCTGTCCGCCCGACAGCCGCGCGCCGGCCTCGCCCATGAAGGTGTCCAGTCCCTCCGGGAGCGCGCGGAGGAACTCGGCCGCGTTGGCCGATTCCGCCGCCGCCCAGAGCTGCTCGTCCGACGCCTCCCAGCGACCGTAGCGGAGATTGTCGCGCGCCGACGCGGCGAAGATCACCGCGTCCTGCGGCACCAGCGCCATGCGCTCGCGCACCGCAGCCGGATCTGCGTCGCGCAGGTCGACGCCGTCGATCGTAACGCGGCCGACTTGCGGATCGTAGAAGCGTTCGGCGAGCTGGAAGAGCGTCGACTTGCCCGCGCCCGACGGCCCGACCAGCGCCACCGTCTCGCCCTGTGCCACCGCCAGCGTGAAGTCCGACAATGCGGATACCTCCGGCCTGGTCGGATAGCGGAACGTCACCCCCTCGAACGCCAGCGCGCCGCGGGCCGGGGTCGGCAGCGCGATCGGATTAGCAGGCGCGGCAATCTCGGGCCGTTCGGCGAGCAGCTCGCTCAGCCGTTCGGCCGCGCCAGCCGCGCGCAGCAGGTCGCCATAAACCTCGGTCAGCGCGCCAAACGCGCCCGTGACCAAGCCCGCGGTGAAGATGAACGCGGTCAGCGACCCGCCCGACAGCCGCCCGGCGGCGACATCGCTGACCGTGGTCCACAACAACAGCGTCACCGCGCCGAACAACAGGCCGATTACCAGCGCGGTCATCAGCGCGCGGATGCGAATGCGGCGCTTCGCGGTCGTGAAGCTGCGATCCACGGCAGCGGCGAAGCGCTCCTGCTCGCGCTGTTCCTGCCCGAACGCCTGCACCACCTTCATCGCGCCCAGCGTCTCTACCGCCATCGCGCCGATGTCGGCGATGCGATCCTGGCTCGATCGCGAATGGCTGCGGACGCGCTGGCCGAGCAGCACCATCGGCAGGACGATGATCGGAATGCCGAGCAGCAGCAGCCCGGCGAGCTTGGGTGCGAGCAGGAACAGCGACACGATGCCGCCGATCCCCATCAGCGTGTTGCGCAGCGCCACCGACACGGTGGTGCCGACCGCGTTCTCGATCTGCGCGGTATCCGAAGTCAGCCGCGACGCGACCTCGGACGGGCGGTTCTCCTCGAACCACCGTGGCGCCAGGCGAAGCAGGTTGGCCTGCACCGCCATCCGCACGTCCGCCACCGTGCGCTCGCCGAGCCACGACACGAAGTAGAAGCGGAACGCAGTCGCGACCGCCAGCACCGCGACCAGTGCGAACATCGTATAGAAGGCACGGTCGATATGCGCGGTGTTGCCGCCGTCGGTGAAGCCCTTGTCGATCACCGACTTGAAGGTCCACGGGATCGCCAGCGTAGTCGCGGAGGTGACGAATAGCGCCGCGATCGCGATCGCCAGCTGCGCCGGATAGCGCGAGGCGAACCGCCAGACGATCGCCAGGCTGCCCAGCCGCCGGCCTGTTTCGCGGGTAGGGGCTGAGGCGGCGGGTTCGGGCATGGTGCCGCGCCTAGCAGGCGGTCGCCGCGCCCTCAACGCCGCCGAAGCGTTGTGCAGCGCGTCAAAAGCGTTACGACGCGCGCAACCTCTTGTGGGTTACGGGAATTCGGATGCTCTACGCCGCACATGAATGGCAGAAATCGATGCTTACCAGCGCGGGCGCGTGGGCAAGCTGGGGCGCGGAGATGTGGAGCAGCCCCGCCAGTCCGTTCGCGTACATGGGCGGCGGCAATGTGATGGCGTCGGCGCTGGAGGTCTTCGCGCATGCCGCCGCACCGCGCGGCAAGCCGGCGTTCGGCCTGACGCATACCACCGTCGGCGACCGCGAGGTCGCGGTCACCGAGGAGATCGTCCTCGCCAAGCCGTTCGGGCAGCTCAAGCGCTTCGCGCGCGACGGCATTGAAGGTGGCCCCAAGCTGCTGATCGTCGCGCCGATGTCGGGCCATTATGCAACGCTGTTGCGCGGTACGGTCGAGCGTATGCTGCCGGTGGCCGACGTTCACATCACCGATTGGGCCGATGCCAAGCTGGTGCCGCTGAGCGACGGACGCTTCGATCTTGACGACTATATCGACTATCTGGTCGAGTTCCTGGAGGCGATGGGGCCGGGGTCGCACATGCTCGCGGTCTGTCAGCCATCAGTGCCGTGCTACGCGGCGGTCGCGCTGATGAGCGCCGATGCGCATCCCTGCCGGCCGAAGACGCTGACGATGATGGGCGGCCCCGTCGACACCCGCGAGGCACCAACGGCGGTCAACACGCTTGCGACGAAGCGCCCGCACGCCTGGTTCCAGCATAATGTCATCGCCACCGTGCCGGCGGGCTATCCGGGTGGCGGGCGCCGCGTATATCCGGGCTTCCTCCAACTCGCCGGGTTCATGTCGATGAACCTGGGCGATCACATGCAAAGCCACTGGGAAATGTTCAAGCATCTCGTCCGCGGTGACGACGAGAGCGCGGATCAGTCGAAGGATTTCTACGAAGAGTATCGTTCGGTCTGCGACATGACCGCCGAATTCTATCTGCAGACGATCGATGTCGTCTTTCAGACACACGCCCTGCCGATGGGTACGATGCGGCATCGCGGTCGCCTGGTGGATCTGGGTGCGATCACCGACGTGGCGCTGCTCGCCGTCGAGGGCGAGCGCGACGATATTTCAGGGCTGGGCCAGACCAAGGCGGCGCTGACGCTCGCGACCAACCTGCCGGCCGACAAGAAGCGCTACTACATGGCGGAAGGAGCCGGCCATTACGGCATCTTCAACGGCTCGAAATGGCGAACCAAAATCGCGCCGGTGGTCGAGGAGTGGATGGCGGCGAACAGCTGAGCGGAAGTTCCGTAACTTCCGCCCGCGTGGAACTTCCGCTGATCGGTCTTGGCTCGATGGACGCGCGACGGATCGCGGTGATGGTTATCCATGATGTGAAAGAGAGACGCTGACGCGGCTAGATACCTGCCACGCCAGCGTGCTTGTAGGACAGCTTTGTTTGATCGCCGACGCCCACGGCGAACCGGTCATCTCGTCAGGCGACCGAATCCACCACTGCATGGCTGGACGACTCACCCGGCGTGATCGTGCCGCCGAACAGCATCTTCACCCGGCCACTGAGCGATACGTCGGTCTCCCAAAGTTCGGCGGAGTCGATGTCGAAGCGGTTGAGCCGCGCATCGGCCTTGCCGTTGGGGAACCACGCCTCGACCCGGTTGTCCCAGAGCTTGTCGAACGTGGCCTGGTCAGTCTCCTGGCTGACGCTGCCCGCAAGGCAGGCGAAGAAGTCGTGTCCCTTGCCGACGAACTGCGCCATCGCATCGCCGCCCTTGGCGATGCGGTTGTCGTGGCCGGAGAAGATGAACAGCGC
>NZ_JAQGLJ010000089.1 GCF_028292945.1 Sphingomonas bacterium | reverse complement strand
CGACCTGAGCCGGATCGATGCGGACATCAACACCGCCGGCGATCAGGCGTTCTCGTTCGTGGGCAGTGCCGCGTTCAGCAACCGCGCGGGCGAACTGCGGTTCGAGAACATCAGCCTGGGCGGTCCGATCTGGCTGGTGCAGGGCGACACCGATGGCAACGGCGTGTCCGACTTCGAGGTCGTGCTGGTGATCAACCCCGCCGACCCGATCACCGCGAGCGACTTCGTGCTGTGACGCTGGCGTCGTGCCGCCGCCGTTGCGGGCGGCGGCCGACACCTGATATGCGCTTGGGGCAAGCACCCGTCTAAGGCGTCCGGACATCCCTACCACCAAGCCGAACTCGTCAGGATCCGCCGCGATCGTCGCCGTCGACCTTGCCCTCGCCGCGAGGGTTGCGCCGTGACGCAGCCACCACGACGGCCCGGCTGGGGCGAGGCTTTGCCTTTGTTCCGGGCGCATTCTCCGGACGGGCACGAGACCGACGGGAACGACGTGGCGGGAGGGCGCGCGGCGCTGGTGCTCTTCGCGGGCCTGGGCAGTCATCCCGCAGTCGCGGCGGCGTTGGCGACGGCGGCAACGCACCGGGCGGTGTTCGACGACGTGCACGCCAGTTTCTACGGCGTGACCATCGACCCGGCCGACGTGTCGGAGCAGCGCCTCTGTGAGCGATTGCCCGGTTGGCGCGTGATGATGGACGCTGATCATGCCTTCAGCCGCCGCTGCGGCGCGATCGACACGGCCGGTGGCTATCGACCCTATTGGCTGCTGCTCGACCGCACCTGGCGCGTGGTCGGGTGGTTCGAGATCGACCAGGGGGAGGCGGCGATCGCGGCGCTGCGGCAACTCGCCACGGGTGCATTCGAAGCGGATTGGGCACCCGTGCTGATGGTGCCACATGTGCTCGAGCCCGAATTCTGTCGCCGGCTGATCGACGAACATGGGGCGCACACCGCCGATCCGGGCGGCGTGATGCGCGAGCAGGACGGCATGACGCGGCTGGTGATCGACCCCGCCGTCAAGCTCCGCCGCGATCACCGGCTGCGCGCGGGACCGCTCGTCGAACAGCTTACCACGCGCCTCGCGGTGCGGCTGGCGCCGATGATCAAACGCGCGTTCCAGTTCGATGTCACCCAGGTCGAACGCCTGTTGATCGGCTGCTACGATGCGGAGGACGGCGGGCACTTTGGCGCACATCGCGACGACAGCACGCGCGGCACCGTGCATCGGCAGTTCGCGGTGACGATCAACCTCAACGCCGGCGACTATGCGGGGGGCGAGCTCTGCTTTCCCGAATTCGGGCAACGCCGGTACACGCCGCCGACCGGCGCGGCGCTCGTCTTTTCCTGCTCGCTGCTACATCGGGTGATGCCCGTCACGCGCGGTCGGCGCTACGCGATGCTGCCGTTCCTGCTCGATTCCAAGGCGTCGGAGCTGCGCGAGGCGAACCGGCGGTTCGTCGATTACACGCCGCTGCCGATCGCCCCACTCTAGAAGCGAAACGTCGTCGAAACAAAGGCGCGCGTCGAGCGCGGCACACCGGTGCTGCGCCCGATATCGGTCGCTACCGTCCCCCGCACGAAGATGTGGGGTGCGAAGCTCAGGTTGAGCCCGGCACCCGCCGCCTGCACGGAAACCTTCTGACCGGGCGCCGCGACCTGCGCATGATCGACAAACACCATCGGCTCGATCTGCAGCCCGTCCCAGGTAAGCCCATAGGCAAGCTCGCCCGACACCGAGAAGCCGCTGTCTCCCGCCGCGACGCCGGGATCGAACGCGCGCGCGGATCGCGTGCCGCCGATCTGATACTGGACGATGCCGGGCAGGTTGCTGGACGTCGCCACCTGCCAGTCGCCGCGCACCCGCGCCTGCACGCGCGGCGCGATCAGCTTGGCCAGTTGCAGCGAGCCGCCGAACAGCACCGGGTTCACTTCGGTAAGGCTAAGTCGTTCGTTGACGTGCGCAAGCGTGGCCTGCGTCTGCACCACGCCGGAAAAGCCCGGACCGGCATAGCTGAGCGTCAGCCCGAGCGAGCCGTTGAGCGCGTTGTTGTCGATCACGCGCGCCCCGCCGATCTCGGTTCGCGAAAGGCTGGTCTGGATCGAGGCGTTGCCGGTCAGGCTGAAACGGTCGCCGATCGACAGCAACGCGGCGGCGTCAGCGCCGAAGGAGTAGGACGAGCCGGTCACGCCGAGCGACGCGAGCGGGCCGTACTTGACCTCGGTGCGGCCATAGGAACCCGACGCGCCGATCCGCAGGCGCGGGCCGATCGGCGCACTGAGCGAGACGGACGAGCTCAGCACCCCCGCCGATTTCACGACGACGAGCGACGCGCGATCCGCGCCGCCGAACAGACGAAATGCACGCAGCACCAGGCCGACTTCCGCCGTACCGGTGGAGGCGAAGCCGTTATTGTCGACGAAGAGATCGCCCGACAATCGCGCCGGCTCCGTCACGGCGAGCGCCACGTCGGTGGTGCCGAACGTCGTTCCCGGCGTCAGTCGCGCGCGCAGCTGGGCGTCGTTGTTGGCGTTGAACAGCCGCAGCTGCTGCTCCAGCGCGCCGGGGGCGGCCAGGGTGCCAGCGGGCAAGGCCGCTGCCCGTTCGGCATAGCGGCGCCCGCGCGGCGAGCCGCCCTCGGCCGTCGTCGCACCGATGCGACCCTCGATCAGCCGGATCTGAACCGTGCCGCCGTCGATCTGTTGCGCCGGCAGCGCGGCGCGCGCGGTGGTGAGGCCGCGTTCGGCATACAGCGCGTTCACCCGATCGACGATGCGTTGCAGGTCCGCGAGCGTCACCTCCGTGCCGATCAACGGTTGCGCGAGCGCCTGTAGCTCGCTTTGGGTCAGGTAGCTCGACGGGTCGAAGCGGACCGCCGTCAACGTGAAACTTGTCGCGGGGGCGGTGCTCTCGGTGACGGCTGCGGGTGGCGGCGCCTCGACCTCGGGCGTGCGCGGAGGCGGCGCCTCCGGATTGATCCGCTGCTGCGATCGCTGCCGCTGCTCCTCGTTTATGCGGTCGGGGTTCACCGTCGGATTGCGTTGCAGCACCTGCGCGGGCGGCGCAACCTGTGCCCCCACCGGCACGGCCGCCACCACCGCCACCCCGGCGGCCGCCCACGCCCTGTTCCTCACCTTAGCGCGCCCGGACGCGTGTGGGCGCCGCCGGTGTGGGGGCTGGCGTCGGAGCTGGCGTAGGCGTGGGGGTCGGTGCCGGCGTCACCGTGCCGCTGGAAGTGCCCGTCACCGTCAGATAGTCGCGCACCTGCTTGCTCAGATAGCTCAGCACTGTCTGCGCCGCGATCACGCCCTTGTTTACCCACAGCGCGTCGAACTGCACCGGCCGCTCGGTCTGGAGGCGCAGTGTCAGGTCGTCGACCGCGCTCCTGCTGAACCCGCGCGCATCGATACGCACTGCCCGGCCGGTCGAGGTGCCGGTGTCGAACTGCGCATTGATGATGTCGCCCCGCAGCGTCGTGAGTGCGCCGGGCGCATCGATGTCCGTGATGAACCCCGCCGCCGTGGTGCTGATCGTCCTGCCCGCCAGCCACATGCCGCCAGCCGCGCTGACCGGGCCGCCGAGCGAGATTCCCCTGGCTGCATTGACCGTGAGCGTGGCGCTCGGCGCGCTGGGCAAAAGGCCGACCACGCGGGTGGTTCCGCCCAAGGCTACCGACCCGGTACTGCTGTTGAACAGCGCGCTGGTCGCCGACACGCCGTTGGTGGAGATGTCGTCACGCGCGGTCACCGTCAACTCGCCGACCACCGCCTGGTTGCGCAGGATCGCCATGCCACCCGACGCGTTCACCGTCGCGGCGGCGCCCGTCAGGGATCCGGTCGACAACGCGCCACCCGCCCGCAGCGAGACGACCTGCCCCGCGGCCTTGTTCGCCAAGACGTCGCCCACGACCGCCGAACCGTTGGCGCTCAGGTTCACGCTGGCCCCGCTGATCGCTGCCAGCGGATCGATCGCGACCGTTCCGGCGGCGATCCGCACCGACGCTCCCGGAGCCAAGGCGGTGATCCCCGCCGCCGACCCGAGCCGTAGCGTGCCGCCCGCGTTCAGCGTCAGTGCCGACGCACGGTCCGGCCCGAACAAGGACGTGCGGCCGTTCAGCGTCAGATCGCCGCCGGCGACCGCGGTCATGCTGCCCGCCAAGGTGGTGGCCGCCTGGAACCGAACCGCGCCGGATGCCTGGACCAGGAAGTCCGATCCGTCGGAGATCAGACCGTTGTTGATCACGAGGTCGCCCGCCCCGATCGTGATCGACCCGCCATTGGCGCGCACCGCCGCCAGCGTCAGCGTATCGCGCGCGGACACCGTCACCGCCCCAAGCGACCGCAGGTTGGTGGTCGGGGTGGTGGAGATCATCTCGGCGGCGCTGAGGTTGAGTACGCTGGAGTCGCGCACGCCATGCGACAGCGCGCCGAACGCGATCGATTGTCCGCTGACGTCGACCGCGCCACCGGCCACGATCGTCCCGTTCAGCGCCACTGCGCCCTGCGAGGTGAGCGTCGCGCCACCAGAAAGGGTAACGCCGCCGACCGCGATGCCGACGGGCGCGTCGATCAGCAGGCTTCCCCCGCCAACGCTTCCGATCGTCACCGCCGAGCCGCCCGCCGCCGCCGTGCCCGACCGCAGCACCGTCGAGCCGACGTTCACGAAGGATATCGTCGGGTCGAGGTTGAGCGCGCCGGTCGCCTCCAGCGTGAGCGCGCCGGTATTGACGAAGGTGGTGCGTGCCGCGCCGGTGATGGTCCGGCCGCGGATGGTCGCCGTATCCTGCGCGGCGATCAACCCCGCCACCGTAAGGTTGCCGCCCGTCAGGCTGAACACCGACCGCTCGTCGGGCCGGATGCTGTCGCGCTGCAGCAACACCGAGCCGCCGATCGTGACGGTGCCGTCGGCAGCGGCGGTCAGGTTCGCGGAGCGGCCGAACAGCCCACCCGCGATGGAGATGTCCTGGCCGACGACCGTGAGATCGGACGCATGCGCCCGACCGGTCACCGTGACATCGGACTGGCAGCCCAGGATCTGACCACCACAGGCGAGCAGCGCGATGGCGCCGAGGCCGGTGGAACCCACGGTGACATCCGTCGCCGCCTTGATCGTGAACGGCGTTTCCGGTCCGCCATTGCCGTACAACGTGCCGTCGACGCGGACGAAGCCCGACTTGGATTCCACCACGCCACCGCCGGCGGTCAGCGAGCCCAGGATGATCGAGCGGGTGTTCTGCAGATAATCGAACCGCCCCTTGATGTTCAGCTCGAGCGCCGAAAGGTCGACGACCTTGGCCGGGTCGTAGTTCGGGTTGGTGAGGTTACCCAGGCCCGTGATGCGCACGTCCGGATCGGGGAAGGCGACGTCGCCATCGGTGGTCAGGATCAGCCGGCCACCGACCAGGATGTCGGAGCGGAAGATGATCGACGACTTGATGGGCGTCGCGGAGTCGCGATCGTTGTTGAGCGTGCCAACCGTGATGTTGCGGCGCGCGCCCAGCATGGAACCCGGAATGTCCTTGCTGCCCATCTGCGACACGCCACGCAGCGCGAAGAAGCCGTCGCCTGCGGGCAACCCCGCCGGCTGTTGCCCCAACACGCCCGGCAGGCTCGTGGCATAGTCGTAACCCGCCACGAACTGCGTGATGATCGGCGCCTGGATGTCGAACTGGGCCGGCAGCCCGGCGCTGGTGACGCCGGCCGCGCCGATATCCCCCGCTGCGCGGATCGCGAGCCGGTTGGCGACGATGCGCGTGTTGCGATCCTCGCTCTCGATTTCCGACGGCATGCCGATCACGAACAGCGAGCCATAACGGTTGTCGAGCTGTAGCCGGTCGCCCGCGAACACGTCGCCGATCTGCAGGTCGTTGCCGAAGTTGAACGCGCCGATCGTGCTGGGCAGCGACACTGCCTGACGGCGCTCCACGGACGCATTGCCGGCGGCCCGCATGACCTCGATCGCGCGCGCATCGACCAGCAGCGATCCGCCGATGACGGAGCCGATCGAGCCGTTGGATGCCTCCAGACGCACCAGTCCGCCCATCACCACGCCGCTGCCATCGGCATTGGACAGCAGTTGCGACGCAGCGCCGTTGCTCGCGGTGACGGCTGCCGCCGCGGTGATGCCCTCGGTCCCGGCGACCGCACTGACGATCTCGGGTGCGACCAGGCGGATGCGGCTGTCGCACAGCCACGGAGCCGCTGCGCCGGTGTTGCAGCCGGCGACCTTGAGCGTGCTGGGCACCGTCGGCTTTTGCGAGATGATCGAGCCGACGATCAGCCGGTTGTCGTTGGAGATGAAGATGTCGCCCTGCACGGCGCTGCCGACCCCGGTGGCGGTCGAGTTCAGGTTGGTGAAGTTGACCGCGGCGACGGCGTTGACCGTGCCTTGCGCGTTGATCTGCAACGGCTGATCGCGTCGCGTTGTCACCTTGATCTGCGTCGCTTCGAGATCCTTGGGCGCGGCGCCCGGGTTCTTGAAGGTGATGGCGGTGGTCAGATCGCCCGGCCCTGCCGAGGCGAGATAGGCCTGCGCCACTTCCTTGGTGACGTCGACCTGGACGCCCGCCGAGTTGGTGATGAAGCGCGGAGCCAGCACGCCCTCGGCGTCGCGCGCGTCGACGAAGCCGCTGGTGCCGTAGGTGAAGGTCAGCTGCTTGTCGAAAGCGCCCACCGAATTGCCCGCGAGCAGATTGACGTTCTGCGCGGTGATGACCGCCTTGCGCGTCTCGAACTGCGAGTCAGCCACCGGTACGAAGGCGGTGGACGGCAGCGACACGGCCAGCATCGTCGCGGTCCAGGTCGCACCGCTGGTGCGATCGGAAAGGTTGATGAGCTTGCCGGTCTCGATCGTCGCGCGGTTGAACGCGACGTTGCCGAACAGCCCGGTCAGTTCGGTGACCGCAGCCGCCTGCTGGTTGTTGGCCCAGACCTGCAAATTGGTGCCGGTGATCGCCGACGACACTGCATCGAGCTTCTGCGCGGCCGACAGCGCCGGCGACAGCGTCGGCAGCGCCCCGGGCAGCAAGTCGAGCAGCGGCGTGCGCAGCGTGTCGAGATACTTCTGCAAGCCGACGCGGATGTCGGCATTCGTCGGCAGCGGCACCGTCTCGCGCAGCCCGCTGGGGTTGACCTGCGCGCGCAGCGTGGTGAGCGCCAGCTCGTACAGCGCGCCGCCTGCCTGGAGGTCGCGATGCGCGGCGAAGGCAGCGTCGGCGATCGTCACCGTCTTGCCATCGCCCGACAGGGTAAGCCCATCCTTCGCGCCGAACGCCTGGATCTGCTCGATCCGGCCGAGCGCGTCGGACGAGGCGCGGCCGCGCTGCGTCTGCAGGTTCTGCGCCTCGACCCAGCTCGTCAGCGCCGCGCCGTTGATGCGCTGCGATACGGCTGTCGTCTTGGCGGTCGCGCTCATCGTCGCGAGATCGTCGATGGTGATCGACAGGAGGCTCTCCACCGGCGCGCGCAGATCGTTGAGGTACAGCTGCAAACCGTTCTGCAGCTGCTCGGCCGTGGCGGTCAGACCGGTGGCGACCGGCTGGCCCTTGGCCGCCAGTGTCGTCACCGCGATCTGGTACAGCTCGCCGCCCGGGGTCAGCGCGAACGCGTTGGCGTTGCCGATGGTCACGGTGCGGCCGTCGGTCGACAGGTTGATGCCGGGACCGAACTTCGCGCGGAACGTGTCGACGGAGTCGTCAAGCCCGTTCAGGTACAGCTGCAGACCTTCCTGCAGCTGCGCGGTCGAGAGCGTCGTGCCCGAAGCGGGCGCGCGGTTCTGCTCGATCAGCGTCGTCAGCGCGAGCTGACGCAGGCTGCCGCCGGCGTTGAGCTGATCGGCTGCCGTGTCCGGCACTTCCACCTTGAAGTCCGCGCCCAGCGCGATCCCGTTGGTCAGCGTCGCGCCGAACGTCGTCACCGGCGCGATCAGCGCGTCGCGATGGAGCTTGAGTCCGGTTTGCAGCTGAGCCTTGGTCAGCGCGGTGCCGGCGGCCGGCGCGGAGCCGGCGGCGACCAGTGCCGCGAAGGCGGAATCGTACAGATCCACGCCGGGAGCAAGCGCGGCCGCTGCGGCATCGGTCAGCGTGATCGCGCCATTGGCGGCGAGCGTCGCCCCGGACAGCGCGGTCAGCCTGGTCCCGAACGCGGTTGCCGGCGCCGCGAGGCCGTCGACGTGGAGCTGTAGCCCCTGTGCCAGCTCTGCGGTGCTGGCCTTGGCGCCCAGCGCGGGTGCCTTGCCGTTCGCCGCGAGCGTCGACACGGCGAGCGTGTACAGTGCGTCGCCGGCCGCGAAGCCCGCCGCGCCGCCGTCGATCACCGACACGATCTTGCCGTCCGCAGATAGTGCGATGCCGGTTTGCGTCTTGCTGCCGAACGCGGCGAGCTCGTCGATGACCTTGATCGTCGCGACGACTGCGCGACCGCGGCTGTCCTCCGCCGTCGCCGCCGCGTTCGTCAGCGAATAGCGCTCGTACGCGGTCTCCGCCTGGTTGCGGAGCTGGAACTCGATCTTGCTGTCGCGCGACACGGGATTGGCCGCCTGGAACGCCTGCAGCTTGGCACGGTCGATCTGCACGGTGGCGATCGCGTCCTTGCTGGTGGGGACGAAGCCGAACATCTCGGTCAGCTTGGCAGCGGCGGCGGTCTGCTCCGCGCCGGTGCCGGTGCTCAGCTTGTCGACGAGCGCATAGCCGGTCTCGCGGTAACGCTGGTCGAGCAGGCCAAGCGACGCCGGATCGATGATGCCGCACGCGCTCGCGCACGCCGGATCGAGCTGCAAGGCGGCGGCGGCGGCGCGGAAGCGCGACAGCTTGGCCTCGTCGATCGTCGCGGTCGGATCGCCGGCGACGATCGAGCCATAGGCCTTGATCGTCACATCGCCCGGTGTGGAGATGTCGCCGATGCGCAGCTCGCGCGTCGCGGCCGTGCTGGTCTGGATCAGGCCATTGATGACGCCATTTTCGGAGCCCTGCTCGACCGACACGTCGCCGGTCGCCGTGATCGAGAGCAGCTGGTCGTTGCGCAGCCCGATCCGCAGCGAAGGCGCGGTCAGGCTGCCGGCCACGTAGTCGCGGCCGACGACCGCGCCGGTGACGTCCAGCGTCACGCCGCCATTGTCGCTGATGATGTTCGACGACACGCCGACATCCCTGCCGATCAGATTGGCGTCGGCGGTGAGCTTCACCGCGCCCGAGCCGCGGATCATGTCGACATAGATGGGGGCCGACTTGTCGCCCACCGTCGCTGCCGAGCTGAGCTTGAGGTTGACGGTGCCGCCGGAGCTGACCGCGCCGATCGACCCGCCCATCAGGCTGGCCTGGAAGGCGTTCTCCAGCAGCGGGTTCGCCGCCGTGCCGATGGTGCCGATCGAGCTGCCCGCGCTGAGCGCGATGTCCTTCGAGACGACCACGCCGTCCTTTTCGGTGACGATGCCGCTGGTGGTCGCGATCGTCGTCTTGCCGCCGCCGAACGTGACCGCGCTGGTCAGCGTGATCTGGCCGCCATTGTTGGACGTGATGTTGATCGCGCCGCCTTCCTTGCCCTGATCGAACAGGATCTGGATCGGGTGCGTCGCCTTTGCCGCGCTGACGATGTTGATGGTCGCAGCACGCGGCAGATCGATGAAGGCGCCGTCGTCGCCATCGTCGCTGTCGTTGTAGTAATATCCAGTGACTTTGGAGAAATTGCCGTCGAGCACCTGGACGAAATCGTCCCGGCGGCCGGTCGAGACATAGGCGCCGCCATTACCGCTCAGGGCCTTGTTGATCCGGCCCGCATCCTTGTCGACGAAGTCCTGGTATTCGTAGCGATAGGGTACGTCGATGTACCTCGGGATGTCGTTCCCGAACTCATCCTGACCGCAGGAGAAGAAGCCATCGCAAGCGGGGTTCAGCTGCCGGTCGACGCCCTCGGCGACCTTGGTCTCACGCGCGGCAATGTTCACGAAGCGGCCGTTGGTGCCGTCCGGCGCGGCGCCGGCGCCCGTCTTGGCCCAGGGACTGACGGTGTAGCCGGTGACCTCGTCGCCGACGCGGCGATAGTTGGCACCGGTGTCGCTGATCGTCCGCTCCAGCGAGATGGAGTCGTTCCACGCATAGTAGAACTGCCCGTCGCCGCTTGGCTGGTACAGGAGCGCGGATCCGCCAACGAGCCCCGCATTGTAGCCGATACCAACGTCATAGACGCGGGGATCGTAATTCTCGGTCGCAGTTCCCGGGACATAAGAGGGTCCCAGGTCGGTGACGGTGAGCTTCACCTGACCGTTGAGCGAATTGGTGTATTCATAGATCGTATGCGACCAGGTGTCGCTGATCTTGATCAGACCATCAGCCGACAAGCCCGCGTTGACGGTGCCGATCTTCAGCTCGTAACCGGTCTGGTTGTCGATGTTGATGTTGCCGTACCCGTTCAACACCTTCAGCATCCCGCCGCCGACCGGGCTGGTATTCAGGATCTTGCCGGTGATGCTGATCGAGCCGCCGCCGCCCGCGACCACGTCGTCGACCTGGATATAGCCCTGCGCCTGTCCATTCACGACACCCGTGCGGACGAACTGCGCGCCCAGATTCTTGCTGTCGGCGCTGAGCAGCGAGCCGTAGCCGGAGACGCCCTGAACAAGGTCGATGGTGGTCGCGGCACCCTGCGCCAGCGCGGTGCCGATGCTCGCGGTGCCGAAGCCTGCCTGCACCGTGTTCTTGATGGTGAGCGTGCGCTCCTTGACCGGACCCGCCTCGATCACGCCCGACACGTCGACGTTGAGCGCGCTGATGATGACCTGCGTCGCCTTGATCGTCGGCAGCGTCGCGTAATCGGGGGTGGTGGTCGTCCGGTTCTTCAGGATCACCGTGTCGTGATATCTGGGGACGACGGTCCAGATCGTGTCGCCGTCGAAGATCGAATCCGAGTTGCCGTTGAAGACGCGGACGCCGCCGACATTATCGGCCGCATGGTTCGGGCTGCCCATGTTGCCGTCGGGGCTGTAGAATTCGCAGCTGACCGTCCGGCAGGAGCCGAACAGCGTCACACCGGCAGGCGAGGTGGAATCGCTGCCATCGCTGCCCTGATGAACCGTGCCCGCATTGCCCTGCGAGTCCGAAATATGGCTGTGGTCGTCGAGGAACAGCGTCCGGAGGATGTCGCCTTCGACGCCGCGGCCATACTGGTTGGCGAATGTCTGATTGATGAACGCCTGCTGATTACCGTTGCCCGACAGCCCCTGGATGCCCAGCCGCACGGTGGCGATGTACGACGCCAGCGCGTCGATCGCGTCCTGCGGCGCCAGGCCGGGGCGATACACGCCGCCGGGATTGGTGTCGTACAGCGCCAGCGTGCCCGGCATTCCATACCAATGCAGCACCGGCAGCCCCTGGCTGAACGTCGTGTCGGGTGTGGACACGGTGAACAGTCCGTTGGGCACATCGGCCGAGAAGTTGGCGACGTTGACCGTGCCGAACTGGACGTAGTTGCCAGCCAGCGTCTTCGCGCGGAACGTGCCCGCGATGTTGGCGATCGCCCCCAGCGCGACGATGTCGGACCGCTTGGTGCCGGTCTGGACGAAGATCAGCGGGTCGGCCTCGCTGGTGTTCGCGCTCTGCACGATCGAACCGGGCAGCGTACGCGCGATGCCCTTGAACTCGATCGCGCCATTGACCTTGAACGGCATGTAGAAATTGCCGAGCACCGTATCGGCGCCCGTGTTGTTGGTGACGTTGATCACGGGCGCGCCCAGCGCCGTGACCCGGCCCGCGCCGGTGATCTTGTCCGCGCCCAGCGTGACGCGCCCACCGGCGGCGAATACCGCGCCGATGCGGTCGGTGTAGATCTGGTACGGGCTAAGCGTGTCCGTGCCGTTCTCGACGTACGTCCCGCTGCGGCTCATCCTGGAGCTGGCGCCCAGCGCGCCACCGATCACCACCGCGGCATGGCCTGCGGGTTCGCCGGTGCCGCTGTCGATCTGGTGCAGCTCCTGCGCCGTCTTGAACAGCGCCGCCTTGGTCTCGTACATCGCCGACAGCTGGGCGATGATGTCCGACTTCACCGCCGCCTTGTTGAGCTCGTTGCGCAATTGCTGCTGGGTCAGGCCCTGCGTGTTGATCGCCGGATTGGCGTGCTCCGCCGGATCGATCGGGATGCCGATGCCGAGCGCGCTCGCCTGGGCCTTCTTGGCCGCGATCTGGTCCTTGATCGACGCATAGGCATTGTAGCTCGACTGCGAGACCTGGAAGCGGCCGAGCCAGTCGGTGTCGCCCGGCGCGTGGTACAGCGCGTCGTTGGTGGTGATCGCATAGCCGGTGCTGCCGCCGCCGATGGCGACGCCGTCGCGGGTCGACGCGCCGGTGGCGGTGTCGATCGTGATCGTGCGGTCGTTGAGGAAGCCCGCGACCAGATTGGCGCCGTTCAGCGCCATCGAGTTCTTCACGTCGCTGCTGGTGCTGCCGGACTTCGTCTCCAGGCTGAACAGCTTGAGATACGGGTTGTGACCCGTGCCCTCGGCGGACGGCGTCGACGCGCCGGTGCGCGCCTCGACGATCACGTCGCGCGCGGAGCGGATCAGCGTCGCGGTGGTCTTGCCCGCGCCATCCGCGATCTCGCCCTGGAAGGCGTGGCGCGCGACCGCCGGGGTAGCGGCGGCCGTGGCGGCGTCGTCGCCGATGATCAGCCGGTTCGCGCCATGGACGTTGGCATAGGCCGACGCCTCTGAGTCGAGCGGCAGGATGGTGTTGTTGAACGTGTCGGTCTGCGCGACGAGGTTGTACACGTCGCCGCCCTGGCCGTTGGCTGCGCTGCCGGCGGTGATCGACACGTCGGCAAGCGATTCGATGATCGTGCCGTTGCCGATCGCGATCTGACCGTCGGCCCAGCTCGAGCTGTCCACCTTGCCGCCGCCGAGCCCGGCGAGGCCGTAGATCTGGACGGCGACCGTATCCTGGAATTTCTGCTGCGTGGAGGTGCCGATGCCGACGCCCATGTCGCCGCGGATGAGCACGTTGCGGCCGACATTGACGCGCGTGGTGCCGCGATAGTCGCCGCTGATCTCCGCGAACGGCAGCTGCATGACACCACCGACATCCAGCGCCGCCGAATGGCTGTGGGCCTGCCTGACGGCCGCGTCGATGAAGGTCGCGGTCGCGTTCTGCGACACGTCGCCGCCATATTGCCGCAGCGTCAGCCCATTGCCCAGGTTGACGGTCGCGGTCTGGTTGATCCGGTTGTTGACCGCCGCCGCCTGGCCGGTGACGACG
This sequence comes from Sphingomonas bacterium, assembly GCF_028292945.1. Taxonomy (GTDB): domain Bacteria; phylum Pseudomonadota; class Alphaproteobacteria; order Sphingomonadales; family Sphingomonadaceae; genus Sphingomonas. The sequence continues at coordinate 32,723 of NZ_JAQGLJ010000089.1, read as the reverse complement.
CCGCCGCCAGCACCCGTGGCCGAGCCGCCATTGCCCTCGGCCAGCACCGCGTCGGCGCGGATCGTGATGTTCGTGCCGGTGATGTAGCTGCCCTTGTCGGGCGTGCCCGCCGCCGGCGCGCGGCCGATGTTGGTGGTCGCGTTGGCACCGACATGGTTGGTGCTGGTCGTGCCCGAGCCACCCGCCAGCGTCGCCAGCGTGGAGTCGGACTCCGCACGGTAATCCGCCGCCGCCGTCGACGTGGCGATCAGCTTGCCCGCCATGAACTTGTTGGTGTCGCCCGCGCCGGGCAGGGTGGGGGTCAGCATCTCGGTCAGCGCCGAGCCGTTCGAGCGCGTGACCGCGTCCGCCGCGATGCCGGCGCCCAGGCCGCCCGCGCCGGCGGTGACCTTGGCGCGGTTCTGATCGAGCACCGACGAGTTGATCGTCGCCGCGTCGTAGAAGCGCTCGAGCACCGGCTGCAGCTCGCCACTGACGCTGACCGTGCCGACCATGTCGAAGTAACGCTGGGAACCGTCGACATTCTCGACCGCCGCGCGCGTCTGACCGCCCGAACTGGCTTCCGCGCGCTGGATGCCGACTGCGAGTACGCCCGCCGCCGTGACGCCGGTCGCCTCGGCATATTGCGCGATGGTGCGCGTCGCCTGGATGTTGAGCGTGCCGATCTGGCGCAGCGCAGCGCCGGTGCTGCCACTCAGGTCCGCGCCGACCGCCGCGTTGGTGGTCAGCGTCGTCTCGGCAATCGCGATCGAGCCGTTCACCGCCGCGAGCAAGCCGCCCGCGCTGCCGATCGCCGTGGCCAGCACGTTGTTGCCGCTCGCCGGCTTCACCGTCTCGGCGGTGACGTTCAGCGTGCCGCGCGTCGAACCGCCTTCGCCGACCAGCGCCGAGACGACGCCATTCGACTTCGCGATGGCGACGCTGGCGCCCGCCGCGACGCTGCCCGACACCGCGATGCCGAACGAGTATGCTTCGACCAGCGGCGTGCTCGACGCCTTGACCGTGATGCCGTTCGTCGCGTTGATCGTGCTGTTCTCGCCAACCAATGCGCGGATCGTCCGCGTGTCGGTCGCCAGCGCCACCGCCGCGTTACCCGCGAACAGGACACCGCCCGACGCCGCATAGGCGGTCGCGTTCGCGCCGCCCATGCCGGTGGCGAGCACCTTCAGGGTCGCCGAGTTCGAGGTGCCTGAGACGCCCGCTTCGACCGTGCCGTTCTTGACCGCCTGGCTGACCACTACGTTGGCGACGCCGCCGCCGGCCGCCGCGCCGACTGCATAGGTGCGCGCGCGCGTCGTATCGTCCGCCTGCACCGTCGCCGTGGTGAAGCCGATGCTGCCGTCCGACTGGGCGGTGGCCTTGCTCTCCAGCTTGACGTCCGCGACCCCGACCGACAGCGCGCCGACACCGACCGTGCCGGCGTAGATCACGTTTTCTGCCGCGTGCGTCGGTGCGTTGATCAGCGTGCGAGCCTTTGCATCCTTGGCCTCGCCGGTCGTCGCCGTCACCGACAGCTCTCCGCCCCACGCCTCGACCGCGCCGAGACGCGCCCTGCTCTCGGCGGCGTTGCGGGTGATCCCGACCGTCGCCGAGCCTGCGGCGATGCCGCCGGTCGCTTGGATGTTGGTCGATTTCGACAGCAGGTTGGCGTCGCTGTCGATCGTCAGCGCGGTCTTCGCGAACACGCCGGACTGACCGGAGCCGGTGTTGCCCGTGACCTGCGCGAGGACACGCGACGAAGACGTGTCATCGGGGGTGGTCGCCGCATTCTCGGTGAACGCCGCGCGCGCGCCGCTGCTGCCGGCGGCCTTGTTGCGGTCAGTCGTACTGGTGGTATTGTCGGTCTGGCCGGCGATGAAGCCCGCATCCTTGCTGCCGCCGGACTGGAGCTGGTCCATGTTGGAATTGCGGCCGCCCGACGAGCCGGTCGAGCCCGCGACCTTGCTGTCGCTGCTGCCCTCGCCCGACGAGGCATAGAGCGCGCCGGTCTCCGACACCTTGCCGATGCCGATATACGCGACGTTGGCGCCGATGCCGACGCCGCCCACGGCGACGCCCAGTTCGGTCGCGTTGATCTGGTTGTAGCCGGTCGCGATCACGTCGACCGTGTTCGCGGCGACGGTCGGGCGCGACAGCGTCGCATCGACCTTGCTCTGGCCCAGGATGGCGATGACGCCCAGGCTCGCGCCGAGGCTGCCCGGACTGGCGCCGATCGCAACCTGACCGATGGCCGGCGCGATCGAGACGGACTCGGTCGCCTTGACCGTGACCGCACCCGTCGCGTTGGTCGCCTTGGCCCCATCGGCGCCGTACGGGTCGCCATAGCGCAGCGCGTCGCCAGTCGCGGTCACTTCGCCACGATGCACCACGCCGACGCCGTTGCCGACCAGCGACACGCCGGCGGATGCCGCCGCCGATGCGCCGGCGATCAGGATGTCGAACACCCCGTCGGCGACGATCGCGACCTTGGGCGCGTTCACCTTCACGGTGCCCAGGCCGTCACTGGCGGTCAGCCCCTGATAGAGCGCGCGCGTCTTGTTCTCGTTGGTCGCGACCACGACGGCGCCTGCCGCCGCGCCGCTGCCACTTCCCGCGAGCGTGACGAACGTCGCCAGCGCCTTGGCGGACGAGGTCGCGTTGACCGCCACCCCGTCCTCGCCCGTCGCGCTCAGCGCGGTCACGTTCCTGATCGTCGCGTCGGTCACCGACTGGAAGCGCGGGCTCACACCCGCCACCGCAGCCGCGATCGAACTCGATACCGCACCCGCCGCCGCCAGCGTGGTCGACGACTGGTTGCCGATCGCCTTGACGCTGACGCCGCCGGTGGAGGTGATCGCGCCGCCATCGATGGTGGCGGTGGTCGTGCCGGAATAGCCGTCGCTGATGATCGGCGCCGCCGCGGCGACACCGCCGCCCGTACCCGCCAGCGCGCCGGCAAAGGTCAGGCCGACCTGCTGGCTCGACGCGCGGACGTCGACCGCGACGCCCGCCTGGCTGCCCGAACCCGAGCCGACAGTGACCGTCGTGCCGGTGATCGCGGCGTTGGTGGCGCTGGTGACGTTGTCGACCACGCCCGTGACCGCGATCGCGACGCCCGAGCCGGCGATGCCGCCGGTCACCGCGAGCGTGCGCACCGCCGCCGTCGACGACGCGTTGACCGCGACGCCCTTGAAGCTGCCGGTCTCGCTCTTGACCATGGCGTCGAGCGCGAGGTTCTTGAACCCATCGAGCGCATCGAACTGGGGCAGGGGGGTGGTGAGCCCGCCGGTCCGCAGACCCGTCAGCGTGCGCGCCGCATCGTCGGCGCTGCCGGTCCATGCGTTGATCGTGCCCGCGCCCTTGACCTGCGCATCCGTGCTGCCGCCCAGATCGTTGACGATCACGGATGCGCCGATCGCGCCACCCTGCGAAGAGATGGCGAGCGCGCCCGCCAGCACGTCGATCGTCGCGTCACGCTGCGCGCGCACCCCGACCGATCCGGTCGCGGTGACGCTGCCGCCGCTCGCGACGTCGACCAGCGAATTGGTGTCGCTGTCGATCAGATTGACCGCGATGGAACCCGCGCCGCCGAACTTGCCGCCGCCGCCCGCGCCCAGACCGAAAGCCTTGATGCTCGCCGTCGAGAAGGATTCGACCAGCAGCGTGCGGACGCCGATCGTCTCGCCGGCGCCGACCTTCAGACTCGCCGCGACGTTCGCGTCGATGCGGTTGATCGATACGCCCGCGGCGACACCGGGCTTGGACGAGCTGATCCCCGCGACCAGCGCGGTGGAGGTGATCTTCGACGCATCCGAGGCATGGATCGAGAGATTGCCGGTCGAAGGTTGCAGATAGGTCAGCCGCGACGCGGTCGCCTCGATCGTCGGCTTCAGCGTGTTGACGGTTGCCGCCCCCGCAACGGACACACCCTGGCCGGCAGCGATCGCGATCGCATTGCCGACGATCTCGCCCCTGGATACCGCGCTCAGCTCGGCATTGGCGTTGCCCTTCAGGCTGACGCCGTCGATCTTCGCGTAGAGGCCCGAGGCGGATTCCGCGCCCGCCAGTCCGGCCGTGCCGACGGTGCTGTCACGCGTGATGTCGTTGACGCCGACCGCCATGCCCGCGGCGGCCTTCTTGCCGACGCCCACCGCGCCGGCGAGCGAGAAGATGCCGCCATCGGCTTCCGAACCGACCTGCAGGTTGGGCGTGGTGCCGGCCGGACCGGTGATGTCGATGACCAGGTTCTTGGTCGCGCCGCTCGACCGGCCGATCCCGGCGGCCGACGAACCCTCGATCAGGTTGCGCGACACCGAGCCCATCAGCCCCGCGCCGTCCTTGGACGCGCCGACGCCGACGCCCAGCGCGACGATGTCGGAATGGTCCGCCGTACGGACCGACAGCGATCCGGCCGAGATCGTCGTCGCCTGGCCGTCGGCCGAACCGCCGATGATGCTGGCGGAGCGATCATTGTCGATCGAGTTCCACGCGAAGCCGACGCCCAGCGCCTTGCCGCGCGACGCTGACAGCGGCACCGCGACCGAGAATATCTGCGTGCCGCCGGCGAGGTCGCTCGCCTGTAACGGGTCGTCGCCGGCAAAATCGGTCGCGCCGAACTTGAACTTGTCGAAGAAGCCGGAACCGGCAGTGGTATTCGAGCGGCCCACGCTGGCAAGCGAGTCCCGGGTGCCTGCGGAGCCGTCCCAATCGCCGGCGAACACGTTGACCGCGCCGCCCACCGTGATCGCGCCGCCACCGCTCGCGCCGGTATCGATCAGTGCGGTAGCGTCCAGCGACACGAGATTGATCGACAGCCCGACCGTCAGCGCGACCTTCTTGTCGTCGCCCGCCACGTTGACCGCGCCCGCCGCCGCGATGCCCGCAACACGCGCCGCCGTCAGCGCGCGCACGCTCAGGTCGGCAAAGCCGCTGACCGGTGTCGACACCAGCCGCGCATTCGCCGCGCCGCCCGAGGGCGAGCTGATGTCGATCACGGTGGCCGCGCCGCCAAAGGCGTTCTGCGCGCCCCAGCTCAGCCCGCCCGCGCCCGCGCCCATCGTCAGGCCGTTATAGGCCAGGATCTTGACCGCGCCGCCGGCCGCGTCGCCGCCGGTGACGCTGCCGCCGGTCACCGTCGCCGCCGCGCCGTCACGGGCGCGCAGGTGTGAAACGGAAGCCGCGAACGTCGCGCCCTTGTCACTCTTGGTCGTATCCGCCGACAGCGCCAGCCCCGCGCCGATGCGGCTGCCGTTCGCGGCCGCCTCGACGTTCACGTTGCCGAAGCCGCCGACCGTCGTGTCGGCCAGTGCCGCCGCCGTCTCGTTGCTCGACCAGGACAGGCCGTAGGCACCGGAGATCAGCGTGTTGCCGTCCTTCAGCTTCGCCGAGCCGGTCGTGATCGCGGCAGCGCCGGTGACGGACAGCATATCCACCGCCTCGACGGCGCGTGCTACGAACGCCGCGTCGCCGGCGACGGCGGTCGCTGCCTTGCTGAACACTGCGCCCGTGGTCTCTACCCGGGTCGTCAGGGTAGACAAGTTGACCGACGCCGACCCGGCAAGGCCGAAGCCCTTCGACGGCGTCTTGCCCTTGTCCTCTTCCTGGCCGGCCGCAGCCTGCGCGCCCTCGACCTTGTCGGTCGCCTCGTCGCGCAGCTCCTCGAAATCCTCGGCCGCTTCCGTCAACGGTTCGGCGATGTCGTCGCCCGCCAGATCGAGGATCGCCTTTGCCTTGGCCGAAATGCCGTGGCTTTCCGCCGGCTGCTCCGTCTCGGCCTCGTCGTCCTCGGGCGCCTGTGGCGCCTTGGTCGCGGGCGTGGTGTTGGTGACGACGCCAGCGACCGACAGCGCGTTGATGCTGCCCTTGTCGGTGGCGGTGAGCGTCACGTCCTCGGCGGTGATGCCGCGATTGGCGGCTCCCGCGGCGGTGCTCGCGCCTGCGCCGTCAAAGGCGCTCGCATCCCCGACGATCGCCTTGGTGTCGAACTCGACCAGGTTGAGCGCGCCCGCGACGCCGACGCCGCCGACGGATTCCGAGTCGCCCGACCCGTCGGCCTTGACGACCGCGATCGATCCACCGACCGCCCAGATCTCCAGCTCGGTCAGCGCGTCCAGCTTCAGCTTGCCCAGACCCAGGTCGAGGCGCGCGTCCTTGGAGATGACGGCCAGCGTCTCGCCACCGATCTGGTTGGTGCCAAAGGTGCCGGAACCCGTCTTGGTGTTGCTCTTGCCCGACTGCGGCGCGAGCGTGAAGCTGTTGACGACCGACTTGGCGGTGACGTCGGCGTTGACCGCGCCCGTGCCCGTCTTGGCCGTGATCACCACGCCCTTGCCGATGCCGGCCACCGTGGTGGGGTTGATCTCCGAATAGGCGACGGTGATGCCCGCCGCGGCGCTGCCGCCGGCGGTTCCGAAGCCGGTGTTGCCGCTACCGTTCCTGACCGGCAGCGCGCCCGACAGGTTCATCTGGACGATGTGGCTGTCCGCCTTGACCGCCAGCGGCCCGGACAATGTCACGACGGCGAGCGGATTGATCCAGGCGCGCGTGTCCGCATCGATGCGGTTGTAGCTGACCGAGCCGGAGATCGCCGCGTTCTTGGCGCTGTCGGTGTTGGCCGAGGCACCGGCCGAGCTGGCGAAGAAGCCCTTGGCAAGGCCCAGGTCCGTCGACGCCTTGTCCTTCAGGTCCTTGAAGAAGCCGGTGACATCGTTGGGCGTGGAGACATCCGTGTCCGGCAGATCGATATCGTACTCGCCGCCGCGCGGCCGGTCGGTGGTGGCGTTGACCGCCAGTCCGCCGGACTCGATCACGCCGCCGACGGTCGCATGACTGAGGTAGTTGACGTCCGCCCAGGATGCCGCGCCGGCGATGCTGGTCGCCTCGCCGTCCTTCTTGCGCTCGGCCGCGACCGATGCCTTGGCGGTGTTGCGGACGGTGATGTCCTTCACCAGGCTGGACACGGTCACCGCGCCGGTGCTCTTGATCGTGCCCGTGACGGTGGCGCTCGCGCGCTGGTCGTCGAGCAGCACCGTCACCGCAGCACCCAGGCGCGTGGTATCGCCGCCGTCCTTATCGGCCGCGGCGGGCTCCTCGCCGTCCTTCTTGCCCTTGAGCAGCTGAAAGGCCGCGTTCGCGAACTTGCCCGCGCCCGCGCCGAGCACGTTCTTGATCAGGCTGCCCGTGTCGTCCGCGAAGCCGATCACGTTCCTGGCGTCGGTGATGTCGCCGCTGCCCGTACCCGCCGCAGCGGAGTTGGCGATCTGCGTGGTGATCGTCTTGGCGTCGATCGTCACCGAGCCCGGCTTGGTGATCGTGCCGATCTGCCCGGCCATCGTCAGCGTCGCGCCGAGGCTGAGGTCGGATACCGCCGCCGTGCCGCCGCCGACGCTTTCGTCCTTGGCGGTGACGTTGGCGGTGTTGGTGAACGAGCCCGTCGCACCCTGATCGTTGATCGCGCGCAGGTTGACGGTCGAGCCGTCGAGCAGCGCGCTCGCGCCGATCGCCACGGTCGCGTCGACATCGGCCTCGGTATAGGCGACCGCGCCCGCCTTGGCTTCGGCCTGGCTGATCGCCTGGACCTGCAGCTTGCTGGTCGCCTTGTTGGTGGCGGCGACGTTCAGCGTCCCGCCGGCGTCGAGCGTGCCGTCGACGGTGACATTGGCCTTGGCGGTAAGCTGCGCCACGCCGACCGCGATCGCGACGCTGACGGTCTTCTCGCCCTTCATCGCCGCCTTGGCGGAGCCTTCCGCATGCGACACGCTGTTGGCGCCGAGCGTCAGGTCGTTGCGCGCCTTGATCGTCGAACCCTGCGCGACCGTGACCGCCGAGCTCGCGTCGCTGTTGGTGTAGAACACGTCCAGCGCGCTGCCGGTGGTGGCGGAGATGAGCCTGCCGACACCCTTCGCGGCGAGCGCGCCCAGCGCGCTGCCCACGGTCAGCGTGTTCGGCTTGGTGGTAGCACTCGACTCCGATGTCACGACGACGTTCGCGCCGCTCAGCGCGCCGCTCAGCTCGACGCTGGTCTTGGCGGTGCTCAGCGCGACGTAATCGGCCACCAACCGGGCGGTCGCCGCCCCCAGGGTCGAGCCGAGATACGCTTCGAGCATCGCGTTATCGAGTTCCACCACCTTCTTGGCGGCGATGTTGATGTTGGCGGCGCGACCGGCGGTCGTCCCGTCCCACGCGGTCAGCGTTCCGCCGAGCTTGATGTCGCCGGCGGACGCGATGTCGATGCCGCCGTTCAGCTGGGTACGGATGGAGCCCATCCCGACCTCGCCCGGACGTGCGTCCAGCGTCGCGGCGCCGGCAAGCGCCGGCCCTTCGACCGTGACGGACTTCTCGCCGACGATGGCGATGCCGCCATTGACCTTCACCAGGTCGGTGCCGCGCTCCATCCCCTCGATGTTGACCAGCGCCGTCTCCGGCTGGCCCGAGATCGCCGCCACGCCCGCAGCACCCGTCTTCAGCCGCGCGCTTGCGCCAAAGGTGACGTCGACGCCCTTGAGGTCGATGCCGCCGGGCGCGTTGATCGCGCCGTTGACGGTGATCGACGAGGCCGCGTCATAATCCAGCAGCCCCTTGGTGTTGAAGGTATCGGTGGAACCGACCAGCGCGTCGGTGTCGAGCAGCCCGGTGGGGTTGGTGAGCGACTTCAGTGCCGAGCTCGGCCCGCGCACGATCAGTCGGCCGGTGTTGATCGAACCCTGCGCGCCGACCAGGAACCCGCCCGAGGTGATGAAGAACAGGTTGCCACCGGTGGCGTTGGACGCCTGCAACTTGCTGACCACCGCGCCATCGATCTGGACGTTGCCTGCCACCACATTGACCAGGTTCTGCGTCGCCGTCGGCAGGATCAGCGTCGCGGTGGTTGCCGCCTGCACGTTGAACTTGGTGAAGCGGTTGAACGCGGTCTTGCTGGCCGCGTTGATGTTCGTGGTCTCGATCGTGACGCCGGCGGGTGAGCCCGCGGGCGCCGCCGTGACCTTGGTATGGGTGCTGCCCGACTCGACCTGTGCATAGGCGCTGGGCGCGCCGAGTGCGATCGCGGCGACGCTCGCGCCGCCCATCAGCTGCTGCACCTTGATGCGGGACATCGTCTGAACACCGGCGACACCGGCACCACCCACGGCGGTGACGACCTGACGAACGGCCACCCGCCCGGCGTGGCGCGCGGCCGCGACGTTCGCGGTGCCCGCCAGCTTGCCAAGGCGCAGCCGCTTCGCCGGCCGTTGTGTCGAACCCGTCATGTCTCTTCCCACCCCAGGGCGTGGACAGTCGGCCCCGTCGGCCGAACATTCACACGCTACGAACCCGACCGGACTGCGATCCGTGCCCCACCGCACGCAGCCCCGCTCACTTGTCGAGAGCATTTCCCGTACAGAACCGGGCCAAATTCCGCAAGCGAGGCTGACGGTCGCATCGTCCCAATCTGCGGGACGGTTTACCTTATACTTGGAGATACTTACGCTAGACCGTCCCGCAAATTGGGACAGTTCCCGGCGGGTTCGGGGGGTGCGCGCGATTGACAGTCGCGCCGCCGTTAGCACAATAGAAACCATACCGCGGCCGGCGGGGGATTCGGTAACACCGCCGAACAAGCCGGACCAGCGGATGCGTATGGGGGTTTTCGCGATGACCAATTCAGTCACGGGCCGGATCCGTCTGGCCCTGCTCGCCGGCGTCTCGACGGCGGGTCTCACCGCGCTGGGCGCCGTGCCCGCCGGGGCTCAGGTCATCTCCGGCACGCCGAACACCTCCACGCAGACCGCGGTCGGCTCCACGTCCACCGCGTCGGGCCCGAACGCAACGGCGGTCGGCGCAGGCGCGTCGGCCACGGGCAGCGAATCGGTTGCCGTCGGCGGCGCCGACCCGGTCGGTGGCGGTGGCACCAACTCCAGCACCACTGCGTCGGGTGCTTTCTCCACCGCGGTCGGTTCCGGCGCGCAGGCAATCGCCGAAGCGGCCACGGCGCTTGGTCAGTCCGCTCAGGCGTTGAGCCTGAACAGCATGGCGCTCGGCGCGGGAGCGCGTGCAGCCGGCGCGAGTGCGACGGTGGTCGGCACCGGCGCCTTTGCCAATGCGGCTGGCGCGATAGCACTTGGCGGTGCCTCCACCGGTGTCCTTACCAGTGCCAGCGGCGTTGACTCGATTGCGATCGGTCGCGGAGCAAGCGTTCTGTCGGGTGCATCCAACGCGATCTCGATCGGCAGGAACAGCAGTGTTCTGGGGGCCGGGCTGGACGCCATCGCGATTGGCAGTGGCGTTACGGTGAACGCTGCTTCGGCAATCGCCATCGGGCAGGGTGTGACGGCGAACGGCACGAACGCGGTGGCTATCGGCCTCTCGTCGGTCGCCAACGGCGAGTCGTCGCTGGCATTCGGGCGAAGTGCCGTTGCGAGCGGCCTGGAGTCGATCGTGCTCGGCAGAGGCGCGAGTTCGACCGGCGATTATTCGCTGGCGCTTGGCGGCCTTTCCAATGTCACCGTCTTCGGAGGGCTTGCGCTTGGCGACAGTGCCGAGGTCACCGGCGGCACCGAGAATGTCGCACTCGGCACCGGATCGATCTTCGGGAGCATCGAGGCCGCCGGACTTAGCTCATCGAGCGTATTCACGCCCAGCGGCGCGAACCGGCTGGGGGCGCTGGCGTTCCAGGCGCCGACCTCCACGGCGGGCGTCTCGGTCGGCGTCGTCGGCAACGAGCGCCGGATCGTGAACCTGTCGGCCGGTCGCGTGACCGGTAGCTCGACGGACGCGGTCAACGGGTCGCAGCTGTTCGCGGTCGCCGACGCCACCAACACCCAGTTCGTCTCGACCTCGACCAGCCTCGCCGGACTCTCCAGCTCGCTGGCCGCGGTTTCGACCTCCGCGCTCACGGCGGATCAGTCGCTCACCACCTCGCTGAGCGGTGTGTCCGCGTCCACCTCCACCGCGACCGCGTCGCTGGCCACCTCCTTGTCCGGCGTATCCGCGTCCACCTCCACCGCGACCGTGTCGCTCAACACGTCGCTGTCCGGCGTCTCGGCCTCCACCTCCCTGGCGACCGCGTCGCTGACGACCTCGCTCTCCGGCGTGTCTGCGTCGACGTCCACCGCGACCGCGTCGCTCGCGACGTCGCTGTCCGGTGTCTCGGCATCGACCTCGACGGCGACCGCATCGCTGGCGACCTCGCTCTCCGGGGTGTCGGCCTCGACCTCCACCGCGACCGCGTCGCTCACCACGTCCCTGTCCGGTGTCTCGGCATCGACCTCGACGGCGACCGCTTCGCTGACGACCTCGCTGTCCGGCGTGTCGGCCTCGACTTCCACCGCGACCGCCTCGCTGACGACCTCGCTGACGGGTGTCTCTTCGTCGGCGCTCACGGCCGACCAGTCGCTGACCAGTTCGCTGACCGGCGTGTCGTCGTCGGCGCTCACCGCCGATCAGTCGCTGACCAGTTCGCTGACCGGCGTGTCGTCCTCCGCGCTCACCGCCGATCAGTCGCTGACCAGCTCGCTGACGGGCGTGTCGTCTTCCGCGCTCACCGCCGACCAGTCGCTGACCAGCTCGGTCACCGGCCTGTCGACCTCGACCACCAACGCGGTCAACTCGCTCACCACGTCGCTGAGCGGCGTGTCCGCCTCGACCTCGACCGCCGTCGTCTCGCTGACGGACTCGGTGACGGCGCTGTCGACCTCCACCACCAATGCGGTCACCTCGCTGACCACATCGGTCACCGGGCTGTCGACCTCCACCACCAACGCGGTGAATTCGCTGACCACATCGCTGAGCGGCGTGTCCGCCTCGACCTCGACGGCAGTGGTCTCGCTGACGGACTCGGTGACGGGGCTGTCGACCTCCACCACGGACGCGGTCACCTCCCTGACCAGCTCGGTCACGGGACTGTCGACCTCCACCACGGACGCCGTCACCTCGCTGACCACGTCGCTTGGCGGGGTGTCGGCGTCGACCTCGACCGCTACCGCATCGTTGACGGACTCGGTGACGGGCCTGTCGACATCGACCACCGCGGCGGTGACGTCGCTGACCTCGTCGGTGACGGCCATTTCCAGCTCGGTCACGCAGCAGAGCTCGGCCTTCTCCTCTTCGATTGCGGCCAACTCGAGCTCGACCGCCGGTAATTCGACCAGCATCGCCGCCGTGTCCACGTCCACCTCGACGGCAACGTCCTCGCTGACGTCATCGCTGACCGGTGTATCGTCGTCGACGGCCACGGCGACCGCATCGCTGTCGTCGCGGATCGGTACGGCCGAGACCAGCGCATCGGGCACGAGCACTTCGCTCGCCAATGTGTCGACCTCTCAGGTCAACATCTCGGCTTCCGTCTCCCAGCTGGCGCAGTCGACGATCATCACGCGCGGCAACAACGCCTCCAACTTCGCGGTGGCCAACGCTTCGGGCAACGACTCGACGGCGATCGGCGCGGGCTCGACAGCCTCTGGAACGGGTTCGTTCGCGGGTGGTGCCGGTTCGGTGGCATCTGGGCCGGAGTCGGTAGCGATCGGCCGCAATGCGATCGCGCGGAACGGCCGCGCAACCTCGATCGGCTCCGGCAACACGGCAAGCGGCGACGGCGCGGTGGCGATCGGCGATCCCAACGTTGCGACCGGGCAGGGCGCCGTGGCGATCGGCGCAGACAACACCGCCACGGGGCAGGGCGCGGTCGCACTCGGCAACCTCTCCAGCGCGATCGGCCTGTCGGCGGTGGCGATCGGCAACACGGCGAACGCCAATGCGGCGAACGCGATCGCGATCGGCAACACCTCGTCCGCAACGGGCGCCGGCAGCGTCGCGATCGGGGCGAACTCGACCGATGGCGGCCAGACCAACGTCTTCGCCGTCGGCGGCACGGCGGCGGGCACGCAGCGTCGCATCGTCAACGTCGCGGCCGGCACGGTGTCGGCGACCTCGACCGATGCGATCAACGGCGCACAGTTCCAGACGCTGTCGACCAGCATCGACACGCGGTTCGCGAACTTCTCGCCCAACCAGACGACTGCCGCCAATGCCATTGCGCTGGGCACGGGGGGGTCGGCGGTCGCGGGCGGCACCGCCTTCGGCAACACCGCGCGCGCGACGGGGGCGAACAGCACCGCGATCGGTTTCAACTCGACCGCTTCCGGGGCGAACTCGGTCGCGATCGGTACCGGTTCGATCGCGAGCGATCCCAACACGGTGTCGTTCGGCTCGGCCGGCAACGAGCGCCGGCTCACCAACGTCGCGCCGGGCATCAGCGGCACCGATGCGGTCAATCTCGACCAGTTGATGAGCGTGCGGCGGACGGTCAACCAGGCGGAGGGCGGCGTTGCCATGGCGCTGGGTGCCGCAACCGTGCACCTGCCGCTCGAACCCGGCGAGATGGGGATCGTCGGCTCGGTCGGCTATTATCGCGGCGAGACGGGCGTCAACCTGAAGTACCAGGCGCGGCCATCCGAGAACGTCGTGGTCGGCGCGACGGTCGGCGTGACGACCCGTTACGGGGATGTCGGCGCCTCGGCGGGCATCGGCTTCAAATGGTAAGCCGCTGACGATCTGCTATTACAGGGCCGGTCCGATAAATGCGGGCCGGCCCTTTTTGCCTTTCGGAGCGTCATGGCCAGTTTACGTGTCGGCATAACCTTCAGTCGCTCGGCCGAAGACATTGCGAGCCTGCTCTGGTCATCGGGAATCAACCAGAACGCGGTGCTGGCGGTAATGGCGTTCCGACGCTTGCCGATCGTCGCGGACACCTTCGTCGTCGATTGCTCGGGCCTCTCGGCACCTCACCCCCTGGCGACCTGGGCGGGCGTGCCGACCCTGAGTCCCGCAGATGCCGCCGAGCGCTGCGACGTGGTGATCGAGATCGGCGCGCGTGCGCCGGTGGTCGACATGGAACGGCTGCGCGCGCGCGGGGGCAAGCTGGTCTCCTACATGGCCGGTAACGCGATGGCGATGAACCTGGAGGCGCTATCGAGCGGGCTGTCGCATGGCGAGATACCCAGCCTGGTCCCCTTCGACGCGGTCTGGATCACGCCTCAGCACTGGCACATGAACCGTGACCTCTGCCGCATCATGCGATCCGACAAGGTCACCAGATGCCCGCACATCTGGGACCCGATCTTCTTCGATCTGTTCGCGCGCACCCACGCATTGAACCCGTTCTACCGGCGCGAGGATGCAGCGCGGCCGTGGCGGATCGCGGTGATGGAGCCCAACATCAATGTGCTCAAGACGTTTCATCTGCCGATGTTGGTCGCCGAGGAGGCATATCGCGCCCGACCCGAGCTGATCGACCGGGTGCTGCTGTTCAATACCTTGCACCTTGTCGGCAACCCGCACTTTGATGACATCACGACCGGACTCGACTTGCACAAGTCCGGCAAGATGTTCGCGGAAGGGCGTTTCGCCACGCCCGTGATCCTTGCCGAGCACGCCGACGCCGTGGTCGTTCACCAATGGGAGAACGACCTCAACTATCTCTACTGGGACGTGCTGTGGTCCGGGCACCCGCTGATTCACAACTCGCCCTCGGCGCGCGATGTCGGCTATTACTACACCTCGTTCGACCCCGCCGATGGCGGCCGCGTGCTCGCGGACGCACTTGGCCGCCACCGCGACCGCGCGGGAACGGCGAGGGCGGAGGCGCTCGACTTTCTGCGCCGCTTCTCTATCGACCAGCCCGCCGTCCTCGCGGCCCACGAGGCACTGATCGAGGACCTGTTCGCATGATGCCCCCCCTTCTTCGCCTTTCGGTCGGGGTCGCGGCCGGGATCGCCATGACGCTGGGCGCGCAGCTGGCGCTGGGGCAGGGGGTCGCCGGCGGCTTTCGCCAGACGGCGGAGACGCCGATCCAGCGCCTCAACGCCGCCGTGCAGCAACTCGGGATCCGCAATTGTGCGCCCGTGTTCAGCCAGGCCGGCGCGTTCCTGTTCGAGGACGCCGCGGCGCAGTTCGTCATCCAGCCGCTCGGGCCCGACACCAATCGCTGGCCGACAGTGGTGACGATGGAGGGCACGCATCCCGTCGCCGGCCGCGCTCCGGCGGCGGGGCAGACCCGGCTCACGACGCTGATCGTCGCGCCGGCGGGCAGCTGTGCCGGCATGTACAACCAGGTGATCTACTGGCCCGAGCCGTGCCCGGCGATCAAGGCGCGCGTCTTCAAGAGCTATGGCAGCGAACGCCCGCTGCTCGCCCGCGTGCGGCAGAGCGAGGCCAACCCCGGGCTGCAGCTGTACCTGATGCCCGCCGGCGTGGCCGGCTGCGTGTCGGTCAAGAAGGAGCTGATCGGCTGATGGCGCGGGTCAAACGGCCCAAGCGCAAGGGCTACACCGTCGGCATCACCATCTTCGTCCGCCCCGGCGGCGACCTGGGATTGTACGAGAACGGCCTGCGCCAGAACGTGCTGTTCCTGTGGCAGCTGTTCACCGCCGCGCCGAACTGCGCCCGCGTTCACCTGCTCAATCACGGCGACGGCGAGTTCACCGAATGGCCGCCGGGCATCGGCATGGAGGGCGTGCCGGTGTTTCGCACTGCGGAGGTGGCGGACGAACTCGATTACCTGATCGTCATCGGCGCCGCAGTCGACAATGCCGCTTTGGATGCACTGCGCGCGCGGGGTTGCCGCGTGATCGGCTACAAGGGCGGCAACGCGGCGGTGATCTCGATGGAAGCGATGATCGCCCGCCCCGTGCGCACCGATGCGGAACGCTATGGCGACGTGGGCCGCTACGACGCGCTGTGGATGACGCCGCAACACATCCACACCTACGCGGGCTGGGCCCGCACCGTGTACCGCGTGCCGGTGCACGAGGTGCCGCAGGTGTGGGCGCCGACCTTCATCGACAATCGCGCCGCGCACCTGGAGGGGCGGTTCGGCTACAAGCCCGGGCGCGAACGGTGGCGGGTGGGCATCATGGAGCCCAACATCACGATCATGAAGACCTCGCACGTCGCCATGCTCGCGTGCGAATCCGCGTATCGCAAGCGCCCGGAGGCGTTCGAATCGGTGCTCGTCTCCAACACCTTCCAACACCGCGAGCAGCCGCATTTCAGGAGCTTCGCCAGCGCGCTCGACGTCGTGAAGGCCGGCGTGATGACGTTCGAACAGCGGTTCGTCTCCGCCGATTTCCTGACCAATCATTGCGACGCGGTCGTCACGCACCATTGGGAGAACGGCCTGAACTACCTCTATTACGAGGTCCTGCACGGCGGCTATCCGCTCGTCCACAACTCCGCCTGGCTCAAGGACTGGGGCTATTACTATCCCGATTTCGGCGCGGAAGCGGGCGGCGACGCGTTGCTCGCCGCCTTTGCCACGCATGACGAGCGGCTGGACGAATACCGCTCGAATGTCGCCGAACTGGTCGCACGGCTCGCACCGTCGCACCCGGACAACATCAAGCTGCACGAGCAACTGCTCGTCGACAGCTGAACGCCGCGCTGCCTTATCCGCGCCACGGTGGGCGTACAGGCGGGCAAGGAATTATCGCGGACTATCAGCCCCATGCGCCTGCTTGCCTTGCCTGTTCTGTTGCTCGCCGCCAGTCCGGCCAGCGCGGCCGAGCCCATCGTCGGCCGCTGGCTGACCGAAAACGGCAGGGCCGTCGTGTCCATCCAGCCCTGCGGCAAGACGCTGTGCGGTCGCATCGCCCGCGTGCTGGTGCCGACGCCTGGCGTGACACCCACCGATCGCAACAATCCCGACCCGAGGCTGCGCGGCCGACCCGTCCAGGGTCTGGAAATCCTGAGCGGCTTTACCGACGGCGGCAAGACGTGGCGCGGTCGGATCTACGATCCCGAGGCGGGCAAGTCGTACAAGTCGATCGTCACGCGCGAACCCGGCGGCCTGAAGGTGCAGGGCTGCGTGATGATGTTCTGCCGGTCGCAGCACTGGAAGCCGGCAGCCTAGGCGATCAGGCGGCCAGCTTCTCCGCCAGTTTTTCCAGCGCCTCGCTCGCCTCCAGCCAGCGCGCCTCGGCCGCCTCGATGCGCGCGTCGAACTCGGCGCGCCGCTTCATCAGCTCGGTCATGCTGAGCTTCGCCAGGGGCGCAGCCGCGGTCGCGGGGGCGAACATCGCCTGGTCGATGGCGGTGCGATCGGCGGTCAGCCTCGCCAGTTCCGCCTCGGCGTCGCGGGCCTCCTTGCGGCGCACCGCGTCTGCCTCGCGGCGCTCGGCGGCAGCCTTGGGCGACTCCTTCTTGCGCTTCGGCTCGGCCGGCTTCGCGTCGCCGGCGAGGATCATCGCCACATAATCGTCGAGAGTGCCGTCGAATTCGCGCGCGGTGCCGTCGTCGACCAGCACCAGGCGGTCCGCAGTGGTCTCGACCATGTGGCGATCGTGGCTGACCAGCATCACCGCGCCCTTGTACTCGTTGAGCGCGCGGACCAGCGCCTCGCGCGCGTCGACGTCGAGGTGATTGGTCGGCTCATCGAGGATCAGCAAATGCGGCGCGTCGCGGGTGATCAGCGCAAGCGCCAGCCGCGCCTTCTCGCCGCCCGACATCTTGCCCACGACAGCGGTGGCACGATCGCCCGAGAAGCCGAAGCGGCCAAGCTGAGCGCGCACCGCACCGGGGCTGGCGCCCTTCATCACCCGCGTCATGTGGGCGAGCGGCGTGTCGTCGGCTTCCAGTTCCTCGACCTGATACTGGGTGAAATAGCCGACGCGCATCTTGCCCGACGCGTTCATCTCGCCTTCCATCGGCGTCAGCTGCGCGGCGAGCAGGCGCGCGAGCGTGGTCTTGCCGTTGCCGTTGCGGCCGAGCAACGCGATCCGGTCGTCGGGGTCCATGCGCAGGTTCAGGCGCTTGAGGATCGGCGTGTCGGCGTATCCGACCGCCGCCATGTCGAGCGTGATTAGCGGCGGGCGCAGCTCGCTGGGATCGGGGAAGTCGAACGACAGCGTCGGATCGTTCGCCAGCTCGGCGATCGGCTGCATCCGCGCCAGCATCTTCTGCCGGCTCTGCGCCTGCTTGGCGGTGGAGGCGCGCGCCGAGTTCCGGGCGATATAGTCCTGCAGCTTCGCGCGCTGCGCGTCCTGGTTCGCCTTGGCGGCGGCAAGCTGTGCCATCCGCTCCGCACGCTGGCGCTCGAAGGCGTCGTATCCACCCGGGTAGAGCGTGATCTTGCCCTGGCTGAGGTGGAGGATGTGATCGACGATGTTGTTGAGGAAATCGCGCTCATGGCTGACCACGACGATCGTCGCGGGATAGGTCCGCAGGAAATCCTCCAGCCACATCACCGCCTCCAGATCGAGATGGTTCGACGGCTCGTCCAGCAGCAGGAGGTCGGGCTTGGAGAAGAGCAGCGCGGCAAGCGCCACGCGCATTTTCCACCCGCCCGAAAAGCTGTCGAGCGGCTGCTGCTGCATCGTCTCGTCGAAGCCGAGCCCGATCAGGATCTGACCGGCGCGCGCGGGCGCAGTGTAGGCGTCGATCGCGATCAGCCGCTCGTACACGTCGCCCAGCCGGTCCATGTCCTCGGTGTTCTCGCTCTCGTGCATCAGCGCGGCGCGCTCGGTGTCGGCGGCGAGCACAGTGTCGAACGGAGTGGAGTCGCCCGAGGGGGCCTCCTGCGCGATATAGCCGATGCGGGCACCGCGCGGCATGTCGGCGGAGCCCTCGTCCGGATCGAGCAGACCCGCGACAACGCGGACAAGCGTCGACTTGCCTGCGCCGTTGCGGCCGATCAGGCCGACGCGGCTGCCCGGCGGCAGCACGGCGGCGGCGCGGTCGAGGATCGTGCGCCCGCCGAGGCGCACCGTGATGGCATTGATGTTGAGCACGCGCGGGCCCCTAGCAGACCCGCACGCGTTCGTCAGCGGCGGAGTCGCACCAGTCGGAACATTGCATATGCCGTCAGCGCGGCGAGGCCGAACCAGGTCAGCGCGTAGATCAGGTGGTTGTTGCGAAAGGCGACCACCGTCAGCCCGCCGACCGGATTGCCGCGGCCGCCCGCGGGCGCGTCGATGAAGTAGGGTGCGACCGCGCCGAGCTGTTTTGCACGCGCGATCGCCGCGACATCGCGCGAGAACCAGCGATCGCGCGCCGGATCGTTGGCGCGCAAAAACCCGCCCCCGGGCTCGGTGAGCCTCAGCAGCCCGGCGATGACAACCTCGCCTGCCGGCCGGTCGATTGCTGCCGCGCCGCCCGCAGAAGCCCCTCCCCGGCTTTCGCCGGGGAGGGCGGATAGGGAAGTCACGAACCCGCGATTGATCAGCACCGTCCGCGCGCCCACCAGCGGCGTGATCAGCCAAAAGCCTTCGCCGCGCTCCGTCACCGCCTTGACCCACGTCTCGCTGCCATGCCTGAAGCGACCGCGCACCGCCACGCGGCGATAGGCGTCGGCGGGCCCTGCAATCGCAGGGGCGGGGACCGGCGCGGCAGCGATATTGCGCTCCACCTGCGCGATCAGTCTCAGCTTCTCGGCCCGCCGCTGCAGCTGCCACACGCCCAGCCCGATCAGCAGCGCCACCAGCATCGCGCCGACAGCCAGCCACCAGCTTACATCCCGGGCATGCCGGGCATCGTGTTGGTGTTGATGTGGTACATGATCCATATCGACCCGCCGACCATGATTGCGACGATCACCAGCGTGAACACGAACGCGATCAGCGTCCAGCCGCCCTCCGCCTTGGTGTCGAGGTGCAGGAAGCAGACGACGTGCACCCCCACCTGAACGGCGGCGCAGGCGAAGATCGCGATCGCGGTCGCGGGCACGCTGTTCAGCGCGCCCGTCATGACGAGCCAGAAGGGCAGGGCGGTCAACACCACCGACAGCGCGAAGCCGACCGCGTACCCGCGCCGCGAACCCTGTGCCTGCTCGTCGCTCACCGGATCATCCCGAACAGATAGACGAAGCTGAACACCGCGATCCAGACGATGTCGAGGAAGTGCCAGAACATCGCCAGGCACACCAGCCGACGGCGATTGGCGACAAGCCCGTGCTGGCCGATCTGCGCCACCAGCACGCCGATCCACACCAGCCCGGCGGTGACATGCAGCCCGTGCGTCCCCACGATCACGAAAAAGGACGACAGGAACGCGCTGCGCTGCGGCGTCGCGCCCTCGGCGATCAGGTGCGCGAACTCGTACAGCTCGACCCCGACAAACGCCGCGCCCAGCAGCGCAGTCACGGCCAGCCACCCTTGCGTCTCGCGCACGCCGCGCGCCAGCATCGCGAAGCCGAACGTCAGCGACGACACCAGCAGCAGCCCGGTGTTGACCGCCACCAGCCGCAGGTCGAAGATCTCGCGCGGCACCGGCCCGCCGGCATAGCTGGTCGACAGCACGCCGAAGGTCGCGAACAACGCCGCGAAGATCAGCGCGTCGCTCATCAGGTATATCCAGAAGCCCAGCACCGTCGCGTCGCCGGGCGGGTGCTCCTGTTCGTCGGTGGCGTACCAGATCACGGGCTCGTCCTTGGAAGCCTCAGCCATCGGTGTTCGCCAGCCGCTCGGCTTCGATCCGAGCCACCTCTTCCGCCGGAATGTGGTGATCGCGATCGCGCACGAAGGTGTGGCCGATGCCGACCGCGAGCAGCCCGGCGAAAGCGACTGCGGCCAGCCACCACATATACCAGACCATCGCGAACCCCAGCACCAGCGCCAGCGCCGACAGGTACACGCCCGTGCCCGTGTTGCGCGGCATGTGGATCGCTCTCCACCCCCCCTGCGGCGCCCGTGCGCCGCGCCCCTTCATGTCGTACCAGGCATCGAGCCGATGCACGACGGGTGTGAACGCGAAATTGTACGCAGGCGGCGGCGAACTGGTCGACCATTCCAGCGTCCTGCCGCCCCACGGGTCACCGGTTGCGTCGCGCAACCGGTCGCGGCGGACGATGCCCATGACGATGCTCATCAGGAAGCCGAAAATGCCGATCGCGATGATCACGACGCCGATCGCCGCCAGCACGAACCAGAATTGCAGGTCCGGATCGTCGAACTTGCGCACCCGGCGCGTGGTGCCCATCAGTCCGGCGACGTACATCGGCGTCCACGCGATCCAGTAACCGACCACCCAGCCCCAGAAGCCGACCGCACCCCACCAGGGGTCGAGCCTGAAGCCGAACGCCTTGGGAAACCAATAGACGATCCCGGCGAACAGTCCGAACACCACGCCGCCGATGATGACGTTGTGGAAGTGCGCGACCAGGAACAGCGAGTTGTGCAGCACGAAATCCGCCGCCGGCACCGCCAGCAGCACGCCCGTCATGCCGCCGACGACGAAGGTGAGCATGAACGCCACCACCCACATCATCGGCAGATCGTAACGGATGCGCCCGCGGTACATCGTGAACAGCCAGTTGAAGACCTTGGCGCCGGTCGGGATGGCGATCACCATCGTCGCGATGCCAAAGAAGGCGTTGACGCTGGCGCCCGAGCCCATGGTGAAGAAATGGTGGAGCCACACCAGCCACGACAGGATGGTGATGACCACCGTCGCATAGACCATCGACGCATAGCCGAAGAGCGGTTTGCCGCTGAACGTCGAGGTGATTTCCGAATAGATGCCGAACGCGGGCAGGATCAGGACGTAGACCTCGGGATGCCCCCACATCCACACCAGGTTCCAGTACATCATCGGGCTGCCGCCCGCCTCGTTGGTGAAAAACGCGGTGCCGACATAGCGGTCGAGCAGCAGCAGCGCGAAGGCGGCGGTCAGCACGGGGAAAATGGCGACCGCCAGCACGTTCGAACACAGCGCCGTCCAGCAGAAGACGGGCATTTTCATCATCGTCATGCCCGGCGCGCGCAGCTTGACGATGGTGGCGACCATGTTGATCGCCGACAGCGTCGTGCCGATCCCGGCGATCTGCAGCGACCACAGGTAATAGTCGACGCCGGTATCCGGGCTGTATTTGAGACCCGACAGCGGCGCGTAGCCCAGCCAGCCGGTACGCGCGAACTCGCCCACGAACAGCGACACCATCGTCAACACCGCGCCCGACGCGGTCAGCCAGAAGCTGAGGTTGTTGAGGAACGGGAACGCCACGTCGCGCGCGCCGATCTGTAGCGGCACGACGTAGTTGACGATGCCGACCACCAGCGGGATGGCGACGAAGAAGATCATGATCGTGCCGTGCGCGGTGAAGATCTGATCATAATGATGCGCGTCGAGATACCCTTCGGCACCACCATGCGCGATCGCCTGCTGCGCGCGCATCATCACCGCATCGCCGAACCCGCGCACCAGCATGACGATACCCAGGATCACGTACATGATGCCGATCTTCTTGTGATCGACGCTGGTGAACCACTCGCGCCACAGCCAGCCCCACAGCCGATACCGCGTGATCGCGGCGACGATGGCGGCGCCGAGCAGAGCCACCACGGCAAAGGTGCCGAGGATGATCGGCTCGTGGATCGGGAACGACTCGATCGTAAGCCGTCCGAAGATCGTCTTCCACTCAGGCATGTGCGCCTCGCGGCGGCAGTGCGGTCGTGTCGCGTTCGCGCGGCCCCGGTCCGGCCGGCTTGGGCGCACGCGAGCCGGAGCCCGCTTCGGGGTTCTTCTGCAATGCGGGCACCGGCTTGTCGCCCGTCGTCCCACGACCGGGCATGGTCCCGGACCCAAGGCGCGCATTGCCGGGATCACCGCCGCCGCGCCGCATGTCGCCGCGCATGGTGTCGCTCATGCAGGGCGTGTTCGGGCGCACGCAGCGATTGACGATGCGGGCGAACAGGTCCGACTGGACCCGCCCAAAGCGCAGCGCCGGCACCTTCTCGCTCGGCTTCTCCAGCTGGAGATAGGCCGGCACGGCGAGCGGCTGGCCGCCCTTCACATGCGCTACCCAGCGGTCGAACCCCGCGCGGTCCATCCCGCGCAGGCGGAAACGGTGATCCGAATGGCCCGCACCGGTGTAATTGCCCGAATAGCCCCAGCTCTCTCCCGGCCGGTTCAGCACCGCGTGCAGCGTCGATTCCATACCGGGCATGGCATAGATCATCCCAGCCATCGTCGGCGCATAGAAGGTGCTCATCTGGCTGACCGAGGTGATCCGGAACCGCACCGGCACGTCGACCGGCAGCGCCAGTTCGTTGACGGTGGCGATGCCCTGCTCCGGCAGGATGAACAGCCACTTCCAGTCCATCGCCACCACCTGCACCTCCAGGTGAGGCGCGTTCGCCGCCAACGGCTTGCCCGCCGCGATGCGATCGAGCGGACGGAACGGGTCGAGCAGGTGCGTGCTGGTCCAGGTCACCGCGCCGATCACGATCACGATCAGCAACGGCACCGACCAGATCAGCAATTCCAACCCGGTCGAATGATCGAAGTCGGGATCATAGGTCGCGCCCGCATTGCCGGCCCGATAGCGCCACGCGAACAGCACCGTCGCCGCCATCACGGGCACGACGACCAGCAGCATCAGCGCGGTCGCGATGCCCAGCAGGTTGCGCTGTTGCAGTGCCACGTCGCCAGCCGGGTCCAGCACACCGCCGCTGCACCCGCCCAGCAAGGCGGCGCAACCCGCGACCAACAGCGTTGGACAGCGTCGCAAGCGCGACCTAAGCGGTAGGGAATGGCGTGAACGGATCGGCAGCATGAACGCACTTGCCTCTGCGACCTCCACGCCGCTGGAACGCGACGCCCGCCTTGTCAATGCGCGCGAGCACCGCGTCCGGCCCGGCGAGATCGCGATCGGCGTGGTGATCGGCCGCGCGTCGGAGTATTTCGACTTCTTCGTCTATGCGCTCGCCTCCGTGCTCGTCTTCCCCCGGCTGATCTTCCCCTGGGCGGACCCGCTGACGGCTACGCTGTATTCGTTTGCGCTGTTCGCCGTCGCTTTTGCCGCGCGGCCGTTCGGGACGCTGTTGTTCATGTGGATCGACCGCCACCACGGGCGCGGGGTCAAGCTGACGATCGCGTTGTTCCTCCTCGGCGGCTCGACGATGGCGATCGCGCTGCTGCCCGGCCATGCGGAGATCGGCGCCGCGGCGGCGTGGCTGCTGGCGCTGTTCCGCGTCGGGCAGGGGGTGGCGGTGGGCGGCGCGTGGGATGGGTTGCCGACGCTCCTGTCGCTCAACGCCCCTCGCGAAAAGCGCGGCTGGTACGCGATGGTGCCGCAGCTCGGGGCGCCACTAGGTCTGATCGTGGCGGCGTCGCTGTTCGCCTATTTCCTGTGGGTGCTGACCCCGCGTGACTTCCTGGCCTGGGGCTGGCGCTATCCATTCTTCGTGGCGCTGGCGATCAACGTCGTCGCGCTGTTCGCGCGGCTGCGGCTGGTCGCAACGCCCGAGTTCACGCGGCTGTTCGAACAGGGCGAGCTTCAACCCGCGCCGGCGTTTCGGACGATGGTCGAGCAGTGGCGCATCATCCTGCTCGGCGCGGTCGCGCCGCTCGCCAGCTTCGCGCTGTTCCATGTCGTCACCGTGTTTCCGCTCGCCTGGGTGATGCTGACGCAGCCACGGCCGCTGGAGCAGTTCCTGTTGATCGAGATCGGCGCGGCGGTGGTCTTTCTGCTCGCCTTGGTCGCATCGGGCGTGACCGCCGACCTGATCGGGCGGCGCAAGGTGCTGGGCTGGTCGGCCGTCGCGATCGGCGTGTTCGGGTTCGCAGGCCCGCCGTTGCTCGGCTGGGGCATTGGCGGGCAGGTCGGCTTCATGCTCGCGGGCGCGGCGCTGCTCGGGCTGGCGTTCGGTCAGTCGTCGGGCGTGGTCAACGATCGCCTGCCGTCGGCCGCGCGCTACACCGGCGCGGCGATCGTCGCCAACGCCGCCTGGTTCACCGGCGCGGCGTTCGCGCCGCTGGTGGCGCTGTTCCTTGCCAGCAGGCTGGGGCTGTGGGCCGTCGGGCTGTACCTGCTGTCCGGCGTTGCCTGCACGCTGGGCGCGCTGTGGATCAACAAGCACTGGGCGACGCACCCGTCCGAGTGAGCCGCTGGTAAGCGTCTCAGTCCCTCCCCGGCGAAAGCCGGGCCCCAGCCAAGCAAAGATGCCGCGCGGTAGCGCCGGTCGGCGCTGCGCACCGACACTGGGCTCCGGCTTTCGCCGGGGAGGGGGCCCAGGTCAGCCCAGACGCTTGCGGAACAACGCCAGCGTGCGCGCCCAGGCGAGGTCCGCCGCCGCCTTGTCGAACCTGGGGGTGGTGTCGTTGTTGAACCCGTGCTCGACGCCGGGATAGACGAGGATCTGCGCGCGCGTCTTCGCTGCCTTCAGCGCCGCCTCCGCCGCCGGCCACTGTGCGTTGACCCGTTCGTCGTTTGCGGCGAGGTGGACGACCAGCTCTGCCTTGATCGCGGGGATGCCCTCGATCGGCGGTGGCGAGCCATAGAAGGGCGCTCCCGCGCGCAGCGACGGCATCCGCGTCGCCAGTCGCCCGACGATCCCGCCGCCATAGCAGAAACCGGTCGCGCCCAGCTTGCCGTTGCCGTCGGGCAATGCCTCGGCCCAGCGGGCGGCGGCGAGGAAGTCCGTGAAGATCCTGGCCTGGTCCAGCTTCCCGAACAGCGCCCGCGCCGCGTCCTCGGTGCCCGGATAGCCGCCCAGCGCGGTCAGCGCGTCGGGTGCGACCGCGATGAAGCCGGCGGTGGCGAGCCGCCGCGCGATGTCCTCGATATGCGGGTTCAGCCCGCGATTTTCATGGATCACCAGCACCACCGGCTTGCGCGACCGCCGCGACGCGCCTTTCGGCCTGGCGACGTAGGCCTTGATCGTGCCGGAGCCCTCGGGCGAGGCGATGTCGACGCGCGTTGTCGCGATCCGCTTGTCGTCGGGGGCGACCACCTGCGCGCCGACGAAATCCGGAGTGAGCGCGCCCAGCACCGCGCTGGCCGCCGCGACGCTGCCCAGCACCCGCGCCGATCCGTCCAGGAATCCGCGCCGGCTCAGGCTTCCATGCACATATTGGTCGAACAGCGTCAGCACCTCGCGCGGAAAGTCCGCTGCCGTCTTGCGATCGTCCGTCACGCTGCACTCCCCGGGGTTGTCTTTCATCGGCTTAGGGCACGTGCGGCTCAAATCCAGCCCCGCTCGCGCGCCCTGATCGCCGCGTCCGTGCGGTTTCGCGCGCCGATCGTGGCGATCGCGCTGGCGACATGGGTCTTGATCGTCGCGGGCGAGACGCCGAGTTCCAGCGCAATCCGCTTGTTGGAGCACCCGCTCGCCACCAGCTGCAGCACCTCGCACTGGCGCGGCGACAGGCGTGCCGCTTCGCTGCTCGCGGGGGCCGGCGCGCGCGGGTTTCGCGCCGCCAGCACCAGCTCCAGCGCGGCGTTCAGCGCCTCAGGTTCGGCGTTGCTGTCGGCCGGCAGCACCGCCGGCGCGAGCGCGCGCAGCCGGCCGCTGCGATCGACCGTCGCCTCGCCGCGCGCCGCCAGATCGCCAAGCGCGGCGGCGACCTGCTCGGCGAGCATCGCCAGCCAGGCACTGTTGACCGCCTGCCGCCGCATGGTCGCCGCCGCCCTACCAGGCGCCGTGGTGGTGAGCAGGAACAGGCGGCTGTACGGCGCGCCGGGGCTGACATTGGCATAGCGCACGCGCTCCAGCAGTCGCTCCGCATGCCGATCGGCGGCCCCGGCCAGGCTCAGGCGCAGCGCCGTGCCGGCCCCGCCCGTAACTCGCCCGATGCGTCTGTCGTCGAGATACAGGTCGCTGCCCATCCGCGTATAATTCGTGCCGGCGAGATCCAGCGACAGCGTGTCGCCCGGGCAGCCGTTGATCGAGCGCACCGTCAGCACCATCGCCGAGCAGGGCTCGTTGCATGCCGCCGGTGGTTCGAACGCCGGCCCCCGTCGGGCCGGTGATGGTTCTCGGCGCAAGGCGTGGCCGTGATGCGACATGGGCGGTCCCCGGTTCGCGGGCCGGGCCCCCGGCACCGCAGCGCCTTTCAATTAGGCCGCAAGCGCGGCGGCAGACATCCCCGATTGTATGGTGTTCTTCGCCCATTCGGCCTAGCCGGTTTGGCCGATGGTGCCTCGTACCATTTGGCGGCATCCGGTGTCGGTGTCCGGTGTCCGCTCCACTGGACCACCGCCGCGCCGTCCGGGGGGAACGGCGCGGCACCCTGATCGCACCTTGACGCCCGCGCGCCGTTCCGACGAAGGTCAGGCGGGAGACGAGCGTGACGAGCGACGAGAAGATGGACGAGGGGCTGACCACGCGCGCGCGGCTGCGGGCGATCATCGCCGGGTCGGCGGGCAATCTGGTCGAATGGTACGACTTCTACGTCTATGCCTTCACCGCCCTGTACTTTTCCGCCTCCTTTTTCCCCAAGGGCGATGTCACCGCGCAGCTGCTGGGCACATCGGGAATCTTCGCCGTCGGTTTTCTGATGCGACCGCTGGGCGGGTGGTTCTTCGGTCGACTTGCCGACCGGCGCGGGCGGCGGCACTCGATGATGGTCGCCATCCTGCTGATGGCGGTCGGCTCCGCGCTGATCGCGGTCGTACCCACCTATGCGCAGGTCGGCGCGGCCGCGCCGGTGCTCCTGCTGCTCGGCCGCATGGTGCAGGGCTTCTCCACTGGCGGCGAATACGGCATCGCCGCGACCTATCTCAGCGAGATCGCCACCAAGGGGCGACGCGGCTTCTGGGCCTCGTTTCAGTATGTGACTCTGATCGGCGGGCAGCTGCTGGCGCTCACCGTTATCCTCCTCGTCCAGCAGTTCGTGTCGGACGAGGCGATGCGGGAGTGGGCATGGCGTATTCCCTTCGCGCTCGGTGCGGTGGCGGCGGTCGCGGTGCTGGCGCTGCGCCGTGACATGCCCGAGACTGCGCCGGATCGGAACAAGGAGGCGGGCACGATGCGCGCGCTGCTGCCGCACTGGCGCGCATTCCTGATCGTGATGGGGCTCACCGCAGGCGGCTCGCTCTTCTTCTACGTCTTCACGACCTACATGCAGAAATACCTGGTCAACACTGCCGCGATGGACGCCAAGACGGCGAACTGGGTGATGACCGCGGTGCTGATTCCGTTCGCGCTGATGCAGCCCGCATTCGGCGCCCTGTCGGACCGCATCGGACGCAAGGCCAACATCGTCATCTTCGGCGTCTGCGCGACGCTCGCCACCGTGCCGTTGCTGACGCTGCTGGGCGGCGTGACGAGTGCTGGCGCGGCGTTCGCGCTGGTGCTGCTCGCGCTGACGATCGCCAGTCCGTACACGGCCGTCAGCGGGCTGTTCAAGGCGGAGCTGTTCCCCGTTCACGTCCGCGCGCTCGGCGTCGGGCTGGCGTACGGGATCGGCAACGCAGCCTTTGGCGGCACGGCGGAATATGTCGCGCTGTCGTTCAAGCAGGCGGGCAACGAGTCCGGCTTCTACTGGTACGCCACCGCGATCTGCGCCGTGGCGCTGATCACCGCCTTGCTGCTGCCCGACACGCGACGGCGCGATCCGCTGAGCGACGCCGACGTCGCCGTCTAGGGCGTCGCTGAGTCACCGATCGAGCGGTAACCGCTTGCGTTCCTTGGCGATCGGGGGAACGCTCGTGCGCAGGGAGTTCGATCGATGAGCGTGGCGTTTCGGCGGGAGAGTGACGAGGAGCATCGCGAGCCGCGTTTCGAGCTGCCGATCCCGGCCGGTCCCAACATCGTCACCGCGCGCGGACTGGATCTGATCCACGCCCGCGTGACGGAGCTGGAGGCGGCGCTGGCCGCCGCCGACGAGGCGGGCAGGGAGGCGGTCGCCAGGGACTTGCGCTACTGGCACACCCGCGCGGTCACCGCAGTGGTTGCCCCGGCCCCGGACGCCGACGAGGTCGGCTTCGGCAGCGACGTGCACATCCGGCTCCGGGGAAGCGAACGCCGCTTTCGGATCGTCGGCGACGACGAGGCCGACCCGGCCGCCGGACTGATCGCCTGGTCCGCGCCGCTGGCGCGCGCGCTGATGGGGGCGATGGCGGGCGAGCTGGTC
This sequence comes from Sphingomonas bacterium, assembly GCF_028292945.1. Classification (GTDB taxonomy): domain Bacteria; phylum Pseudomonadota; class Alphaproteobacteria; order Sphingomonadales; family Sphingomonadaceae; genus Sphingomonas. Next base: position 3,923 of record NZ_JAQGLJ010000089.1, on the reverse strand, counting down.
GCGTTCGGTGGAGAGCCTGACGCGGTGGAGGTGCTTGGCGTCGGCTGATCGGTCGACAGCGCGCGCGCCGGCCAACAGCGTGTTCGCGGGATGCTTCGGGGGAGGCGACTTGATGGCGATCCGGTATCGCGCGCTCAGCCTGCGTCCGGGAGAGGCGTTCAGGGTCGAACAGACGTTTCTCGCCGGCCAGCGCGCACGCGTCGGCGTCGCGGCCGGGGTAGACCCCTTCATCCTCTCGGTGACGAGCGACGGGCGGCCATTGCCCTGCCGGACGGCCCCCGTCGCGCGCAGTGCGGCTGAAACGCCGGCGTGGACGACGCGGGTGACGATCGGCTTGAAGAACACCGGCGCGAAGCCGGGCAAGTTCTACCTGGTCATGCACTGACCCAACCCGAACAAAGCGCTTGCCCGTCGGCTAGCGGCCTTCCCCGGCATACAAAGCTCTTGCCCGGCGAATAAAGGGCGACGCCACCAGCTTCAGCGGCATCGACTAGCGCCGCATGGCCAGGCGCGCGCGAGCATTGAGCAGCGCCAGCGCCCCCGGCCGATCCATCCGCCCCAGCAGCCGAACGATCGCCTCGCCCTCGAAACGGAACGGCGGCGTGCGACGGTCGGGCAGGGTGATAAAGTACCGCCCGATCTCCGCTGGGGGAAGCGCATCGGCGATGTCGAGCAGCCGGAACAACGGTCCTTCGCCCACGATCACGCGACCGCCGTCCTGAACCGACGCACCGGTCGTGCGGACCAGCACCGCTTCCTCGCGCCACGGGATTTGCTTTGCCACAGGATAACCTTTTGCCAGAACCGAGCGGGGGAGGCCGGAGCTTCCCCCGCGCGTCCTTCAGGGCATCAGCACCGTGTCGACGACGTGGATCACGCCGTTGGACTGGCGAACGTCGGCGATGGTGACCATCGACGTGCCGCCCTTGGCGTCCCTCAGCATCAGGCGCTTGCCCATCATGGTGCCGGTCAGCGTGCCGCCCTGCACCGTCGTCAGCCGCGCGGTGCCGCGACCGGCCTTGATCGCCTTGGCGATGTCCTTCGACGTCATGGTGCCCGGAACGACGTGATAGGTCAGGACCGTGGTCAGCGTGCCCTTGTTCTCCGGCTTGACCAGCGTCTCGACCGTGCCCGCCGGCAGCTTCGCGAACGCAGCATTGGTCGGTGCGAAGACGGTGAATGGACCAGGACCGCTCAGCGTCGGCACCAGACCTGCTGCGGTGACGGCAGCGACCAGCGTGGTGTGATCCTTGGAATTGACGGCATTCTCGACGATCGTTCTGGTCGGATACATCGCCGCGCCGCCCACCCGGGGATTGCGCTGGGCGGAGGCGACCGAACTGACGCTCAGCAGCAACGCTGCGGCAGTGATCGAGGTACGAAACGGGGTCGGCATCGCGAATTCTCCAGGCACCCTTCGTGGATGCTGGCCGGAGCTACGGACGCCGCGCCGAGACGGATGCACGGCGTCTGAGATTTATGTGCGGGCGAGCGTACCCTTGGCGACGATCGGTCCCGTCGGCGCGCCGCTGGGCGATCCGCCGAGCGGCTCGATCGTCACGGCCAGCGTCGCAGCCGCCGCCAGTCGTGGGCGGTCGGCGGGTGCGATCGGCAGCGCGGTGACGTTGCCCTGGCGCAGCAGTCCCAGCGAATGCGGAACGCCATCGCCACCGATCACCCACAACTCTGCCGATTTGCCGGCCGTCGCCAGCGTAGCGGCGCTGAGGCGCAACGTGCCCGCGCTGGGATCGAAGATCGCGCTGAGCGGGTCGCCGGCCCCGGTGGGGGCGATGGCGGCGGCCAGCAGCGCGCCCGACAGCGCGGCAGGCGGTGCAGTCGGGACCGGTTCGGGTTCGGGTTGAGCCACCATCAGCGCCAGCATGGCGGCCGCGGCGATGCTCGTCAGCCCGGCGATCGAGGGCCACAGCCAGCCGCGACGTGGCGCAGCCGTCGGTTGATCGAGACGCTGCTCGACCGCCGCGAAGATGTGCGCGCCCGGCTCGACGGCAGGCACTGCGTCGACCAGCACCGCAAACTGATCGCGCCACCACTCCACCTCTGCCGCAAAGCCCGGTTCCGCGAGCACGCGGCGATACGCTGCCGCGCGCTCGGGCCCTTCCAGCACGCCCAACGCCAGTTCGGCGGCCGCGACATCGGGTTCGTTGTCGGTCATGCCTGCAGACACCGCTTCAACGCCTGCAGGCCCCGTCGGACCCAGCTCTTCACCGTACCCAGCGGCACCGCCTGCCGGTCGGCCAGCTCGGCATAGGTCACGCCGTCGAAGAAGGCCGTGCTGATCGTCGCGCGCTGCCGCTCCTCCAGGCCAGCGAGGCAGCCGTGCAGCCGTGCCGCTTCGCCCGCCGCCTCCAGCAGCTCGCTCGCGAGCGGCGCGGGATCGGCCACGTCCGGCGCGTCTGCGAGTGGCGCGGTGGGGCGGCTGCCGCGGGCGCGTCGCCAGTCGATCGCCCGGTTGCGCGCGATCGCCGCCAGCCAGGTGATCGGGCTGGACCGGCCGGGCTCGAACGCGCCCGCACGCCGCCACACCGTCAGATACACTTCTGCCAACACGTCCTCGGCGCCCTGCCTTTCACCACAGATACGCAGGCAGATCCCGAAAAGCTTCGCGGCGGTAAGATCATATAATTTGCGGAATGCGACGCGGTCCTCGGTGCCGGTCAGCACCAGCGCTGCGGTCAGGCGTTCGCGCGCGGCGTCGGTGGCATCCACGGTGCGATGGCTAGCAAAGCCATTCGGCGGCGACAATGCCGCGCCGACTTATGGTGTAACCTCCATCAGTGCCCGGAACCGAGAAGAGAGGCGGCGGTTGGGCAGCCATTGCACCCGTTCATCGCAGGTAAACCCATGGCCCGTCGCTTGAATTTCGGTACCGCCTTGCTGATGGGTGTGTCCGCTCCGCTCCTTGCGCAGTCGGCCCCGTCGCCAAATGCACCGCCGCCACCCCACAACCGCATGGCGTATCCCGCCCCGCCGCGAGCCGCCGCCGACATGCAGGCCGTGCTGAATCAGCTTCCCCTGCTCGGCGCGAAGCCGATCGAAATGCTGACGCCGGTCAAGGCCCGCATCCAGCCCTCGGCCGCCGATGCCGCGCATGCCCTGATGCGCCGCCAGGGCATGTCGACCGCACCGGATCCGGCGGTGACGACGCAGGACCTGCCCTATGGCGCAGACCCGATGCAGTACGCCCGCATTTACAGGCCCGTGGCGGCGGCCGGCGCGGGTCCGCTGCCGATCATCGTCTATTATCATGGCGGCGGCTGGGTGATCGCGGACGTCAACACCTATGACGCCACGCCACGCCTCCTGTCCAAGCAGCTCAACGCGATCGTCGTCTCCGTCGAGTATCGCCACGCGCCCGAATTCAAGTTTCCCGCCCAGCATGACGATGCGGCGGCGGCCTATCGCTGGGTGCTGCAGAACGCGGCCGCCTGGGGCGGCGATGCGGCGCGAATGGCAACCGCGGGCGAAAGCGCCGGCGGCAATCTTGCGGTCGCCACCGCAATTTACGCGAGGGACAATGGCCTCGCAGCACCCCAACATATCCTCGCGGTATACCCCATCGCCAACAGCAGCATGACACTCCCGTCGCGCCGCGACTCCGCTGCCGCCAAGCCACTCAACACCGCCATGCTGAGATGGTTCGGCCATTATTACTCGTCAACGACGGCCGACCAGCAGGACCCGCGCATCAACCTTGTCCGCGCCAACCTTCGCGGGTTGCCGCCCGTCACGATCGTCAACGCGCAGATCGACCCGCTGCGCTCCGACGGCGACACGCTCGCCGCCGCGATCCGCAATGCCGGTGGTCGGGTCGAGCAGCGCACCTTTCCCGGCGTGACGCACGAGTTCTTCGGCATGGGTAAGGTCGTGCGCGGCGCTTACGACGCCAACGAATACGCCGTCGC
>NZ_JAQGLJ010000067.1 GCF_028292945.1 Sphingomonas bacterium | reverse complement strand
GGAGAGGTGGCAGAGTGGTCGATTGTACCGCACTCGAAATGCGGCGTGCCTTTGCGGGCACCGAGGGTTCGAATCCCTCCCTCTCCGCCACCGACCTTGCCAAGGGTTCGAAGAGCTGGGTGCTGGGGGTTCAATCGAACGGTCGGCGACGTGACATCGGGCCAGGCTCCGTCGAGGTCGTCGGCGTGCAAACGGCGCACGAGCAGGCGCTCGCCGTGGGTCAGAAGCTTCGGGCGGGTGTCGATCCGGTGATGGAGAAGAGGGCTCAAGTGCCGACCGCGTGGTTCGAGCAAGCAGCCGACGGGCGGATCTCCGAACAGCGTGCGACTTGGAGGAACGTGAAGCACGCTGCTCAACGGCGTTCCACCTCGACGATTTTGCCTTATCCCACGCTTGCAAGTGCATCATTGGCTGAGATCACGTTCCCCATCGCGCGCGACGCGGTGCTGCCGATCTGGCTGGAGAAGGCGGAGACTGCTGGCAGGGTGTTGCAGCGCATCGGCGCGGTGCTCGATTGGGCGACTGCCAAGCGAACTTAGGGCGGCCGGTATGTCTAGCGCCGCGGGCTGCCGCGCCAGGTCGGCCGGGTCGAGTACCATCCGGCCATGCCGTATGGCGGACTTGCCCGCCTCGATGTGCAAGCTCGCCAACTCTCCCCCGGCCGGCCAGCACGCTGCCCGGACCGGTCGCGTGGCTGGTGTCGATCGCGCCGCTCAGATTTGCGTTCAGGGCCCGCAAGCTTACCGCATTGCCGACTGAGCTTCAGGAGAGATCAGCGCTTCGCAGCGAGGTTTTGCTCTCAGACATTTCTCCAGCACCATGGGACACCCCAACGCGGCGGACCCACTTCATCAGCTCGGCGAACCAGAGCACGACACTGCTCATCAAGATGCACACCAGCCACTGTGCAGCCGAAAGCGGCGCGGTGCCGAATGCCACGTTGAGCGGGGCAAATACGACCACCGCAATCTGGAGCACCGCCGACACACCCACTGCGGTCAGCAGCCATCCATTGGTGAATAGACCACGAAAGGCGCTTTCGCTTTCGGACCGTGCGCTGAAGGCGTTGAAGAGCTGCGCCAGCACGAGCACCGTGAACCCGGCGGTGCGCGCCTCGACGAGCGAATGTTTGCCCTCGATCATGCCGCCGGGCAGCTGCATGTCGATGGTGAGCAATGTCACCAAACTCATGACGAGCCCGATCGCGACGACATTCCGCCACATCGCCCCGTCGATCGCGCGATCGCCGATGCCTCGCGGCGCGCGCGCCATGACGTCTTCGGTTTCGGGATCGAGCCCCATCGCGAGCGCCGGCCCGGAGTCGGTGATGAGGTTGATCCACAACAGCTGGGTGGCGAGCAGCGGCAGGACCAGCTCGTCGCCTTCGGCGCTGCCGAGACCGATCACGCCGGCGCCGAGCACGCCCAGGAAGATGGTCAGCACCTCGCCCATGTTGGAGGAGAGCAGGTAGCGCAGGAACTTGCGGATGTTGTCGAAGATGGCGCGGCCCTCGCGCACCGCCGCGACGATGGTGGCGAAATTGTCGTCGGCGAGGATCATCCTGGCCGCTTCCTTGGTCACCTCGGTTCCGGTCACGCCCATTGCCACGCCGATGTCGGCGGCCTTGATCGCAGGCGCGTCGTTCACGCCGTCCCCGGTCATCGCGACGATTTCGCCATCGGCTTGCAAGGCGGCGACGATGCGCAGCTTGTGGGCGGGAGCGACGCGTGCATAGACTGAGGTGTTGCGCACGGCGTCCGCGAACCCGGCCGCGTCCAGGGCGTCGAGATCGGCACCGGTAAGCGCGCGTGCGCCGGCAGGCGCGATGCCAAGTTGCGCCGCAATCCGCGCGGCCGTGCCGGGATGATCGCCGGTAATCATCATCACGCGAACGCCCGCGCGGTGCGCCTCCGCGATAGCCACCTTCGCTTCCTCTCGCGGCGGATCGACGATGCCTACCGTCCCGACGAAGATCAGGTCGCGTTCCAGCGCTTCGCCGGCGGTCGGTGGTTCGCCAGCTTCGAGCGGGCGGTACGCCACCGCAATCGTGCGCAACGCGTCGCCGACGAGACTGTCCACGTCGCGCAGTGCCTGGGCGCGTCTCTGGTCATCGAACGGCAGGACCTCCGCGCCAACGCGCAACTGGGTGCAGCGAGCCATCAACACGTCCGGCGCACCCTTCGACACCACGATCAGTTCGCCACCATGCTCGCCGTCGCGCTCGATCGTCGACATCATCTTGCGATCGGAGCTGAACGGCAGCTCGGCGACGCGGTCGAAGCGAGCCTCGCGGCGTTCGTGCAGGCCCAGCTTGCGCTCCGCGACCAGGAACGCGGCTTCGGTCGGATCGCCGCCGATGCTCCAGCCGCCGTCGCCCTCCCGTCGCAGGCTGGCGTTGCCGGCCAGCGAGCCTCCACTCAGCATGACGATCGCCTCGGCGCGGCCGCGATCGTCGAGCGGCGCCGCGTCGGTGGTGCGTACCTCGCCCTGCGGAACGTAGCCACTGCCGGTCACGTTGCTGTCGGCGGATGCGGTGATGATGCGCTGGATCGTCATCTGCGCGCGGGTCAGCGTGCCGGTCTTGTCCGAGCAGATCACCGTCGCCGACCCCAGGGTCTCGACCGAAGACAGGTTCTTCACCACCGCGTTGCGCCCGGCCATGCGCTGCACGCCCAGCGCCAGTACGAGGGAGAGTATCGCCGGCAGACCTTCGGGCACGGCGGCCACCGCCAGCGAAACGCCCAGCAGCAGCACCGTGACGACATCGGCGAAGGAGTGGATCGGCGACAATAGCAGCACGGTGGCGATCACGATGGTGGCGATGATCAGTACCGCAATGCTCAACATCCGGCCGATCCGCGCCACCTCCCTCTGCAACGGGGTCGCCGTTTCGCTAGTCGCGTCCAGCATCCTCGCGATCGAACCGACTTGCGTGTGCATGCCCGTGGCGGTGACGATGGCGCGGCCTGTTCCCCCGACGACTGCTGTTCCCTTGAACACCATGTTTGAGCGATCCGCGATCGCGGCAACTGTCGGCAGGACATCGCACTGCTTGAGCACCGCCGCGCTTTCGCCGGTAAGCGATGCTTCGGCCACCTGGAGCGTCGCTGCGGCGAACAGACGCGCGTCTGCCCCGACCGCATCACCTTCTTCCAACAGGAGGACGTCGCCGGGCACAAGGGCCGAGCTGTCGATACGGCCACGTTCACCGTCGCGCAGCACCGATGCGGTCACGGTCGTCATCCGCGCCAACGCCGCAACCGCATCGGCCGCCTTGCTTTCCTGCACGAAGCCCAGCGCCGCGTTGAGAACGATAACGGCCGCGATCACGACGGCATCGACAGGCCATCCTTCTCGCCCCTCGATCAGCCAGGCGGCGAATGCGACGGCGACGGCGCCGAGCAGCAGGTAGATGAGCGGGCTCTGAAATTGCGCCAGCACCCGTCGCCACGTCGGCGTCGCCTGAGTAGCGCGCAGTTCGTTAGGCCCATGCTCCTCCAGCCGTCGCGCCGCTTCGGTGCTCGAAAGACCGGTCGTCGGCTCGACATCCAACGCGGAGGCGATCGAGACTACAGCTACAAGGGCGGGGTCGTCGACGCGGGCTAAAACACCGCCTGCCGCCGTCACGATGGAGCTAGACGCCGGCGCAGCAGGACGACCGTAGCGTCGCCTTCCATCGGCTCGGACGTGAACCCCATCTCGTGCTCCAGCGCGATCGCCTGATGGTTGGCGCGACTTTCGATCGCCTCCAGGACCTTGACCCCGCTGGTTTCGGCTTCGCGGCTGAGATATTCCAACAGCGTCCAGCCGATCCCCTGGTCCTTGCGATCGGATCGGACGGAAACCGCCACTTCCGCCCGTTCGCCAGCAGAGTCCCTGGCCAGCATGGCGGCGGCGATCACGGCATCATCGTCCCCCCCGGTTGCAAGGAAGCTGTCGGTGCGGCTCGCGTCGACGTCGATCATCGCCCGGAGCCGTTCGTGACTGACTTCACGTACGCCGGTGAGGAAGCGGAACCGAAGGTCGTCCGGCGTCACCTGCTTAAAGAATGTTGCGAGCGCTGATTCGTCATCCCGCCCGACGCGGCGCACGCGGAGGATCAGGCCAGAGCGTGTCGGGAGCCGGACGAACGGTTGCGGAGCATACGCCATGATGTGGAATCCTCTGACACTGTTAGGCAGCAGAATACATCAAGCACCTTCGACGTGCAATCATGGACTCTAACAATATCTGGTGATCGCATCATAGTGCTTTATCTGCTTATTATACTAAGACCAAGTTCCAAGGATTTTATGAGCTGCGGGCTCGCATTATAGGTTAGCGCCATCTCCACAGGCGAAAACTATAGGTGGATAATCCACCATCGGCATGTTATTAAACCGCTACCGACGCCCTCCTACAGGCATGGCTGCGGCTGAGAGACCGAAAGTGCTCCCGCTTGCGCAGGGAGTCACCGATGCCCGAGACTCGTGATCATCATCGCCAGCGTGCTCGAACGGAGCAGGACATGGCAGACGCGTCCGCCACCAGCGTGGCGCGGATCAGTCACAGCAAACTCGCCCGGCTACACGCCGCCGCGGCCGATGGCTCCGCGATCGTGGCGCTTTCCCCGGGCAAGGTTCGTTGATTGTGGCTACTGTTCTCGATGTCGAGCCGCCCTATGCGGCAGGATGTGGGGATACGGAGGCTACAAGGCCGCTGTCGCCGGACATGCTGCGGCGTATCGACGCCTACTGGCGTGCGGCGAACTACCTGTCAGTCGGGCAGATCTATCTGAAGGCGAACCCGCTCATGGAGCGGCCGTTGGCGTTGGCCGACATCAAGCCTCGGCTGCTCGGCCATTGGGGCACGACGCCCGGATTGAACCTGATCTACGCGCACCTGAACCGGCTGATCGTCCAACACGATCTGGACATGATCTACGTGATCGGGCCGGGTCATGGCGGCCCCGGCATCGTCGCGCACACCTATCTGGAAGGTTCCTACACCGAGCTGTATCCGGCGATCGAGCGGAGCCGCGGCGGGCTGGAGCGACTGTTCCGGCAGTTCTCATGGCCTGGCGGCGTTCCCAGCCACGTGGCGCCGGAAACGCCCGGCTCGATCCACGAAGGCGGCGAACTCGGTTATTCGCTTGCGCACGCGTACGGCGCAGCGTTCGACAACCCGGACCTGATCGTCGCCTGCGTGGTCGGCGACGGTGAGGCGGAGACGGGGCCGCTCGCCGCGTCATGGCATTCCAACAAGTTCCTCAATCCCGCTCGCGACGGCGCGGTGCTGCCGATCCTGCACCTCAACGGGTTCAAGATCGCCAACCCGACGGTGCTCGCGCGGATCGGCCGCGACGAGCTGAGCCAGCTGTTGCGCGGCTATGGCCACGAACCGTTCTTCGTCGAGGGCGACGATCCAGACACGGTCCACCAGCAGCTCGCCGCCACGCTCGATCTGGTGCTCGGCAGGATCACGGCGATCCAGACCGCGGCGCGCAATGACGGCGAGGCGACGCGCCCCCGCTGGCCGATGATCGTGCTGCGCACGCCCAAGGGCTGGACCGGGCCGAAGGAGGTGGACGGCAAGCCGGTCGAGGGCACCTGGCGCGCGCACCAGGTGCCGATCGCCAGCTTCGCCAACCCGGAGCACCTCGGCCAGCTCGAAACCTGGATGCGCAGCTACAGGCCCGAGGAGCTGTTCGACGCCGACGGCAAGCTGATCGCGGAGCTGGCCGCGCTCGCACCGACGGGGCATCGTCGCATGGGGTCGAACCCACACGCGAATGGCGGTCTGCGCGTGCCGCTCGCGATGCCACGGTTCCGCGATCATGCCGTGGGCGTTTCATCTCCCGGCAGCGTGCGCGCCGAGGCGACGAGGGCGCTGGGCGGCTTCCTGCGCGAAGTCATGCGGCTCAGCCTGCCCGCGAGCAATTTCCGTCTGTTCGGCCCGGACGAGACCGCGTCCAATCGGCTCGACGCGGTCTACGAGGTATCCGGCAAGGCGTGGATGGCTGATGTCGAGCAGGGCGACGATCATCTCTCCACCTCCGGCCGCGTGATGGAGGTGCTCAGCGAGCATCTCTGCCAGGGCTGGCTGGAGGGCTATCTCCTCACCGGCCGGCACGGGTTCTTCTCCTGCTACGAAGCCTTTATTCACATCGTCGATTCGATGGTGAACCAGCACGCCAAGTGGCTGAAGGTCAGCGCCAAGATCCCGTGGCGCAGGCCGATCGCGTCGCTCAACTATCTGCTCACCAGCCATGTCTGGCGTCAGGATCATAACGGGCTGTCGCACCAGGACCCCGGCTTCATCGACCACATCGCCAACAAGAAGGCGGAGGTCGCGCGCATCTACCTGCCACCGGACGCCAACTGCCTGCTGGCGGTGGCCGATCACTGCCTGCGCAGCCGCGGCTACATCAACCTCATCGTCGCGGGAAAGCAGCCGGAGTGGCAGTGGCTCAACATTGACGATGCGGTCGTCCACTGCGCGGCGGGTGCCGGCATCTGGGAGTGGGCGAGCGACGAAGACGAGCCCGACGTGGTGATGGCCTGCGCGGGTGACGTGCCGACGGTGGAGGCGCTCGCGGCGGTGATGCTGTTGCGTGAGTACGTGCCCGACATCCGCATCCGGGTCGTCAACGTCGTCGATCTGATGGTGCTGCAACCCGAGACCGAGCACCCGCACGGACTGTCGGATCGCGACTTCGATGCGCTGTTCACCACCGATAAGCCGGTGATCTTCGCGTTCCATGGTTATCCGGCCATGATCCACAAACTCACCTACCGACGCCGCAACCATGCCAACATTCACGTTCGTGGCTATCAGGAGGAGGGAACGACCACGACACCGTTCGACATGGTCGTGCTCAATGATCTGGACCGCTACCGGCTTGCACTCGACGCAATCAGGCGGGTGCCCCGGCTTGCGGACCGGATCGACGCGGAGACGGCGCGCTACTGGACGACGATGGAACGCCACAAGCTATACGTCGCAGAGCATGGCGACGACATGCCGGAGGTGCGAGACTGGCGCTGGGCGCGATGACGCGCGTGCTGACGATCAATGGCGGCTCGTCCTCGGTGAAGTTCGGCATCCATGACGTTGCCGACGAGGTCGTCGAAGTGTCCGTCGGGCAGAGCGGCTCGGACGAAGACCTGTTCACGCGCATCGGGGATGTGCAGCCCGATGCGATCGGTCACCGCATCGTGCATGGCGGCGCCGACCTGTTCACGCCGGTGCTGATCGACGCCAGCGTCCTTGCCCGGCTGCAACGCGCGACGGCTTTCGCGCCGCTGCACGGACCCGCGTCGCTGGCGCTGATTGCGCAAGCCGAAGCGCGCTTTCCGGGCGTGCCGCAGGTCGCATGCTTCGACACCGGCTTCCATGCGGACCTGCCGGAGATCGCTGCCACGCTCCCGCTTCCCAAGCCGCTGCGCGACCAAGGCGTGAGGCGGTATGGCTTTCACGGCCTGTCGTGCGAGTCGATCATTGCGCAGTTCGGTGCGTGCCTGCCCGAGCGCCTGATCATCGCCCATCTCGGCAGCGGTGCGAGTGTGACGGCGGTACGCAGCGGGCGGTCAGTCGACACCAGCATGGGTATGACGCCCGCCGGCGGCGTGACCATGGCAACGCGCACGGGCGACATCGATCCGGGCGTGCTGCTCTATCTGATGCGCGAGCATGGGATGGATGCGAATGCGCTGGAGGACCTGATCGACCGACGCTCGGGCCTGCTCGGGCTGTCGGGGGTGTCGAGCGACCTGCGCATGCTGCGCGCGACGGAAAGCCCAGCCGCGACGCTTGCCATCGCGATCTTCTGCCGCTCGGTGGCGAAACAGATCGCCGGCATGCTGGCAGTGCTGGGAGGCGCCGACCTGATCGTCTTCACCGGCGGGATCGGCGAACACGACGAGGCGGCGCGAGCGTTCATTTGTGCCGATCTCGCCTTTGCCGGATCCGTCCCGACCGCCGTCATGCCGTCCCAAGAAGGCGCGCGAATTGCCAGACACGTCCATGAGGTAACCGTACGATGAGCATCACCTGGGCCATGCGGCTGATCATTCCCGTCAGCCTCTCTCTAGGTTGCCCTGGCATTGCTCTGAGCCAGGCCGTGCCGGCTTTGCCGGTCATACCCACCGACGGCGCCATCGAGGCGTTGCGCCCCGGCCAGTATTTCTGGGCACCACAGCTTGCGCCCGTCGGGCCAGTGACGGTCATCGTCAGCCTGAAAACGCAGCGCGCCTATGCCTATCGCAACGGCGTGCCGATCGGCGTCTCGACCGCGTCGAGCGGGAAAAAAGGTCATCGCACACCGACGGGCATCTTCACGGTGCTGCAAAAGGCCGCCGTGCACAAATCGAACCTGTACGCAAACGCGCCGATGCCGTTCATGCAGCGGCTGACCTGGGACGGCATTGCACTGCATGCGGGCAATCTGCCGGGCTATCCTGCGTCGCACGGCTGCATCCGCCTGCCGCTCGCCTTTGCCAAGCTGCTCTACGGCATCTCCGCATTGGGTATGACGGTGATCGTCACCGATGATGCCGACGTGCCGGTGGTCGCCCCCAGGCCTGGCCTGCTCGCAGCACCGATCGCCAATGCGGTGGGAGCCGCAGAATTTACCTGGCATCCCGAACGTGCGCCCAGCGGCCCGGTGTCGATTGTCGTCAGCGGGCAGGACGCGCGCATCGTCGTCCTGCGCAACGGAGTGGAGATCGGATCGGGTAAGGTCCGCACCGACGCTCCGATCGGGCGGACAACCGCCTTCTCGTTTCTGGGCCACGGTCCGGCGGGTGAACGCTGGCTCCGGCTGCCGCTTCCGGGCGAGCCAGCGCAGGCCGGGGCCGAGATGACGGCGGCCGAACGCGCCGGCGGCGATGTCCCCGACGGCCTCAGGCAGGCGATCGCGAGCGTGCTGACGCCCGGCACTACGTTGCTGGTGACACGCGCCTCCCTTCGTAGCAGCGGCGTCGGCAGCAAGCTGACCGTCATCAAAGCGGGCACCCGCTGACTACGGCATTCGCCCCAACCGGACCAGCGCGAGGCCGAGCCGAAAGGATTAGGTGCTTATTTGGCGCTGGCGTATGCAGAACCATCGTCGGTGGACCAAGAGCAAGCCGATGACCGAGAGACGCTGGACAGCTCCCGCTTACAAATGGAGCATTGTCGATGCCGCACAAGCAGTTAGTCCATCTTCAGCTTCTTCATAGGCAGTCGACCGAGCTTGCTGCCGAAACCGACGACCCATCAGTGCGTATCGCTCACCAGAAAATGGTCGATCAATACTCGTTACGCATTGCGGCTCTACAAGATCGACCGAGCATCTAAAGGTCTGGCGATCGCTTCCAAACCAGCTTGGGTCTGGATGGTCCTGGGTCGGGCCCGCACGTGTATGATCGAACAGAGTCGAGCCCAATGATAGCTGAGCTTTTACTCGCCACCTTCATGGTGTCGCTGACCGTGGCGATCCATGGCGCTGGATTGCACGGCCTCGCCAAGGTGTTGCGACTGGAGGCACGCGAGGAGGCGCATGAGCACCTCAACCCCCTTTCGCTTCGCGGCAACGCCGTGACCTTGCTGGCGATCCTGGGCTTGTTCGCGCTGCACGGCGTGGAAATCTGGCTCTATGCCTTCCTGTATGTAGGTCTGGGTGCGGTCGAAGGGCTGCGCGAGGCCGTCTATTTCTCGACCATCACCTATGGCGCAATCGGTTACAGCGACGCGGTCATGGCCGAACGGTGGCGGCTGGTATCGGCGATCGAGGGCGTCAATGGTATCGTCCTGCTCGGCTGGTCGACAGCCTTCTTCATTACCGTGGTTGCCCGATTGCGACGCATCTGACGCATCAGCAAAGCGGGGTGCAAGATCGATTGGCTCAAACTCGGCCGAAACCTCCTGTGACATCAACGGCGAGTGTGTCTGAATAGCGGCCTTATCGCAGGTCGCCGGCGTCCCGCGGACATCGGCAGACCGCGGCGATGCGTGGCTACACTTCCGGACCGGAATGGGCGGGCGTGATTCGGGAGGGGCGTGCCCCCCCCCCCAAGGCGCCGAGCCTAGTTGAAGAAGGCGAAGAACACCGCGTTCTTGCCGCGATCGGCCGCGCGGATCAGGAACAGGCGGCTCAGCCCCTCGATCGTGTGGCCGATGTCGTAGATCGCGTCGCCGACCGGCGCGGTCGCGGCGTCGACGACGAAGGTGACGGTGAAGCCTTCCTTGCGCACACCGGCGGGGCGGGGTCCGTCGGACCGGACGCGCTGCACGCTTTCCACCGTGCCGGACGTGTATCCTTGCTCGCCGGCGATGCGGACAGGCTTGCCGACCAGCGCCGTCCAGCGGTCGACTTCGACCGGGTCGAACAGAATGGCGGGCGGGGTATTGCGACCGGCGACCACACGAACCCCATCGGGGGCAATCGTCGGATCGCCGCTACGTCCGAACAGTGCCATGCCGCCGATCACGGCCCCTGTCGCCACCGCGCCGCCCACGAACGCCCGGCGAGTTCCCTCAGTGCTCATCGCAAGATTTCCCCCTGTCAGTAGCGGCAGCGTAGAGCGGTTGGCGCGGCGACGCCATAGGGCATAGGAGCGCGCATGAGCATCGCCATCGCGACCGGTCTGAGGCTGCGCCCCGAGCGCACGGACGATGCCGCCTTCGCTGGTGCACTGTACCGCGAAGAGCGTAGATCGGAATTCGCGCTGCTCGCCTGGCCCGAGCCGGCAGTTGCTGCGTTCCTCGACAGCCAGTTCGCGCTGCAACAGGCGCACGCCGCGCGCGTCCACCCGGCAGCCGACCGCTGGATCGTCGAGCGGCAGCGCAAGGCGATCGGCAGGCTGTACGTGGATCGCTCGACGCCGTGCTGGCGGCTGATCGACATCGGCCTGCTGGCGCGCGAGCAGGGGCGGGGTCACGGCACGCTGGTGCTGCGCTGGCTGTTGGGGGAGGCGGGCAGGGCGGGCGCGGCCGTCGACCTGCATGTCCGGCACGAGAACCCGAGGGCAGCGGCGCTGTACCGGCGACTAGGGTTCGTCGACGCGGACAGCAGCGCCGCGAGCCATGCGCGGCTGCGGTGGGATCCTAGTTGAACACCGCCTCATAGACGACGCGCTCGCCTGCCTGCGCGACGGGGACCAGGAAGATCTCCAGCTCGCCCAACGTGGCGTTGGCCAGCGCATGGATCTGCTGCGGCAGGAGCGTGGCCGCGTCGCCGTGGAAAACCAGCGCGAACGGGCGAGCAGAGCCGGTCGCGCTGGTTTCGATCTTAGCGAGCGTCAATGTGGTGCCGTCCGCCAGGTCGAAGCGCTCGCCGAGCGCGGGCGCGAAATGCTCGTGCGTCATCTCGGCTCAGTTCCGGCTAGGGAAAAGGCCTTCGACGCATATGCACCAGCCGAGCGCGAGATAGGGCTGGCGGTTCTCATGCGGCTGGCCGCCCACGGTGGAGACCGCGGTGGACTTCATGGCCGTCGTCGCGCCCGGGCCGTACAGGTTGACCTCCTGGACCGGATTGGTGGCGGTAACGGCCTGGGCGAGCGCCTTGGTGTTCGCAGGGATTGCCCCGTTGACCAGCGTCGCCCGCGCGTCGCGGGCCTGTACCTGGTGGATGTGCGCAGGGATCTGCGTTTGCAGCAGCGTGACGGTCCCGGTTCCCGCCGCCTGCCCCTGAACATAGTTGGACAAGCCCGGACCCTGACCGAAGTGCAGCGGCGCCCTGCCTTGCAAATTGGGCAAGGCAAACGTCGTCTGGCCGTTGCCGCCATAAGTGGTGCCCAGCAGCGAAAAGAGCGCCGTGTTCTGCGCGATCGACAGGATCTGGCCGTCGCAATACATCCATGCTCGCGGCGCAAAATTATACGGAAAGAGGCGGAGTTCCCCGAGAAAGGCTTCGGACATAGCGGCGGTCCTTCGATATCAGTTGCGGCTGGGGAAAATGCCCTGCAGCGCAATGCAATAGTTGAGCGTCAGAGACGGCATCATATTGTCGTGCGGCTGGTTGTTGCCGGCGATGCCAAGGGTTTGCGCCATCACCGTATTTGGCGCGTCGTTCGAATAGAGTGGCACCGCGCCGCTGCTGCCCTGCTGGCTGAAATTCCCGCGCGCGAGCACCGCGCCCGCCGGGTCGGCGGTATTGCCGAGAACCGTAGTCGCCTGAACACCGTGGTTGTGCGCCGGAAGCTCGTTGATCGTCAGCGTGACGTTTTCGCTGCCGGAAACCTCACCAAGAACGCGCGGCGTCAGCCCCGGACCGTGTCCCGGATGCATGGCGGCCCGGCCGCGCAGATCGGGCAGGCCGAACGTCGTCTGGCCATTGCCGCCATAGGTGGTGCCGATCAGCGAGAACAATGCCGTGTTCTGCGCGATCGACATGAGCTGGCCGTTGCAATGCGCCCACCCGCGCGGCGGAAAGTTGGTGCCGTAGACTTTTATCTGGGCGATGAACGGTTCGGACATGGAACTCTCCGGGAGGGATCGCAGGCTGGTGGGTCGCCTCAGTTTCGGCTGGGGAAGATACCCTCGACCGCGATGATGAAGTTGACGCACAGACAGGGCTGCATGTTCGAATGCGGCTGGCTGCCGCCGGCGGAGGTCACGGACTGCGGGTTGAGTGGCACGAGCGCCGGTGCCGCCGTGTTGTTGTAGGTGCGCAGCCCCGCCTGCGTACTGCTCGGCGGGCCAAGCACCGCCCCGGCGGGCGATTTGGTCGTCGCCGAAGTCGCCGCGAACATGGGGTGGGTATGCGCGCCCATCTGCTGGACGGTGAGCGTCACGCTCTCGGCACCGGCCTTCTCGCCGAGAAAGTGGGTCGTGCCATTCAGGGTGCCCCGGTGCATGGGCAGGCGACCCTGCAGGTCGGGCAGCGCGAAGTTGGTCTGCCCGTTCCCGCCATAGGTGGTGCCGACCAGGCTGAAAAGCGCTTCATTGTTCACGATCGTCAGCAGCTGGCCGTTGCACAACGCCCAGCCACGCGGCGCGAAGTTGCCGCCAAACATCATGATCTCGCCAAGAAACGGGTCGGCCATCAATTCCTCCGCACGCTGGTCGCGCTGGTTGTGCGGAGGGTGGGCGAACGCCCCATACGGTCCAGGCCCCCCGACCGGTGGGAGAGATCATGGGCGGGCTTCCCGTCACTGTCAATCGCGGACAAGCCGACTGCTATCCGGGGCCGGGAACCAAAAGCTTTGCAACGGGTTGTTGGCTTCCCCCTCCCGCCCTGCCATAAGGCAGTGATATCGGCAGCCTGCCCGGATTCCGCGCGCGGGCGCCTGCATGGGGGGGATGACTGATATGGTCGCGACGACTCTGGCGGCGGGCGACGTCGCCCTTCTGGGCTACAACACTGAGGACGGTGGGACCGACGCGGACTTGCTGGCCTTTGTGCTGATGAAGCCGGTCGGTTCGGGGACGACCATCTACTTCACCGACCGCGCGTGGAACGGCACGGCGTTCGCCGCCCCCGGCGCCGGGGAGGCCACCTACCCCTTCACGACGGGCGCTGACCTGGCGGCCGGCACGATCATCACCATCACCGCTGCGCAATTGTCCAGTTTCGGCATCAACCTGTCCGACCTGGGCGAGACGATCTATGTCTATCAGGGTACGGCCGACGCGCCGACGGGGTTTCTCTACGCACTCGAAGTCGCCGACGGGAACGCGGTGTTCGCGGGCACCCTGACGGGCACCGGGCTGAGCGTCGCCGCCAATACCGCCACCGCGCTGGCCGCCGACAATGGCGTGTTCGCCGCGCGCACCAACAACATCCAGCTGCCGCTGCTGCTCGATTCGATCAACGATCCCAACGATTGGGCTCAGAGCGATACCGCGCCGTTCGCCGGCCCGACCAACGGCACCAACGCCTTCACCGCGCCGGACCAGCAGATCTGGATCGCGGCGGGGACTACCGTCGGCGGCGGCGCGATATTTCGCGTCGATCAGGACGCGACGCTGGGCCAGGGCGCGCTCGGCTATGCGATCAATTCGATCTACGAGAACCAGCCCGAAACCGGCACCGGCAGCACGTCGACCAGCTTCTTCGGACCCAAGGACATCGTCCTGGATACGGTGAATGACCGGTTCTTCATCGCCGATTCCAACGGCACCCAGGACCGCATCCTGCAGGGCAGCATCAGCGCGGCGCTGGCGAACCCCGGCACGGCGCCGGCGTTCACGATCCTGTACACGCAGGCTGCCGATGGCGGCACGCTCGGGATCACCGGCATAGCGCTGGATGCCACGAACAGCCTCGTTTACTTCACCGAGAGCAACCTGCTCCGCAAGGTGACGTACGACACGGCCGGGCAGGCCGCGGTGACATTGGCGGATCTTGGCACGGATACCGAAACCGGCAACCCGAACTTTGCCAATGAATTGGCGTTCGATCCGGCAACCGGCCGGGCGTTCATCGTCTCGACCCAGGTTTCGTCCGAGATCACTGACATCGACGGCAACGGTGACCCCATCTTCACCAACGTTGCCACGCAGAACTCCATTTTCCGCGTCGACAACATCGCGGCCGCCGACACGAATGCGTCGGATAATACCATCACCAAGCTGATCTTCGGCACCAGCGGCGAAAACGCCAGCTTCGTCACGGGCGTTCCAGACCCGCAGGAACTGGAAGACACGCTCGGGTCGATCAAGGGCATCGACATCAACACCGCTACGGGTGACGTGTGGTTCACGACCGTGCAGCTGAACACCGCGGGCAGCGGCGAGACCGGCGGCATCTATCGCATGGCCGCCGCCGACGCGAACGGTGTGGGCGGGACTCCCGTGGTGGTCTATTCGGAGACCGACGCGACCAACCAGAACTTCCAGTACATCACGATCGACGAGGCGACGGGGCGCTATTACGTCACCAGCCAGGAGCCGAACAACGCGCACAAGATCTATCGCGGCGCGCTGACGGGCGGGGGCACGGTTGATGACCCGATCGACTTCGCCACGATCGGCAACGCCAACGGCCTCACGCCCTATGGCCTCAACGTCCAGAACGCGCCGACGCTGACCGGCACGACGCCGGCGGTGGCGGTCCTCGATGTGGGGACGGGCGAGACCAACCGGGTCAACCCCTTCACCAGCCTCACCGCGTCCGATGTCGACACGCTCAACACCGGCGACGAACTCCGCGGCGCGCAGGTGCGGATCACGAACAATTTCCTCAGCGGCGCGAACCAGGATTTTCTGCGCATCGCCGGCAGCACGAGCGGCACGCTCACTGACCCGGGTATCATCTTCACCTATGACACAACGACCGGCGTCATGACGCTGACCGGCGTGGCAACCGTGGCCGAATATGCCTCGGCGCTGCAGAGCGTCACCTTCTCGTCGAGCAACAATGCCGACAACAGCGGCGCTGCGCCCAATCGCACGATCGCCGCGTCCGTCTTCGACGGCCTGCTCTATTCGGACGAACTGATCAGCACCGTCGCGGTCAGCACCAACACCCCGCCGGTGGCGGTCGACGACACGCTCGCCGCGACCGAGGACACCGTCGCCACCTTCACCGCCGCACAGCTGACCGCCAACGACACCGACGCGGACGGCAATCCGCGAACGGTCACCAACGTCACCGCTGTCACCGGCGGCACCGTGTCGCTGAGCGGGACCACGATCACCTTCACGCCGACGGCGAACTTCAACGGCCCGGCCGCGTTCGATTACACCATCAGCGACGGTCAGGGCGGCACCGACATCGGTCGCGTGACGGTCAACGTCGCGGCGGTCAACGACGCGCCGGTCAACTCGGTCGGCGGGACGGTCGTCACCACCGAGGACGCCACCGGCGTGGCGCTGACCGGCATGTCCATCGCGGACGTGGACGCCAACCCGGCGACCAGCCGGCTGTACGTCACCTTCCAGGTGGCCAACGGCGCGATCGTCCTGCGCACCGATGTCGCGGGCGGTATCGTCGACGAGGACATCATCGCTTTGGCTGTCGACACGGTCATGGTTCACGCGACCCTGAACAAGATCAACGCGACCTTGGCGGCCAGCAACGGCCTGACCTACTCGCCCAATGCCAATCTCAGCGGCAGCGACGTGCTGACCGTATCGACCAACGATGGTGGGGTGACCGGCAGCGACCCGGGCCTGACCGGCGACGCCGAGACCGAAGAGGACACCGACACCCGGACCATCCTCATCACCGGCATCAATGACGCGCCGGCCGGGACAGACGCCACCTACACCTTTGCCGAGGACGGCTCGCGTACGCTTTCGGTTGCCGATTTCGGCTTCATCGATTCCGCGGACAACAATGGCTTCACGGGCGTGTTGATCACGACGCTGCCGAGCGACGGCGTGCTGCGCCTGAACGGTGTTGCGATCACCGCAGCGGGAACGTTCGTCACCGAGGCACAGATCACCGCCGGCCAACTCGTCTTCGCGGCGGACGCGAACGAGAATGGCACGCCGTACGGCAACTTCACCTTCCAGGTCCGCGACAATGGCGGCACCTCGGGTGGTGGCGTCGACACCGATCCGACGCCGAACCGGCTGACCTTCAACGTCACGGCGACCAACGACGCGCCGGTGCTCGATCTCAATGGGAATGCGGCCGGCGACGGCACCAACAACGGCGCCTACGAGCAGGATCCGACTGGGGCAGGGGGGATCGCGCCGGCCGCGACCGTCACGGATATCGACTCGGCCAATTTCGATACGGGCACGCTGACCGTCGCGATCACCGCCGCCGCGCAGCCCGGCGACGTGCTCGACGTCGACGACTTCAGCGACGGTTCCGGCAACTTCGTAACGGTCAGCGGCAACGCGCTAAGCTTCAACGGCACCGTCGTCGCCACCTACACGGCCGGGGATCACGACACGCCGCTGGTGGTCACGTTCGACGCCGACGCGACGGCTGTCGCGGTCCAGTTCGTGACCCGCGCGGTCAATTTCCTGCACACCTCCGACAATCCCAACCAGGCGACCCGCTCGCTGACCTATACGCTGACCGACGGCGATGGCGGCACCGACAGCGCCGTGGCGACCGTCGGGGTCACCCCGGACAATGACGCGCCGCAATCGACCGCGCCGACCAGCGCGGCAATCGCCTTCGCCGAGAATGCGGCGACGCCGACGCCGCTGATGCAAGGCGTGGTGCTGTCCGATCCGGACCTGCCGGCCAACTTCGTGGGCGGCAGCTTCACACTCAACGTCAGCGGCGGCGAGGGCGGCATCAACCTCAAGGCAGGATCGCTCTTCTCGATCGTAGCGGATGGCGGCGGCGGCTTTGACCTCGTCTTTGACAATGCGGGCACGCCCGTCGCGATCGGCCAGATTGCCGGGTTCGGCACGACGAACATGACTGTGAGCGCACTGACCGGCGAGGCGACCCTCGCGCGGCTCAACGATCTGGTCGACGATTTCGGCTACATCCTGGTCGGCGACAGCCCGACCGCAGGCGACAATACCGTCACGATGACATTCAACGACGGCAACAACGTCGGGACGATCTTCAGCGTCGCGCAGGCGACGGTCGAGACCCAGACGCTGACCGTGACCGCCGCCAACGACGCGCCAACCGTGTCGATCATGCCGGGCTATGGCAAGTCGGGCGGCGAGTTCCTGGTCAACACGCAGACCGAAGGCGCGCAATATGTGCAGTCGGTCGCCAAGCTATCGACCGGCGGGTTCGTCGCGACGTTCACCGACGAGAGCAATCTGGGCGGCGACGCCAGCGGCTCGGGCATCAAGGCACAGCGCTTCGATGCCGCAGGCGCCAAGGTCGGGACTGAGATCCTGGTCAACACGACCACCCAGTTCATCCAGACGCAGTCGACCGTCGCCGGCTTTGCGGCCGGCGGCTTCGTCGTCGCATGGTATGACGACAGCGGCCAGAGCGCGGATGACGCGGGCTATGCGATCCGCGCGCAGCGGTTCGACGCGAACGGCGGAGCGCTTGGCGGCGAATTGCTCGTCAACACGTCGCTGCCGGGCAATCAGGAGCAACCGCGCATCGCGACATTGGCGTCGGGCGGGTTCGTCGTCACATGGTCCGATCCGAGCGGCCTCAATGGCGATGCCGACAGCTATTCGATCAAGGCACAGCTTTTCGGCAGCGCGGGCGACAGGGTCGGCACGGAGCTGTTGGTGAACACCGTCACCAGCGGTGAACAGTACGATTCCAGCGTGACCGCGCTCGGCAACGGGTTCATCGTGACCTGGTCGAGTGGGGGCGATATCAAGGCGCAGCGGTTCGACGCGGCGGGCGGCAAGCTCGGCGGCGAGTTTTTCGCCAACACGACGACATCCGGCACTCAGATCGAGTCCGCGGTGACGGCGCTGGTGGGCGGCGGGTTCGTGGTGACGTGGCGCGACGAGAGTGGACAGCTGGGCGATGGGAGCGTTGCCGGCATCGTCGGCCAGTTGTTCGACGCCGCCGCCATACCTGTCGGCAACGAATTCCTGGTCAACACGATCACGACCAGAATCCAGTATCAGCCGGAGGTGGCGGCGCTGTCCGATGGCGGCTTCGCTATCACGTGGACCGATGACAGCAGGCAGAGCGGCGATCCGGCGTTCGGCATCAAGACGCAGGTCTTCTCCGCGAGCGGCACGAAGATCGGCTCCGAATTCCTGGTCAACACGACCACGGCGACCGATCAGGCCGAACCGACCATCGCCGCCCTTGATGGTGGCGCGTATGTCGTGTTGTGGAGTGACTTCAGCGGGCAGGGTGCCGACCCGAGCGGCGCCAGCGTCCGGGGTCAGATCGTTGCCGCAACCGCCGGCTTCGCTGCGACCGAGCAGGTGACGCTCGACCTCAAGGGCGCGGTGGCCGTCGCCGACGTCGACGCGGGCGCGGGCGTGCTCACCGCTACGCTGGCGGTTCCTTATGGCGTTCTCGACATCACCGTCGGCGGCAGCGGCGCGACGATCGTCAGCGGCAACGCCACCGGCAGCGTGGTCGTCAGCGGCACGGTGGCGCAGCTCAACGCGCTGCTCGGCTCGGACGCGACCAGCACGGTGACTTACACCGCCGACACCGACACCCCGCCCGCCAGCACGACGCTGACCGTGACGGTCAACGACGGCGGCAACACCGGCGGCACGGCACAGACCGGGTCCGACGGCGAGGCGATCACCATCACCGCCGTGGACGACCTGCCGGTTGCGGTGGCGGACGTGGCGACGGTGGCGGAGAACGCGACCACGACCGTCCCCGTCCTGACCAACGACGATGATGTGGACGGCGGGCCCAAGGCGGTAGTCAGCGTCGATGGAACGACGCTGACGGCGAACCAGAGCGCGACGATCGCCTCGGGTGCAGTCGTCACGCTGAACGCGGACGGGACGCTGGGCTATGATCCCAACGGCCGTTTCAACTACCTCGTGTCGCCGGCCACCGTCGCGGCGACGGGCGCGGCGAACGGCAGCGCGGTCGACACGTTCAGCTATATGTTGAACGGTGGCAGCACGACGACGGTGAGTGTCACCGTGACCGGGATGGACGGTCCCGGCAGCCAGTTGCGTGGTGATGCCGGCGCCAACACCATCACCGGCACACCACAGGCGGATTTCTTCGAACTCAGCCAGGGCGGTAACGACACGCCGTCGGGCGGCTCGGGCAACGACGCCTTCTACTTCGGTACAACGTTGACGGCGGCGGATCGGGTCGATGGTGGTGCTGGCGCCGACGTGGTGGCGGTGCAGGGCAACTACCCGGCACTGACGCTGGGTGCGGAGAACCTGGTCAATGTCGAGACGCTGTCGTTGCTGACCGGCTCCGACGGGCGGTTCGGCGACACGGCCAACAACCGCTACGACTATGTCGTCACCTCGGTCGACGCGAACGTCGCCGCGGGGCAGCAGTTGATCGTCAACGGCGCGGCGCTACTCACGGGCGAGGATCTGACCTTCGACGGCTCGGCAGAAACCGACGGGACGTTCCTGATCTATGGCGGTGCAGGCACCGATCTGCTGACCGGCGGAGGGGGCGCGGACGTCTTCTTCATGGCCGACGGGCGCTTCAACGCCGGCGATCGCATGATCGGCGGCGGCGGCGCGGACATTGTCGTGCTGCGGGGCGACTTTTCGGTGACGCTCGGCGCCACCCAGCTCAACGGCGTCGAGACGCTGACGCTGATGAGCGCCGCGGATACGCGCTTCTTCGTGTCGGGCGAGCGCTATAGCTACAGCGTGACCAGCGACGACGGCAACGTCGCAGCTGGCGAGAGGCTGACAGTCAACGGCGCCGGGCTGCAATCCGACGAAACGATGAGCTTCAACGGCGCGGCGGAGACGGACGGTGTGTTCAGCCTGTTCGGCGGTGGCGGGAATGATGTGCTGACCGGCGGTGCCGGCGCGGACCTGATCTATGGCGGGCGGCGCGGCGATACGCTGACCGGCGGCGGGGGCAACGACGTGTTCCGCTATCAGGATGTGGCGGAGTCCAATTCGACGGATCGCGATGGCATCCAGGACTTCAAGCTGGGCGACCTGATCGACCTGAGCCGGATCGATGCGGACATCAACACCGCCGGCGATCAGGCGTTCTCGTTCGTGGGCAGTGCCGCGTTCAGCAACCGCGCGGGCGAACTGCGGTTCGAGAACATCAGCCTGGGCGGTCCG
>NZ_JAQGLJ010000057.1 GCF_028292945.1 Sphingomonas bacterium | reverse complement strand
TATCCCAAGCGCCAGACGCAGCGTGGCATGCAGGCCGAACGCAGCCATCTGCCGCTGAAGATCAACACCGCTGGCGTCATCCCGCCGATCTTCGCGTCGTCGCTGTTGTTGATGCCGCTTACGGTGTCGCAGTTCGCGGGCAACCAGGTGGCGGGCGAGAGTGCGTGGGGCGACTTCGTTCTGACGCTCAACCAGGCGCTGCAGCATGGCTCGCCGATCTATATGGGGCTCTACGCGGCCGGCATCATCTTCTTCTCGTTCTTCTACACGGCGGTGGTGTTCAACCCGGAAGAGACGGCGGACAATCTGAAGCGATATGGCGGGTTCATTCCCGGTATTCGGCCCGGCAAGAACACCGAGACCTATTTCGACTATGTGCTGACGCGCATCACCGTGATCGGCGCGGCCTATCTGACGATCATCTGCCTGTTGCCGGAGTATCTGGTGACCGCGCTGGCGATCCCGTTCTACCTGGGCGGGACCAGCCTGCTGATCGTCGTGAACGTCACGATGGATACGGTTACCCAGATACAGAGCCATCTGCTCGCGCATCAATATGGCGACCTGATCAAGAAGTCGAAGCTCAAGGGCGGCCGCCTGCGCTGACGTTGGAACCGGGCAGGGAATGAAGGGGAGCCGCGTGAACATCATCCTGTTGGGGCCGCCGGGGGCGGGCAAAGGAACGCAGGCGAGCCGGCTGGTGGCCGAGCGCGGGATGGTCCAGCTGTCCACGGGCGACATGTTGCGCGCGGCCAAGGACGCCGGCACGCCGGTGGGCCTGCAGGTGCGCGACATCATGGCGCGCGGCGAGCTCGTTTCCGATACGATCGTTTCGGCGTTGATCGGCGAGCGCCTGGACGGGGGCGAGACCGGCACCGGCGTAATCTTTGATGGCTTTCCGCGCACGGCGCCGCAGGCGGACGCGCTGGACCTGCTGCTCGGCGAACGCGGCCAGCGGCTCGACCGGGTGATCGAACTCACCGTGGACGAGGGTGCGTTGACCGAACGCATCGTCGGACGATACACCTGCGCGCGATGCGGCGAGGGCTATCACGATCGCTTCAAACAGCCTGTCGCGGTCGGCGTGTGCGATGTTTGCGCCTCGACGGAATTCAAACGGCGGCCCGATGACACCGCCGAAACGATCGCGACGCGGATGAACCTCTACCGCGCCGAGACGGCCCCCATCCTGCCGATCTACGAGGCGCGCGGGCTGGTGCGCCGGGTCGACGGCATGGCCGATATCGGCGATGTGACGGCCGCGATCGCGGCGGCGCTGGACCTGACGGATCCGATCCACTGATGCGGCGGCTGGCGGCGATCGCGCTGAGCTGCGCCGTCCCGCTGCCGCCCCCGCGACTACCGAGGTGACCGGAGCGAGCGATAGGGCTGCGAAGTCCGCACGGGGAGCCGCGTCGCCGCGGGCCCCTCGGCGGTATGGGCAACGCTGATCGCGCCCGCCCGCTGGTGGAGTTCGGCGCATAGCTGGTCGGGTTCCGGCGCCAACATGACGTTGGACCCGCGCCCGGGTGGCTGCTTCCGCGAGCGATTGCCAGGTGGCGGCGGCGTCGAGCATCTGCGGGTGGTGTCCGCCGCGCCCGGCACCTCGCTGCGCACGACCGGGGCGTTGGGACCGTTGCAGGGCGAGGCGTTGACCGGGGTGATGACGCTCACGCTCAAGGCCGGCGGCGCCGGCACCTCGGTGACGCTCCGCTATGCGGTCGCAGCGCGGCGGACGGGGGGCACCGCGCTTGCGCCGGCGGTTGACGCGGCGCTGGCAGAGCAGGTCGCCCGCCTGAAGACGGCAGCCGGGCACCGCTGAGGGACACGCCCGACCGGCGTTTTGGTTCCGGTGAGCGGTTGACAGCGAGACTGGCGGAGCCTAGTTGGACCACACCCCGATGACACAGGTTTCCGGCGGCGCTTGTTTGCGCTCGCCGTTATCGTGCGTTTCGGATTGCAACGCGATGAGATGGGTCGGCTGCCATGCCGGATCCGTGGAGCTGGGAGAACATAGTTCATGGCACGTATCGCTGGGGTTAACATCCCGACCGCAAAGCGCGTCGTCATCGCGCTTACCTATATCCACGGTATTGGCCCGACCAAGGCCAAGGCTATCACCGAGAAGCTGGCGATCGCGCCAGAGCGCCGCGTGCAGGACCTGACCGATCAGGAAGTGCTGCAGATTCGCGAGACGATCGACGCCGATCACCAGGTCGAGGGCGACCTGCGCCGCACGACGGCGATGAACATCAAGCGCCTGATGGACCTGGCCTGCTATCGTGGCCTGCGTCATCGTCGCGGCCTTCCGGTTCGCGGTCAGCGCACGCACACCAACGCGCGCACTCGCAAGGGCAAGGCCAAGCCGATCGCCGGCAAGAAGAAGTAAGCTGGAGCCGCGGTGTTCCCGCGGCTCGCTCTTCATCTCTCGAAGTTCAGGACAGTTTCATGGCTCAAGCACCTCAGCGCATTCGCCGTCGCGAGCGCAAGAACATCACGGCCGGCGTGGCTCACGTCAATGCCAGCTTCAACAACACGATGATCACCATCACCGACGCACAGGGCAACGCGATCTCCTGGTCCAGCGCCGGAACGATGGGGTTCAAGGGCTCGCGCAAGTCGACGCCATACGCGGCGCAGGTCGCGGCCGAAGACGCGGGCAAGAAGGCCGCCGAGCATGGCGTCCGCACACTAGAGGTCGAGGTCAAGGGCCCCGGCTCGGGCCGCGAGTCGGCGCTGCGTGCGTTGCAGGCGGTCGGTTTCCAGATCACGTCCATCCGCGACGTGACCTCGATCCCCCACAATGGCGTGCGCCCGTCCAAGCGCCGTCGGGTCTAACCCGCCACTTACTTTCTAATGCCCGGCGGACGCGCCGCGGCATCCTTCTACCCGGCCGGACTACCCCTTCCGGCCCAACCCGGGGACCAAAGCCTTGGCCGTCAATGCAAAGAACTGGCAAGAACTCAAGAAGCCCAACGCGCTCGAGAAGAAGTCGGGCGGCGGCGATGGCAAGCGGCGCGCGACGTTCATCGCCGAGCCGCTGGAGCGCGGCTTCGGCCTGACGCTCGGCAATGCGCTGCGCCGCGTACTGCTGTCGTCGCTGCAGGGCGCGGCCGTCACGTCGATCAAGATCGAGAACGTGCTGCACGAGTTCTCGTCGCTGGCGGGTGTACGTGAGGACGTGACGGACATCGTCCTGAACGTGAAGCAGATCGCGATCCGCATGCAGGGCGAAGGCCCCAAGCGGCTCCAGCTCGCCGCGACCGGCCCGGCCGAGGTAAAGGCCGGCGACATTGCGGTAAGCGGCGATATCGAGATCCTGAACAAGGATCTGGTAATCTGCCATCTTGACGAAGGCGCGACGCTTAACATGGAGCTGACTGCCGATATCGGTAAGGGCTATGTCCCCGCGACCGCCAACCGTCCAGTCGACGCGCCGATCGGGCTGATCCCGGTCGACGCGCTCTATTCGCCGGTGCGGCAGGTGTCGTACAAGGTCGATCCGACCCGCGTCGGGCAGGATCTTGACTATGACCGCCTGACGCTGACGGTCGAGACCGACGGCACAATTAGCCCGGACGATGCGGTCGGCTATGCCGGTCGCATCCTCCAGGATCAGCTGGCGCTGTTCGTTCAGTTTGACGATTCCTCGATGCCGCGCAGCTCGGCCCCGATCGGTCAGGCCGCGGTGCCGACGTCGGTCAACGAGCCGATCGGCGACACGCAGCAGATCAACCGTTACCTGCTCAAGAAGGTGGACGAGCTGGAACTGTCGGTGCGATCGGCAAACTGCCTGAAGAACGACAACATCATCTACATCGGCGATCTGGTCGGCAAGACCGAGGCCGAGATGCTGCGCACGCCGAACTTCGGCCGCAAGTCGTTGAACGAGATCAAGGAAGTGCTGTCCTCGATGGGGCTGCGACTGGGGATGGAAATTCCCGGCTGGCCGCCTGAGAACATCGAGGAGATGGCAAAGAAGCTTGAGCAGGAGATCATGGGGTAATCGCAGGCGAATAGCGCAAGCTGTTCGCCGTCGCGGCGATTACCTGGGCCGGCGGGCAGACAAGCGACATCGTCGCGAGGCTGTCCTGTTCGGCGTCACGGGCGCGGCTTTGCCACTGCCACTTTCACCTGGGCCCCGGCATTTGCCGGGGAGGCGAACTGTACGGTGGGCCGCTCGCCCCCACCAGGCTGAGAGTACCTCGAACGGCTCTCAAACGAACGAAGGAAGATACCATGCGTCATCGCGTCGGCGGCCGTAAGCTGCAACGTACCTCCGCCCATCGTCAGGCGCTGTTCCGCAACATGTCGGCGGCGCTTATCAAGCATGAGCAGATCACCACCACGGTCGCCAAGGCCAAGGAGCTGCGGCCGTATATCGAGAAGCTGATCACGCTGGCCAAGAAGGGCGGACTGTCGAACCGTCGTCTGGCGCATGCGCGGCTGCTGGATGACGTTCAACTGATCAAGCTGTTCGATACGCTCGCCGGCCGCTACGCCACGCGCAACGGTGGCTATACTCGGGTCATCAAGGCGGGCATCCGCGCGTCGGACGCATCGCCAATGGCGATCATCGAGTTCGTCGATCGCGACGTGTCCGCGAAGGGGCAGGACTCCGGGCCGGTGCAGACCGACGACGGCGAGTACGATCTGGCGGCGTGATCCGGTCCGGTCGGCGGGTGATCAGCGGCTGGTAGTTGGCCGCGTGAGACTGTCGACCGGTACATCGTGGAGCACGCGGTAACGTGCCTCGATCAGGCTGAACAGGCCGAAGCCGAACAGACCGACAGCGATGATGACGTCCCAAGGGCTGTTTAGCCAGGCGAGCGCCTTGGCCATGCCACCCGCCTCGCTCGCCTGCTGCTCCAGTCCGGCGCGGAGCAGGAAAAAGCTGGTGATGAGGAAGACAAGCCCGCGCGCCGCATAGCCTGCGCGTCCGCTCCATTTGACCCAGGCTTGCTGCGCGATGCCGGGTTCCAGGTCGCCGAGGAAGGTGCCCTTCGCGGCCTTGAGCAGCTGCGCGACACCGACCGCCGCCAGGATGGCAGCGCCAATCAGCACCAGGAGCGGGCCACCGGGCAGGTCCAGCGCCGCGCGCGTGCCCGCCTGCGTGCCACCACCGTCTGACGCCGTGCCCTGGATCAGACGCACCGCCTGCCAGGCGAGGAACAGGTGGACGACGCCACTCGTGCCGGCGGCGAGGCGTTCCAGCGCACCCTTGCGGTCGGAGCCATGACGCTCGACGTCGAACGCAGCGTCGGCAAGGCGCCACAGCCCATACGCCACGAGCCCGACCGCCATCACGCCTAGCAGCAGCCGTCCACCGCCTTCGCCCAACGCCTGGAGCGCGCCGGCCGGGTCCTCCGCGCGGCCGGTACGGGCCACGAGAAACGCTATCATGAGGTACAGCAGGCCGCGCGTCGCGAAACCGATGCGCGTGAGTAAGGTAAGGGCGCTGGCGTTCATGGGGGCTCCTGTTCTGCACACGAAACGGACGCCGACATCACCGCGTTCCGTGGAATGGACGGGCCGGTAGCGTGGGAGCCGGGGAGCGGCTATCGGCCGGCGCATGGATCACCCCGACACCATCCTCATCATCGACTTCGGCAGCCAGGTCACCCAGCTGATAGCCCGGCGGGTGCGGGAGGCGGGCGTTTACAGCGAGATTGCTCCGTTCACGACAGCCGCCGAGGCGTTCGCCCGGCTACGACCGCGTGGGGTTATCCTGTCGGGCTCCCCGGCGTCGGTGCTCGACGAAGGCAGCCCCCGGGTGCCCGACGTCATCCTGGATAGCGGCCTGCCGGTGCTGGGCATCTGTTACGGCCAACAGGTGCTGATGCATCAGCTGGGCGGCACGGTGATGCTCGGCGACTCCGGCGAGTTCGGCCGCGCGTTCATCACCGTCGCCGACGATTGTGCGCTGTTCGATGGGTTGTGGGCGGAAGGTGAGACGCATCAAGCTTGGATGAGCCATGGCGACAAGGTGACCGCGCTGGCGCCCGGATTCCGCTCCGTCGCGGCCAGCGCAGGCGCGCCTTATGCGGTGATCGCTGACGACACGCGGCGTTATTACGCGATGCAGTTCCATCCGGAGGTGGTGCACACGCCCGATGGCGCGAAGCTGCTCGCCAATTTCGTGCGGCATGTCTGCGGGTGCGCGGGCGACTGGACGATGGCGGAATATCGCGCGGCCAAGATCGCCGATATCCGCGCGCAGGTAGGTAGCGGCCGCGTGATCTGCGGGCTGTCGGGTGGCGTCGACTCAGCCGTCGCGGCGGTGCTGATCCACGAAGCGATCGGCGCGCAGCTGACCTGCGTGTTCGTCGATCACGGCCTGCTGCGGGCGGGCGAGGCGGACCAGGTCGTGTCGCTGTTCCGCGGCCACTACAATATCCCGCTGGTGCATGTTCAGGCCGACACGCTGTTCCTCAACGGGCTAGCCGGCGTCACCGACCCCGAGCTGAAGCGCAAGTTCATCGGCAAGACCTTTATCGAGGTGTTCGAGGCGGAGGCGCGCGCAATCGGCGGCGCTGCGTTCCTCGCGCAGGGAACGCTGTACCCGGACGTGATCGAAAGCGTCAGCTTCACCGGCGGGCCGTCGGTGACGATCAAGAGCCATCACAATGTCGGCGGCCTGCCCGAGCGGATGAACATGGCGCTGGTCGAGCCCTTGCGCGAATTGTTCAAGGACGAGGTCCGCGCGCTCGGCCGCGAGCTGGGCCTGTCCGAGGCGTTCGTCGGGCGGCATCCCTTTCCCGGTCCCGGCCTTGCGATTCGCATTCCCGGCGAGGTAACGCGCGAACGGTGCGACACGCTGCGCAAGGCGGACGCGATCTATCTGGAGGAGATCCGTGCCGCCGGTTTGTACGATGCGATCTGGCAGGCGTTCGCGGTGCTGCTGCCCGTGCGCAGCGTTGGCGTGATGGGCGACGGACGGACCTATGACAACGTGCTGGCCCTGCGCGCGGTCACGTCGACCGACGGCATGACGGCGGAATGCTTCTCCTTTCCGGGCGACTTTCTGCCGCGCGTGGCAACGCGGATCGTGAATGAGGTGCGCGGCGTGAACCGGGTGGTGTACGATTATACGAGCAAGCCGCCGGGAACGATCGAGTGGGAATGATGCTGGGCACAATGAGAATTGGTGCGGCGGTCGTCGCACTTGCACTCACGGGCTCGGCATCTGCGCAGCTTGACCCGCCGAGCTGGACCACGCCCACACCCGCGTTTCGCATCGTCGGGCCGATCTGGTACGTCGGCACGCAGGGGCTGTCGGTCTATTTGATCAAGACGCGCGCCGGCGCGATCCTGATCGACGGGACGCTGGCGGATAACGTGCCCGCGATCAGGCGCAACGTCGAAGCGGCCGGCGTCGCGATGCGCGACGTCAAGCTGCTGCTCAACAGCCATGCCCATTTCGATCACGCCGCGGGCCTCGCCGGGCTGAAGGCCGCGAGCGGCGCGCGGCTGCTTGCCGGGGCGGCGGACAAGCCGGCGCTCGACTCAGGCATCCCGCCGGGCGAGGTCTCCTATGGCGTGATCGCGTTTCCCGCCGTCCGGGTCGACCGCGCCGTGCGCGATGGCGAGCGGGTGCGGCTGGGCGAAGTGACGCTGACCGCGCATGCCACACCGGGTCACACGCCGGGGAACACCAGCTGGTCGATGCGCGTGGTCGATGCAAAGGTGAACGGGGGCAGGCCGCTGAGCGTGCTCTTTCC
This sequence comes from Sphingomonas bacterium, assembly GCF_028292945.1. GTDB lineage: Bacteria > Pseudomonadota > Alphaproteobacteria > Sphingomonadales > Sphingomonadaceae > Sphingomonas. Next base: position 6,787 of record NZ_JAQGLJ010000057.1, on the reverse strand, counting down.
CGGCTCGCTCAACGTCGCGGGCAATCGGCTGGTCGGGAACAAGCGTTATCCGGGCATCGTCGCCGATTTCCGCCGCAGCCTGGCGCGGCTGGCGGCGATGAAGGCGGACGTGGTGCTGCCTGGCCACCCCGAGGCGGCTGACGTGATCGGGCGTGGCGCGCGCGCGGCGGCGGGAGAAAAGGGCGCGTTCCTCGCCCCGGCGCTAATGGCACAGACCACGGCGGCGGCGGCGAAAGCGTTCGAGGTCGAGTTGGCGAAGCAGGAAGCGGCAGCATCTCCGTCATCCCGGCCTTGAGCCGGGATCCAACCCTCCACGCATCCCACCCGTCGAGAAATTGACCCTGGCTCTGCGGCCGGGGTGACGAAGGGTCGACTCGACTCAACGCAAATTCGATTCGCTTCGTCGCCAAGCGCGACTCGTGGCGGAACCTCGGATTCCTTCGAACGCTCGCCTGGTCATGCGCGCCCGCACCCTTCGCTCGTCCCTGCTCAAACGCATCGTTTTCGACGACGATGCGGGGACGCTGCTGGTGAGCTTCCGATCCGGGCTGCGCTATATCTACGAGGGCGTGCCGCGCACGATCTATGACGCGCTCGGCAAGGCAGGGTCCGCCGGGCAGTTCTTCAACGAGCATGTGAAGGGCCGCTACGCGTGCCGGCCCGATCCCACCCGGAAGCGGTATCGGCCGGTCGCGGATTAGGCTCAAAACCGACGTCGCCGAGCCAGTCCCTCCCCGGCGGACGCCGGGGTCCAGTCGGCCGCGCCGGGGACTCCGCCCGGCTTCCGCCGGGGAAGTGCCTCACGCGGGCTGGATCGATTTCAAGCGACCGCTCGCGCGAGCAGGTTTCCCCGTTGCCTCAGCGACTGGGGTCGATGAGGTACTTCGTTCCGGTGGCCTTGCGTTGATATTGTTCGACCACCTCCGGCCTGAGCGCGTCCGCCAGCGAGATCGTGTCTGTATAATGGCTGGCGAAGGTCGTCTTCAGCTCGCGCGCGACGCGGTCTTTCAGTTCCTGCGTCTTGGCCGCGCCCGCCTTGATCAGGAAGGGTGTGAGCAGGAAGCCGCTGACGCTCCACGCAAAGCCGAAGCCGCGGTCCAGCGTCGTCGGGCCGACGTCCAGGCCGCCATAGATGTACACCTGCTTGAACGTCGTCGAGCCATATCGGCTGTACGCCCCCGGCTCCCGACTCGCGGCGGCCTCCATGGCATGAAGGATGGCGTTGGTGAGCTTGCCGCCGCCGATCGCGTCGAAGGCGATCGTCGCATTTGTCGCCGCGACAGCGTCGGTCAGTTCATCGCGGAAATCCGCACTCGTCGAGTCGACGACGTACGTCGCGCCCGCGTCGCGGAGCAGCTTGGCCTGATCCGCGGAGCGGACGATGTTCACCAGCGGCACGCCGTCGGCGATCGCAATGCGATTGAGCATCTGCCCAAGGTTCGACGCGGCGGCGGTATGAATCAGCCCCTTGTGCCCCTCGGCGCGCATCACCTCGGGCATTGCCAGCGCGGTCAGGGGATTGACGAACATCGATGCGCCATCAGCGGCGCTGGCACCGTCGGGCAGCGCGATCGTGTCGCGCACGGCCAGCTTGCGATGCGACGCATACATCCCGCCGCCCAGCATGCCGACCTTTCTGCCGATCAGTCCCTGCGCGTTCTCGCCCGCCGCAATCACCGTTCCCGCGCCCTCGTTGCCGACCGGCAGCGATTGATCGAGCCGCGCCTTCATCATGCCCATGCGCTGTGGCGGTATCTGGAGGACGAGGGTGGGGCGGTCGGCGGTGCCGCCGGCCTGCATGGTGGCAAGGTCCGCAGGGCCGAGCAGCAGGCCCAGGTCCGACGGATTGATCGGTGCCGCCTCGATGCGGACGACGACCTCGTCGGGTGCCGGAGCGGACAGCGTCGTCTCTTCCAGACCGAGGTGGAGTTCGCCGGCGGCAGTCACGCGCGATCGGAGTTCGAGGGCTTGGGTCATGCTACTCTCCTTTGCAGCCCGGCATGCCGGGACGTACCGCAGGAGTAAATGCCGTTACGTAGAACCGGGGCCTCCTCGTCCACGCCGAAGATGATGCCGCCGTGCCGGCGGACAACAGCCTTCAGTTCCGTGCTGCATGTCGCGCCGCGGGCGTTTCAGTCGATCTGCACCTGTTTTCGCAGGGCGGGCACGGCTTCGGGATGTGCGGGGTGCAAGGCAAGCCGGCCGCGATCTGGCCTGAGCTCTTTCGACAATGGGCGAAGCGGCAGTGGGCTTGACGTGCCCCGCGAGGTTGGCCGGACCTTTCCTCGATATCTGCATAAGGCCGAATCGAGAGTTCGTTGAGTCGCAGACCCGGCGCCGTTCGGGCAGGTTTCCTGTATCGGTTAGCTCTCTGAGCTGCCGGGACGAACCTGTGGCGATGACCGCAGATTGTTCGGTACAGCTTGCTCGACGCTTATCGAACGGTTCGCGCCCATGCTGCCGCGAGCGAGAGGATTAGCTGGTGACCCCTACGAGAATCGAACTCGTGTTTTCGCCGTGAGAGGGCGACGTCCTAACCGCTAGACGAAGGGGCCGCGCGGCGAGCCGGGCAGGTAGGCGAGGGGGTGCGCACCGTCAAGCCGCGCCAGGTGCACGGATTGCGACGAGCGTGCGGCAGGGTGAATTGCGTTTCGAGCCGGCTTGCGCGAAACCCGGCTATCAGGGGGAATACGCACGGTGGGGCAACCTGCGGCACGACTGACCGACATGCATGTTTGTCCGATGGTGACGCCGGGCACGCCGCCGATCCCGCATGTCGGCGGTCCTATCGTCTCGCCCGGCATGCCGACGGTGCTGACCGGCAGCCTGCCGCAGGCGCGCGTCACCGACACCTGCATCTGCGTCGGCCCGCCCGACGTCATCGTGCAGGGTTCGCCCACCGTGCATGTCGGTGGCCTGTTGGCGGCACGCCTGGGCGATTCCACCGCGCACGGCGGCAAGATCGTGGCGGGCCTGTTCACCGTGCTGATCGGCGGCGGGGGTGGCGGCGGCGGCGGAGGAGGCGGCGGCGGCGGGGTCGGCACGTCGAGCGGTTCCTCCAGCAGCTCCAGCTCCAGCGTCGGCGAGGCGGCGATCGGGGCATTGGAGATCGGCAATTACCAGCCGCTCGCTAGTTCTGCCGCGCTGTCCAGTCCGCATGCCCAGGCTGACGCGCTGCGCCGGGCGGCCAAGAAGCGCGCGCCGTTCGTCGAGCGCTGCTCGGGATGAGCGACTGGTTCGCGGTCGTCGATACCGCGCGGGACGAGGACCTCTACCCGCTGGTCATGGCTTCCCAGGACTGGACGTGCCTCATTTCCGGGGAGCTGGATCCCGCGCTGGCGCCTACGCTTCCATACATAGTGCGCCTGTCGAAAGGCCGTTCCCTCGCCGACGCCTGGCAGGCGCGGGGCTGGGGCAGGGGGTGGGGCATAACGCTGCAGTATGAGGGCAGCACGGACAACCTCCGACGTCACTTCAAGCGCTTTCTGTTCGCTCGGCTTCCCGACGGGATGGTCGCGATGTTCCGGTTTTACGATCCGCTGGTGTTTCGCCGGTATCTTCATGCCTCCACGCCCGATGAGGCGAGCCCATGGTTCCGAGGGGTCGATCGCTACTATCTGGAAGGCGACACCCCGGGCCTGCTCCACGACCTGCGCTTCGAGGGCCGGCTGGTGGACAACGGACAGCCGGTCTGACGCTCAGCGCGTCACGGTCCACCCTTTGCCGACGCGCCTGAACACGAAGCGGAAGAATCGGCCGACTCCCCCTTCGTCGAAGGTAACGACCGGGCGCCCATCCTGCCGCGTCCATTCCGCCAGACGCCCGCCGCCGAACAGGTGAAAGACCGGCTCGGCCGGCAACGGCAGCAGCGCGGCACCGCTGCGCACCAGCGCGCCGATCCCGTAGTCCGACGGGAGCTCGTCAGCATCCGCGTAGAGGGCCTGCCGGTACTCGGTCGTGCGTTCGCGCAGAAGATCGGGCAGCGTCCCCAGCCGGCGCTCATCGAGCAGCTTCCAGATCGCCTCGTATTCGCGCCATAGTTCCGCGCTCGTGTCGTCGTCCGCCGGGATGACGGCGCTGTCGATCCAGGCCCAGCGCGGAAGGGGCGCGCTGATCACGACCGAGCGCCGCAGCTGCAGCGAGCTGCTGGTCGTTCGGGCGGTCACCGGGCCTGCCGATCCCATCATGTTGGGTCCGGGCGGGGCACTGGTGACGGTCGGGTCTTTTTCCGGCTCGACCACTAGCGACGTTAAGGGGATGAGATCGCTGCCGGGTACCGACGCGTCACGTACGCCGAAAATGGCGGAGCCTGCAGCGGCGGGCGGGGGGGCGGTTCCCGACGCGGTCAGCGACAGCGCCAGGACGTTTGTGCCGGTGAGCAGCCAGGGCGTGATCGCCACGCTCGCGTCGAGTGCCCTGCCGCCGGGCGTGCTCATCACCGGCACATCGTTGACCGACGCGGTGACATCGGCCCGTTCACCGGAGAATTCGAGTCGGAAGGCCGATAGCGGCATGCCTCAGAACTCCGCTTTCGACAGGTCGATCGTCTTGCCCTGTTCCGGAAACCGCGCCGGCGCCCAGATCAGCCACTCGTCGCCGTTGGAGGAGCTTGGCCGCATTCCTTGGTCGTTGCGTACCGCAGGGCCGCTCGGCGTCGGCTTTGCCTCTTTGGGGTCGGGCAACGCGCCGCTGTTACCCGTGCCGACATCCACGAGATAGGCGTAATAAAGCTTTACCCCTGCGAAGTAGGCGCCGCCCTGCAGGCCAGGTTTTGCACCCACCGCTATGGCGGTGAAGTCGAATCCGATCTCGGACTTCGCTCCGCCGGTCGCGCTCGCGGCAAAGCTGACGATGAAGCAGCGGACTTCCGCTGACATCGTCCCTTTGAGCGTCACCGGGGATTTCAGGGCGCCTTTACCTTTCACGGCCTTCCAGCCCTCGTCGCCGACGTTCCGCCACTCGAATTCGGCCGTGGCATGGAACTTGACCTCAAGATCGATCGCGATGTCTCCTCGGGCGAACTTGCCCGGGGTGCGGGCGCGATCACGGGCCTTGCGCAGTATGGCGACCCAGATCGGAGGGCAGCCACCGGCCGCCAGTCCCTTCTCGATCATTCCGAGCAAAACGAAAAGAACGTCGACCTTGAACGTGACTCCCAGCAAGGGGTTGAAGTTGAGTTTGACGAAGCCTTGCGTCGCGACACGCCAGTCCGCTTTCTCCACGACATCGAACCCGACTTCGAGCGAGATATTGGGGTATTCCAGCGTGGCCGACAGATTGCTCGCGCTCTCCCCATCTTTCATATAGGCAAAGAACGGAGCAACCTTGCTCATGAAAGTATCGAGTCTCCTGAACGGCAGGTCATAGTCTCGGCGATAGACGTGGTTTGCCCAAGTGGTCCTTGGCGCGCCCAGGGTGAAGGTACTGGTGCCGGCCTTCAGCTCCAGTCCACCGTTGAGAGTGCCGGTGGTTTCCTTTTTCATGCCTTTCACAGTGTCGCTCGGGATGGTGAACGACTGGCTGACTTTGCCTGTCACCCTGATCAGCGGGAACGCTTCCACCGTGACGGTCAGGTCCTGAGTACCGGCACAGCCGGCGCCGGAGACGGTGTAGGTGTTGACCAGCGACTGCCGGTCCATGAACAGACGGAACAGCGTTTCCCACCGGTTCACGCCTGTGAGAGACGAGGTCGCGTCGAACTTGAACGGGGACGCGGTGCGGATGCTCGTCCCTGGACCGCTGACGCAAACCGCCGGCCAGATGTCGTCGACATGGTAGTTGGGCTTCACGGTTTTGCCCAGGCCGGTGGCTCCCGGCCGCCCGAGCACGCACGGCCCTCCCGACAAGGTGACGTTGATCGTGTCCTTGAGCTTCACCCAGTCACCGGCCGAAGACGTCTCGGCGTCGGCGACTACTTGCAGGACGCGCTTGCCCGCGCGCGTTGCTGGACCCGGCGCCTTGATGAGGTAGCCGCGCTGCCCATGACCGCAGCGGAGCACCATGGTTGTCACGCAGCAGGGATCATGCGCCTTGTTGTGGCAGGGTACGCACAGATCGCCTTTGCCGATCGGCGGGTTGCGCTTGATCATCGTCTCGCCATTGCCCTCGACCGCATTTTGCCAGGGCTGTTTCGCGGGCGCGGGCGCGGGGACATGGCAGACGTTTTCGGAACTCGGTACGTCCGCCATCAGCGGACCACTGCCGCGACCGGATCTATTTGCCATGTGGCGTCGTCCCCATCCGCTGTTCGGCCAGCTGTACCAGCATGGCTAGACGCTCGTTCGGCTCGTGCGATCGGTCGTCGAGGATTTGGGCCGCACCGGGCAGGCCCTTGTTCACGAAATCGGGTCCAAACAGCAGCTCGAACGCCGAGAAGCGCGCTGCCTGTCGCAGGCTGGTAAGGCCGAACTGCCGGCTACCCACCAGGCAATTGGCGGCGAAGGACCTGAGTTGCTCGGGGGCGCTGCCCTGAGTCTCCGCCGGCAATGTTTCCCGCAGGAACTGGGCGATCTGCCGCGCGAACTCAACGTCATGGTCCGGCCGCAGAGCCGCTGCCTGGTGTTCGGATATCTGCAGCACGCCAGCTCCCCCAAGCTCGCCGATGAAGGTGGGGTAATCCCGTGCAGAATGTAAAGGGTATGCGCCCGCTAAGCGACGAGTTTCACGCCGCCACCTTCTTCCGCTCCGCCATTTCCGCGTTCAACATCTCCGCCAGCAGGAACGCCAGCTCCAGCGATTGCGAAGCATTCAGCCGCGGGTCGCAATGCGTGTGGTAGCGATCCGCGAG
>NZ_JAQGLJ010000045.1 GCF_028292945.1 Sphingomonas bacterium | reverse complement strand
CATGCCCGCCGCGCCGAGCAGCAGCGTCGCCGCCCAGGGCGAGCCCAGCCGCGGGTGCATGGCGGTGAGCCAGCCGTCGAGCGGCCGACCCCAGCTGCGATCGCGGCCGGTGCCGTAGAAGAAGCGCGCGCAGGCGAGCACCCAGGCGATGATCGCGTTGACGACGGCGAGCGCGACCGCGACCGCGACCCACTTCGCCCAGGTCGGGCCGGCGAGTGCCAGCACCAGATCGCCGAACGGGTTGTCGGAGGCAAAGGTGGTGGACAGATCGGGTGCGGCCGTGAGCAGTGCTGCCAGCGGCAATCCTTCCAGCAACAGCGTCAGCCCCAGCGCCCACATGATCGCGCGCGCGATCTTCGCCGGGGCCTCGCGCATTTCCTCACCGAAATAGACCGCCGCACCATAGCCGTTGAGCGCGAAGATCGCGATCGAGGTGGCAACGCCGATCGAGGCGAGATTGGCAGGTGCGAGCGCCGCGCCCGCGACCGGCGCGGTCAGAAACTCGACTGGCGAGCGCACCGCGTCCCCGAAACCGAGCCACGCCACCACCACCAGCGCCACCACTTCCAGCAACAGAAAGCATCCGGTGATCGCGGCATTGATGCGGATGTCGAACAGGCCCACCAGCGTGCAGGCGACGATTACCGCCAGCGCCACCGGGATTTCGGGCAGTCCGGGGAAGACGACGGACAGCACCGCGGCGAGGCCCAGCCCCGCGACCGGCAAAAAGATCAGATTGTTGAAGACGTTGACGCCCAGCATCACGAACCCGGCGAACGGCCCGATCGTGTGCGCCACCATGACATATTCGCCGCCCGCCACCGGCCAGGCGGACGACAGCTCGGCATAGATGAATGCGGTCGCGACACAGACGATCGCCGCGATAAGGAACGCCCAGATCGCGCCGGTGCCGGCGATCGCGATCATGTCGGGAATGAACACGAACACCGACGAGGCGGGCGTCGTCACCGACAGGGTCAGGAAGAGAACGCCGGTGATGCCCAGACTGCGCACGAACGGCGGCGGCGTCGCCGGCTGTAGCTGCCCGTCCTGCATTGCGCCCCCGTAGTGCGAGCAGGTGTTGGCATGGTCAACGGGCGCGGTCGAGGGGGAGTCCCCGTTTGGTCCTCACCCAATCCTAGGCTTGTCACCCCCGCGAAGGCGGGAGTCCAACTCTTGCGGTGGCGACAGAGTAATTGGCGTCGAAAGATGGATCCCCGCTTTCGCGGGGATGACAAGATGTGAAGACCGCTCCCTCCTCTCTCAGCCTCCGCTGGATACAGCTGCCGCCGCCGCTGGCTTCACCTCCGCCGTGCTGCGCAGGTTCAGCTCCTTGAGCTGCTTGGGCGACACGTTGCCCGGCGCACCCATCATCAGGTCTTCGGCGCGCTGGTTCATCGGGAACAGCACGACTTCGCGGATGTTGGGCTCGCCCGCGAGCAGCATGACCATGCGATCGATGCCCGGCGCCGAGCCGCCATGCGGGGGGGCGCCGTATTTGAAGGCGTTGATCATGCCCGCAAAGTCACGGTCGACGTCTTCAGGGGTGTAGCCGGCGATCTCGAACGCCCTGTACATGATCTCAGGTCGATGGTTGCGGATCGCGCCCGACGACAGCTCCACGCCGTTGCAGACGATGTCGTACTGATAGGCGAGAATGTCGAGCGGGTCCTTGGTTTCCAGCGCTTCCAGCTCGCCTTGGGGCATCGAAAAGGGGTTGTGGCTGAAGTCGACCTTCTTGTTGTCCTCGTCATATTCGAACATCGGAAAGTCGACGATCCAGCAGAACTCGAAACGGTTCTGGTCGATGAGATTGAGTTGCTCGCCGACGCGGGTGCGGGCGAGGCCGGCGAGCTTGGCGGCTTTCAGGGCAGGCCCGGCGGCGAAGAAGATGCCGTCGTTCACGCCTAGTCCGAGCGCGGCGGCGATCGCCTTCATCCCCTCCTGACCGTGATTGTTGGCGATGGGGCCACCGAACAGGCCGTCCTTTTGCGTCGCATAGCCGAGACCGGGGAAGCCCTCGCCCTGTGCCCAGGCGTTCATGTCGTCGAAGAACTTGCGACTCTTCTCGGCCGTGGCGGGCGCGGGGATGGCGCGCACTACATCGCCGGCTTCGACCATCGACGCGAAGCGACCGAAGCCCGAGCCGCGGAAATGCTCGCTAACATCGGTGATGAGGATCGGGTTGCGCAGGTCGGGCTTGTCGCTGCCGTAGGTCAGCATCGCCTCGCGGAAGGGAATGCGGCGGAACGGCAGGGCCGAAACTTGGCGGCCCCCCTTTGCACCAGAGTGGCCCTGCCAGTCGGCGAACTCCTCGAACAGGCCGTGCAGGACCGGCTCGATCGCCTGGAACACGTCCTCTTGCGTCACGAAGCTCATCTCGAAATCGAGCTGGTAGAACTCGCCCGGCGAGCGGTCGGCGCGCGCGTCCTCATCGCGGAAGCAGGGCGCGATTTGGAAATAGCGGTCGAACCCGGCGACCATCAGCAGCTGCTTGAACATCTGCGGCGCCTGCGGGAGCGCGTAGAACTTGCCGGGGTGGACGCGGCTGGGGACCAGATAGTCGCGCGCGCCTTCGGGACTTGACGCGGTCAGGATCGGCGTTTGGAACTCGGTGAAGCCCTGCCCGATCATGCGCTGGCGGATCGACGCGATGACGGCTGCGCGAAGCATGATGTTCGCGTGGAGTCGCTCCCGGCGCAGATCGAGGAAGCGGTAGCGCAGGCGGATGTCCTCGGGATATTCGGCCTCGCCGAACACGGGGAGCGGCAGCTCCTGTGCGGACGATTGCACTTCGACCCGGTCGGCCACGACCTCGATCGCCCCCGTCGCCAGATTGGCGTTGGTCGCCTCCTCGCCGCGCGAAACGACGACGCCGGTGACGGTCACGACAGACTCGGTGCGCAGGCTGTCGAGCAGCTCCAGCGCCGTGCTGCCCGCCTTGGCGACGATCTGCGTGATGCCGTAATGGTCACGTAGGTCGATGAACAGCACGCCGCCGTGGTCGCGCTTGCGGTGGACCCAACCCGACAGGCGGACGGTGGAGCCGACGGTGCTGGCGTCGAGCGCAGCGCAGGTGTGGGTGCGGTAGGCGTGCATCATCATTCCAAACAAATACATCCCGGCGAAGCAGGACTCGTAGAGGTGAAAGGTGCTTGCCGCGCGTGAAGCGCAACGTCGCACCAGCTCAGAGATGGCCGCTACTCTGAGCGGCTCCGGATCGTCGCGCCCTCCCCCGTCCCCTCCCCGTTTGTCAACCCGCGCCGCCGCGCTATGGCGGGGCGATGCATATTCACCCGCTCGTCACCGACACCGCCACTCTTTCCGAACTCTGCGCCCGCTGGGCCAAGGCCGACTTTATCACCGTCGACACCGAGTTCATGCGCGAGAACACGTTCTTTCCCGAACTGTGCCTGATCCAGGTCGCCGACGTGAACGAAGCGGCGGCGATCGATCCGATGGCGCCGGGGCTGGACCTCGCGCCGCTGCTGCAACTGATGGTAGCGAACGAGGACGTGCTCAAGGTCTTCCACGCCGGGGGGCAGGATCTCGAGATCATCTACAATCTGACGGGCACGACGCCGCACCCGCTGTTTGACACGCAGGTGGCGGCAATGGCGCTGGGGCAAGGCGAGCAGATCGGTTATTCGAACCTCGTCGACAGCTGGTTGGGTGTGCAGATCGACAAGGGCGCGCGCTTCACCGACTGGGGCAAGCGGCCGCTGGAGCCCAGGCAGATCGAATATGCGATCGGCGACGTGACGCATCTGGCGGCGATCTTTCCCAAGATGCTGCAGCGGCTGAAGAAGACCGGGCGCGGCGACTGGCTGGATCAAGAGATGGAGCGGCTCGCCGACCCCGCCAATTACGCCAACGATCCCGAACAGGCGTGGAAGCGCGTGCGCGTGCCGAGCCGCAAGGCCGACGTGCTGGGGCGGCTGAAAGCCATCGCACGGTGGCGCGAGCTGGAGGCGCGCGGCAAGGACCTGCCGCGCGGACGGATTATGAAGGACGAGACGCTGGCCGACTTGGCCGGCCATGCGCCGCGCAAGCAGGCGGAGCTGGCCAAGGTACGCGGGCTGTCGGCGGGCTGGGCGACCAACGAAATCGGCGTCCGGCTGATGGCGGCGATCGCCGGCGCGGAACCGCTGCCCGATGACGAGCTGCCGCCGCGCGACGACCGCAAGCCGGGGCTCGGCAAGGAGGGGGCGCTTGTCGCCGACCTGCTCAAGCTGCTGCTCAAGATCCGCGCGCGCGATATCGACGTGGCGTCCAAGCTGCTGGCGCGATCGGAGGAACTGGAGCTTCTGGCAGCGGGGCAGCGACAGGGCTTGGCGATGCTGGAAGGATGGCGATACGACCAGTTCGGGCGCGATGCGGTCGATCTCGTCGAGGGGCGGCTGGCATTCGCGGTGCTGGACGGCAAGCTGAAGATGACGCGCTCGCTGGCAGTGGAGGAGATGGCGTGATGCTGAGCCTGATGTTGATGATGGCGGCGGTGCAGCAACCCGCCTTATGCTCAGCCGCGCCGGCGGAGGTGCTGGTCGGCGAGCGGTACCGCCGTGGGGTGCCGAGCCGGGCGAAGCGGCTGTCGGGTGCGCGCACGGTGCGGGTGATGTGGCCGGGTCAGCTGGTGACGATGGACTTTCGCGAGGACCGGCTGAACCTGCGCGTGGACCGTCGGCGCCTGATCACGGCGGTGCGTTGCGGCTAGGCCGACAGGATCGGCAGTCGATCGAGGAACGTCGCCAGGGCCGCATGGCGGCGCTCCACCGTCTCGCCGTAGAGCGCCCGGTCCTCTGGCGGGAGGTGGAGCGTGACGGTGCCCTCGTCCGCCGACAGCCGCGACCGTTGCAACGGACCGGCCAAGCCGCCGCTCAGCCGCTGAGCGACGCGGATCGCCAGGCCCCAAGCGGTGGCGCGGTCGAGCTTCTCCGGGCTGGCGAGGCGGGCTAGCGAGGTCAGCGGGATCGGGCCGCCCCCCAGGCTGGCATGGATCGCCTGCGCTATCTGCGCCCGCCCTGCGGCGTCCACGCCGACCCAATTGCCGTGCAGCGCCACCTCGACGCCCAGCTCGGCGCGGAAATCGGGGTTCGCGCGCCAGCCGACGTCGGCGAGCTGGCAGGCGGCATTGCGCAGCCGTGCGGCGGGCACATCGTCGCGGTCGAACAAAGGCGCGAGCCAGCGGTCGAGCAGGTCGCCATGTTCCGGAAAGCGCGCGACCCGGCGACCCTCGTCGCGCGTCGCGACGGTGAGCGGGTCCTGTGCGCGGGTAGTGGGGTCGAGATCTTGGAACAACAGCCCTTCGCGCAAGCCATAGGCGGACACGACCGTGCCAGCGCTACCGAGCGTTCGCAGCAGCAGCGACAGGATCGCGGCGGCGTCGCCCAGCGTGGGAACGCGGCCTGCGGACAGACCCGGTGTGGCGCGCAAACGATTGCGCGACGCCTGCTCGATCGTCCGCGACAGCCGCGCGATCGCGTCCGCATCCATGGCATAGCCGTGGACGATCGGCAGCGGATAGGCTGACAGATCCATGTCCAGCCGGGCGAGCGCCCGCCACGACCCGCCGACGAGATACAAGGGCAGCCCCCTGCCCCTGCCCTTCCAGCCCGCCTTGTCGATCGCGCGCACGACCTGCTTCTCCAGCTCGCCGCCGCCGCGAAACGCCGGCAGGCGCAGCACGCCCAGCGGGAAGGACACGCGCTCCGCCAGTTCGCCGCCGCGCACGCGCACCAGCTCCAGACTGCCGCCGCCCAGATCGCCGACGATGCCGTCGGCATCGGGGAAGGCGGACAGCACACCATAGCCCGCCGCCAGGGCCTCCTGTTCGCCCGACAGGAGCTCGACCGCCAGACCAGCGGCCTTGGCATGCGCGATCAGTTCTGCGCCGTTGGCGGCGTCGCGGACGGCGGCGGTGGCGACGGTGCGCACGCGGGTCGCTTCCATCTCCCGCGCCAGCCGTGCGAAGCGGGCGAGCGTGGTCTGCGCGAGCGCCATCGCGTCGGCCGAGATCGCGCCGCTCGCCGCAAGGCCACGGCCGAGACCCGCCAGCACCTTTTCGTTGAAGAGGATGGCGGGCAGGCGCGCAGGACCCTGGTACACGACGAGGCGGATCGAGTTGGAGCCGATGTCGATGATCGCGGTGCGCGGTTCGGAGGTCGTTTTTCCGAGTGGGCGCAGCGGGGAGAGCAGACTCAATGGCCGCGCCTCAGCGACAGGGTCGGCACTTCCTCGCCGTCATCGCCCGCGGCACCTCGACCCGACAGCGACGGGTTGGTCATGAAGTAGCGGTGGAGGTTGAACGGCTTTTCGCCGGGAGCGACGCGGGTGTAGCCGCCGTCGGCGTCGAGCAGCCAGGTCTGTTCGTTGTCGATCAGGTTGGCGACCATCACCTGGTCAAGGATCTGTTCGTGGACGGTGGGGTTCTCGATGGGGAGCATGTATTCCACGCGGCGGTCGAAGTTGCGGGGCATCCAGTCGGCGGACGAGATGTACAAGTTAGCTTTTTCGTTGGGTAAGTTTGCGCCGTTGCCGAACGCCCAGATGCGGCTATGTTCGAGGAACCGGCCGACGATCGAGCGGACGCGGATGCGCTCCGACAGGCCCGGCACGCCCGGACGCAGGCAGCAGATGCCGCGCATGATCAGGTCGATCTCCACCCCCGCCGCACTCGCCTCGTACAGCTTCTCGATCACGGCGGGATCGACCAGACTGTTCATCTTGGCCCAGATCGCGCCCGGGCGGCCGGCGCGCGCGTGCGCGATTTCCGCGTCGATCAGCGCCGACAGGCGAAGTCGCATGTCGCGCGGGCTCAGCCCCAGCTTGGCGAGGCCGGTCGGCTCCACATAGCCGGTAATGTAGTTGAACATCTGTGCCGCGTCGCGAGCGATGGCGGGATCGGCGGTGAAGAAGCTGAGGTCGGTATAGATGCGTGCGGTGACCGGGTGATAGTTGCCGGTGCCGAAATGGCAGTAGGTGCGGAAATACGCCCCCTCGCGGCGGACCACCATCGCGCATTTGGCGTGGGTCTTCCAGTCGATGAAGCCGTAGACCACCTGCACGCCCGCGCGTTCCAGCGCCGAGGCCCAGGCCAGGTTCTGCTCCTCGTCGAACCGCGCCTTGAGCTCGACCACCGCCGTCACCGACTTGCCCGCCTCCGCCGCCGCGATCAGCGCATTGACGACGGCCGACTGCTTGCCCGCGCGATACAGCGTCTGCTTGATCGCGACCACGTCGGGGTCGGCGGCGGCCTGTTGCAGGAAGGCGACCACCACCTCGAACGTCTCGTACGGGTGGTGGACGACGATGTCCTTGGCCCGGATCGCGGCGAAGCAGTCGCCGTCATATTCGCGGATGCGCTCGGGAAATCGCGGGGTGAAGAGCGGAAATTTCAGGTCGGGGCGGTCCTGATCGACCAGCGCCCCCAGGTCGGCAAGTCCCAGCAGCTGACCCGTCTCGGTGATGATGGCGCTGCCCTTGCCCAATTCCGCGCGCAGCACGGCGGCGAGCGTGTCGGGCGTGCCCGTCTCCAGCTCCAGCCGGATGACGCGGCCCCGGCGGCGGCGCTTGATCGCGTTGGCGAAGTAGCGGACCAGGTCCTCCGCCTCTTCCTCCAGCTCGATGTCGCTGTCGCGCAGGACCCGGAAGGTGGCGGCACCGGCGATCGCATAACCGGGGAAGACAAGCGGCGCGAAGCGCTTCAGCACCGCCTCCACCGCGACGAACCGCGCGGGCTCGCCGGGCAGCCGGATGAAGCGTGGCGTGGCGGCGGGCAGCATCACCAGCTCGCGGATCTCGGCCCGATCAGAATCGCGCACCAGGTCGAAGATCACCGACAGACCGCCATTGGGAATGAATGGAAACGGATGCGCGGGATCGAGTGCCTGCGGGGTCAGCATCGGGAAGATCTGTTCGCGGAAATGCTCCTCCAGCCAGTCCGCGGCGTCCGCGTCGATCTCGTCGCGCCGCAGCACCAGCAATCCGACCGAATCGAGATCGGTGCGCAGGTCGCCCCAGACGCGCTGCTGCGAGGCCGCCAGCCGGTTCGCCTCCGCCGTGATGGCGGCGAGCTGCTGGCCGACGGTGAGGCCGTCGGCGGAGCGGTGGTCCACCCCCTGCAGTTGCTGACCCTTCAGCCCGGCGACGCGGACCATAAAGAACTCGTCCAGATTGGACCCGGAGATGGACAGGAAGCGCAGCCGCTCCAGCAGCGGGTGCTGGGTGTTGCACGCCTCCTCCAGCACGCGGCGGTTGAACGCCAGCCAGCTCAGTTCGCGATTGAAATAGCGGTCGCCGCCGTGCCGGGCGAACGCCTCTTCGCCGGGTTCGGTGAGGCGGGCGAGCGTGGCGGGGCGGGTCATGCAGACTCCGATGGCGGGCTGATCAGCCCGGCGGCGGTGAGGGTCGTTCTGGCTAGCGGCACCGTTAGACGTTTTCGCGTCTCCAGCACCTCCTGATCGAGCGCGTCGATCGCGCGGAGCACGGCGACGTGGCTGCGCTCCAGGCGCTGCGCCAGCCAGTCGACGAGCTCGGGCCGGGCATCGAGGTTGCGCCGCTCGAACTGTTGCGCGAGCAGCGCGCGCACGAGCTGGTCGTCGGGCGCCTCGATCGTCGCGACGATGCCGGCGGCGAGACGCGAGCGCAGGTCGGGGAGCGCGATCTCCCACGCTGGCGGCGGGGCGTCGGCGACGATCACCAGCGGACGGCGCGCGGTCTGCGCGCGGTTCCAGGCATGGAACAGATGCTCCTCCGGCGCGCGATCGGCATCATCGATCACCGACCCGCCGCTTTTGGCCGCGAACAGCCGGGCGAGCAGGCTGCGGCCGGACTTGCGCGGGCCGACGAGCAGCGCGGTCATCACCGGCCATGCGCCCCAATGTTCCAGCAGGTGGGCGGCGCGTGCGTTCGACGGGGTGACCAGGAACGCATCGTCGCGCGGCCGCGGCGGCCAGCCGAGCGGAAGCGCGATCTGGCCGCTCATCGCGACGGGTCTATCGGGCCGCTCATCGCGGGGGGTCGATCGGCCCGCTCACCCGCCCACCGGCGCCGCATCCTCCGGGATGTCCGGCGGCAGCAGCTGTGGCGCGCGGCGGATGCGCAGCGTCGTGCCGCTACCGATCACCTGATAGCCGCGCGCCTCCAGCGCGGCGCGCAGCGCGGCGGGATCGCCATCATAGCTGACGCGCATCACCGACACGCCGCCCAGCGCAAGACTGGTCGTCCCCGCCGAGCGGACCCCGGCGATGCCGCGCAATGCCGATTCGGTGTTGGCGACCGACGAGGCGTTCAGCGAATCATACTGGACGTTGACGACGATCCCCTGTGTCGTGGTTGGCGTCGCCTGAGCCGTGGCGATGTCCTCTACGACTTCGCCGACCTCCGGGGGCGTTTCCACCACCGGCTGCGGTGGCGGCGAAAGCGCGGGATCGGTCGCGAGCATGCCGGTGGAGAGCGCGCGACTGTACAGCTCGTCGAGCCGCTTGACGCCGGCGTCCAGCAACTGCGGCAACCCGTCCGTCGAGCCGACGCGCAGCGAGAAACCGCCCAGCAGCTCGCCATCGGGACCATGGCGGGCCTGGAAAACGCCGATCACGGGGCCGCCGGGCCATTGCCGCGACAGGCGCACCGACGGCACCAGCACATCGCGCGCGCCATATTGGTCGATCAGCGTCCGCCACCATGCGCGCCCGCGCCGCTGCGTCTGGCCGTAATTGAGCAGCAGCGAATCGGGGCCGGTGCCAGCGACGCGGACATAGTCGATCGCGCTGTTGCCGGTCCGATAGCGCGCCCACGCCGCCTGCCACTCCGTGCGCCGTTCGAAAACGCCCGCGACGCCGCCGGAATGTTCGACCGGGATGACGAGCATGGGCGCGGAGCGCGCGGCCTGATCGACGATGCCGAGCAGCGACGCGGTGCGGGCGCGATTGAACAGTACGCCCAGCCGGGCGATGTAGCGGGTCGGGCCGATCTGTTCGTGCTCGACGACGATGCCGGACACGAGCTGGTCGAGCGTGCCGTCGCCCACCGCCGCGCCGCCGCCGCCAAGCCGCTTCGACAGCTGCGTCCATGCCTTGCGCTGCGCGATACGCCAGCCGCCGTAGCGGGCTTCGTCCGGAGTCTTGGCCGCGACGTCGACCAGCACGCCGCTGACTTCGTAGGACGAGGTGCTGGCGACGGGGACGACGCCGCGATCGCTGCCCTCGATCTGGGCGCGCACCTGCACGGCGATGCCGGCAACCGCAAACGCGGCGCTCGCCAACAGGGCAACTGAAACGCGGGTACGCATTGTGGCTCCCATGCCGTTCGTCCCGGGCGAAGTCGAGGGACATTGCCCCCAACATCCACGTGTCCTGACCGCGCTCGACACGAACGGAGTTCCTTTGACCCTGCTTTCCGATTAGCGAACGCTCATGAGCGACGACCGCCGCAAGGCCCCCTACTCCTATGCCGATGCCGGCGTCTCGATCGCGGCCGGCAATGCGCTGGTGCGCGCCATCGCCCCGCTTGCACGCGCGACGCGGCGGCCGGGGGCCGACGCGGAGCTGGGCGGGTTCGGCGGCGTGTTCGACCCGAAGGCGGCCGGGTTCATCGACCCGCTGCTGGTGGCGGCGAACGACGGCGTCGGCACCAAGCTGAAGCTGGCGATCGAGTGGGACCGCCACGACGGCGTCGGCGTGGATCTGGTCGCGATGTGCGTCAACGACCTGCTGGTGCAGGGCGCGGAGCCGCTGTTCTTTCTCGATTATTTCGCCTGCGGCACGCTCGACCCGGTGATCGCCGAGCGCGTGGTCGCGTCGATCGCCGAGGGTTGCAAGCAGGCGGGTTGCGCGTTGATCGGTGGCGAGACCGCGGAGATGCCGGGCATGTACGCGGCCGGCGATTATGACCTCGCCGGGTTCGCGGTCGGCGCGGTTGAGCGCGGGCAGCTGCTCACCGGCGAGGGCATCGCGCCGGGCGACGTGCTGCTCGGGCTGGCATCGACGGGGGTTCATTCCAACGGCTTCTCGCTGGTCCGCAGGCTGGCGGCGGACAAGGGCTGGCGGCTGGATCGGCCGGCGCTGTTCGACGCCGACCGGCTGTTGATCGACACGTTGATGACGCCGACGCGGATCTATGTCGCGTCGCTGCTGCCGTCGTTGCGCGCGGGATTGATCAAGGGGCTGGCGCACATCACCGGCGGCGGGCTGCTGGAGAATGTGCCGCGCGTGCTGCCGGTGGGGTGCCATGCGGTCGTCGATGCGGACCGGTGGGAACTGCCGCGGCTGATGGCGTGGCTGCAGGCACAAGGCGCGATCGAGCCGGCGGAGATGGCGCGGACGTTCAATACTGGCGTGGGTATGGTCGTGGTAGTCGCGGCTGACGACGCGGAGTCGGTGACGGCGGCGCTGACCGCGGTTGGTGAGACGGTGTTCGCGATCGGTGCCGTCGAGGCGGGCGAGCGCGGGTGCACGGTGCAGGGCTCGGCGGAGACGTGGAGTTCGCGGGAGGGGTGGAGCGCTACTCACCATGCGTGACTTGCGTATCACCGATACTCGCTCTTCCCCGGCGGAAGCCGGGGCCCGGCCCAGGCGACTGGTCGCGAATCTTGGTACGGTCTCGCCGGCGCGGCCGACTGGGGCCCGGCTTCCACCGGGGAGGGGATTGGGTTGAGGGTCGGTATCCTGATCTCCGGGCGTGGGTCGAACATGCAGGCGCTGGTGGCCGGAGCAGAAGCCTTCCAGGCTTACGACATAGCCCTGGTCGCGTCCGACAAACCCGACGCGCCGGGGATCGGCTGGGCGCGCGAACGGGGTCTGGCGACCTGGGCCTTGTCGCCGAAGGGGATCGGCAAGCCGGCGTATGAGGAGCAGCTCGACGCCGCCCTGCGCGAAGCGGGCGTGGGGATGATCGCGCTCGCCGGCTACATGCGGCTGCTGTCTGACGGGTTCGTCGCGCGGTGGCGCGGGCGCATCCTCAATATTCACCCTTCGCTGCTGCCGCTCTACAAGGGCCTCGACACCCACGCGCGGGCGCTGGCGGCGGGCGATGCGGAGGCGGGGTGTTCGGTGCATCTCGTCACGGAGGAGCTCGACGGCGGTGCGGTGCTTGGGCAGGCGCGCCTGCCGGTGCTGGCGGGCGATACGCCGGACACGCTTGCCGCGCGCGTGCTGGTGGAGGAACATCGGCTGTACCCCAGGGTCCTGGCGGAGTTCGTGACGCGATGAGCCCCAATCCCGACGCCGATCTGGAGCGCCTTCGCGCCATCGCGCTCAAGCTGCCCGAGGCGGCGGAGCGTTCGTCGCATGGCTCGCCGGGGTTCTTCATCACCAAGGGGCGGTTCTTCGCCTATTTCTGGCACGATGTGCATGGCGACGGCGAGACAGCGGTGGTGGTCAAGACGGGCGGGCGCGAGGAGCAGGCGCAGCTGATCGAGCATGATCCGGACTTCTACTATTCCCCGCCCTATCTGGGCCCGTCCGGCTGGGTCGCGATGCGGGTCGGGCCGGACGCGGACTGGGACCGGGTCGGCGACCGGGTGGCGCAGAGCTGGGAGCTGGTCGCACCCAGACGGTTGCTGGAGGCGGGTGGACGGTGAGCGAGACCAAGGAAGAGCGCACGCGCAAGCGGCGGTGGCTGACGCTGGCGGAATTCGTTGCGGTCGCGAGCGTGCTGATCGGCGCGATCGGGCTTTACCTCAGCTGGTCCGACCGGCGCGAGGCGGCGGCGGAGCGGACGGCGGCGGCGGCGAAGGAGGCCAGGGTCTCGCGCGTCGTGCGGCTGGAGGGCGTGGTGGCGGGCGGTGGCGATGCGCTCACGCTGTCCGATGCGAGCCATAAGATCGAGACGATCGACGTCGCTTTTCCCGCCGGTCTCGGTGTCGCCGCGCGCACGGCCGTGCCGCAGCCGCGCATCGACAAGGATTGGTTCAAGGACGTGCTGCTCAAGGCGACCGACGGCGGCCGCGACGATGCCGAGGGAAGACTGCCGGTGCTGGTGACGGCATATTGGTGGGATGCCGATGTGAAGCGCAGTGACCGCGCGATCTACGATGTCGCGTGGCGGACCAAGGGTGGCGGCATGCTGCAGGGCCGTTCGCTCGACCTGACCGGGCTGGTGCTGCGCGAACGTGGCGGGTCGCAGGCGCGGCTGGATGCGTTGTGGAAAGTGCCGAAGCGTTAGAGATCGAGCGCGTAGATCGGGTCGGTGAAGCGCGACGCGCCGACGCTGAACGTCCGCTTCCCGATGACATGGAAACCGGTACGCTCGTAGAAGCGGCGCGCGCGCGCATTGTCCGGGTGGACGCCGAGCAGCAGGCGGGCATGGCCCCTGCCCCGCGCCTCCTTCAGGACGGCGCTCATCAGCGCCGGGCCGAGGCCGGTGCCGTGCGCGGCGGCGAGCGTGTAGATGCGGCGCAGCTCGATGTCGCCGTCGCGGAGCATTTCGCGCGGAAAATCCGGCGGGCAGAGCACGGCATAGCCGACCGGCGCGTCGGTGCCGTCCGCGCCGGCGTAGAACACAGCTGAGCCCGCGTCGGCGGTCCAGCCGGCGAACGCGGCTGGGCTGCTCTTGCCGGTCGCATGCGCCACCAGATCGGCGGCGGGGATGATCGCGTGGAACGTCTCCAGCAGGCTCGCGCCGGCGACCAGCGCGAGCGCGGCCCCGTCGTCAGCGCGCGCCCGGCGGACGGTCCAGTTCAGCCGACGATCTCTTCGGGCTTGAAGAAATAGGCGATCTCGGTCGCGGCGTTCTCGTCGGAGTCGGAGCCGTGGACGCTGTTGGCCTCGATCGACTCCGCCAGTTCCTTGCGGATCGTGCCGGGTTCGGCGTTGGCGGGGTTGGTCGCGCCCATCACGTCGCGGTTGCGCTGCATCGCGTTCTCGCCCTCGAGCACCTGTACGACGACGGGGCCGGAAATCATGAAGCTGACCAGCTCGCCGAAGAACGGCCGCTCGCGGTGGACGGCGTAGAAGCCCTCCGCCTGCTCGCGCGTCATCTGGATGCGCTTGGACGCGACGACCCGCAGGCCGGCATCCTCCAGCATCTTGGTGACCGCGCCGGTCAGGTTGCGGCGGGTGGCATCGGGCTTGATGATCGAAAAGGTACGGGTCGCGGCCATGACGGTCACGTGCTCCTGAATGGCGAGGTGGGGATGCGCGCCGCCCTAGTCGCGCGACCCTGCGATGGCAACTAGGCCGCCTGCTCCCACCGGCCGGCGTCGTTCTGCTTCCAGTAGCGCGGCTCGACCTCGTCGCGGCCGACGAGCAGCTTCCACGCGGCGCGCGCGTCCCGGATGCGCTCCTCGTCGAAGAAGTGGAAGGCCCTGTCAAAGTCGAGCGCGTCGGGGCGCCAGATGCCGTCGGCGAGCGCGATGTGCCTCGCGCCGTTGGCTGCGTCGATGTCGGGGGCGAGCAGGACGGGCTGGTCAGTGTCGTTCGCGCCGCCTGCGCAGCCGTGCGGCAGGAAGCTGTCGGGTGCATAGCTCCACAGGTGCTTGTCGAGGCGGGCGCGCTCGTCGTCGTCCGCGACCACGATCAGCAGGCGGTTGCCGGCGGCGAGGACCTTCTCCGCGATCTGGGGCAGGACGCGGTCGAGCGGCTGGCGGGTGAGGTGGTAGAAGTCGACCTGCATTTCTCCTCCCTCCCGCAAGGTCACACGTAGGGCCTGCTGCCTCTAAGCCTTCTTCCCTTCCCCGGCGGAAGCCGGGGAAGGCAGAAAAAGCGTCAGGCGGCCCCTTCCACCTCGAAATTGTCGCGCACGAAGCGGTCGAGGAGGCGGACGCCGTAGCCGGTTGCGCCCTTGTCGTGGTGGACGCCGGGCTTGTCGCTCCACACCATCCCGGCGATGTCGAGGTGGGCCCATTTCACCCCCTCCTCGACGAACCGCTGGATGAACTGCGCGGCGGTGATCGAGCCTGCACCCTTGCCGCCGATGTTCTTCATGTCCGCGATCGGGCTGTCGATCATCTTGTCGTAAACGGGCGACAGCGGAAAGCGCCACAGCTTGTCGTCGGTCGCCAGGCCGGCGGCGGTCAGTTGGGCGGCGAGATCGTCATCGTTAGAGAATAGCCCGCCATGTTCGTTGCCGAGCGCGACGATCATGGCCCCCGTCAGCGTCGCCAGATCGACGATCGTCTTGACGCCATGCGTGCGCTGCACCCAGGTGACCGCGTCGGCGAGCACCAGCCGGCCCTCGGCGTCGGTGTTGAGCACCTCGATGGTCTGACCCGACATGGAAGTCAGGATGTCACCCGGCCGGGTGGCGTTGCCGTCGGGCATGTTCTCGACCAGCCCCATCACGCCGATGACGTTCGCTTTGGCCTTGCGGGAGGCGAGCGCCTTCATCGCGCCCGCCACCGCGCCGGCGCCGCCCATGTCCCATTTCATGTCCTCCATGCCGGCCGCCGGCTTGATGGAGATGCCGCCGGTATCGAAGGTCACGCCCTTGCCGACCAGTGCCACGGCGGGGGTGCCGTCACCCGCCCCGTTCCATGTCAGCGCCAGCAGCCTGCCCGGCCGCGACGATCCCTGCGCCACGCCCAGCAAGGCGCCCATGCCGAGTTCGGTCATCGCCGCCGTGTCGAGTACCGTCACCTCGAGGCCGAGACCCTCCACCGACGAGGTCACCTGTTCGACGAAGCTTTCGGGGTAGAGGATGTTCGGCGGCTCCGACACGAGCTGGCGGGTCAGCGCCATGCCGTCGGTCACCGCCGACTGCGCCAGCCATGCCGCGTCGGTCCCGTTCGGCGCGCCGACGATGGTCAGCGTGGCGAGGCTGGGCTTCTGGTTCTCGGGCAGCCTGGTGCGGTAAACATCGTGCCGCCATGCGCGCTGCCCCGCCGCCCCGGCGAATCGGGCCACGGCGGCCGGCGTTGCGGACGTGGCGGAAAGATCGACTGTCGCCTCGGTTGCGCCGGAGGTCAGCAGCCGCGCCGTCAGCGCGCCGCCCGCCTTGGCCCAACCGGCTTCGTCTCCGGCACCGACGCCGAGCAGGATACGATGGCGCACCGGCTCGCCCGGCACGAACAGGTCGACCATCGTCCCTGCCTCGCCCGTGAAGCGGGCGGCCTGCGCGGCCGCGTCCGCAAGCGATCGCGCGTCGCCCAGATCAAGCCGCGCGAGCCCATCCGTTTCGACAGGCATGACAAGGATCGCCGCGTGGTCGGCGGCGGGCGCGAAAGTGACTTGCATGTAGAGATGCCTCGAAGAACGTCGTTGACACCATTCCTCTAGTCCGGCCCGACGCTTAGGCAAGCGCGCGATTGCGGTGGGACCGACGCTGCGATAGGCGATTGAGCGTTGGCGTCGAAGGGGTCGGGTTCACTCGTGTTGCGTCACCTTCTTTCGGCGAGTTCGGCCGCCATCGCCCTGTGCCTCGCCGCGCCGGGAGCGGCTCAGGATTTGCAGGACCGGCTCGTTGCGCCACCACTCCCCGCCGATTCGGCGGCTGCCGACGCCAGACCAGCAGAACCCGCGCCTGCCGATCCGCAGCAGGTGCAATTCGCTTCCGATACGCTGGAATATGACACGAACGCCGATCAGGTCACCGCGCTAGGCGAGGTGCGGATGTCGCGGGAGGGCAATCGCCTGCGCGCCGACAGGGTGGTGTGGGATCGCAAGACCGGCAAGGTCGTCGCCACCGGCAACATCGCCGTCACCAACCCGCAGGGCGACATCGCCTATGGTGACTCGATCGAGTTGACCGACAGCCTTCGCGATGGGGCGGTCGAGAACATGCTGGTCGTGCTGGAACGCGGCGGACGGATGGCGGCGGCGCGCGGCACCCGCGAGGCGGACGGCACGGTCAATCTGAACAGCGCCGCCTATACGCCGTGCGCGGTCGTGAACGCCGCGAACTGCCCCAAGGAACCGTCGTGGAAGATCACGGCGGTGCGCATAACCTACCGCCCCGAGCGTGAGCGCATCTATTTCACCGGTGGCCGTTTCCACCTCTTCGGGCTGCCCACCATTCCCCTGCCGCGATTTTCCGCCCCCGTCGGCAATCGCAGCGACAGTGGGCTGCTGGCCCCCGACATCCGGTACAAGACGGTCAACGGGCTGGAGGTCGCCCTCCCCTATTATCTGGCGCTCGCTCCCAATCGCGGGCTGACGATCACCCCGCATCTGTTCACCGCGGTGCTGCCGATGATGCAGCTGCAGTATGACGCGTTGGGGCAGACGGGCGCGTTCCGCGTCACCGGCTATGCCACCGCCAGCCGGCGCAGCGACGACCTGTCGACCGCCGCCAATACCCCTACGGAAATGGCGTTCCGCGGCTATCTGGACGCGGTCGCGCGCTATCAGTTGTCGCCGAACTGGTCGGCGAGCGGCTCGCTGCGGCGCACGACCGATCGCACCTTTCTGCGCCGGTACGACATCTCCCGCGACGATCGGCTGCGATCGACCGCCTCGCTGGAGCGGATCGATGCGGACAGCTATTTCGCGCTGACCGGCTGGTCGGTGCAGACGCTGCGCGTCGCCGACAACCAGGGTCTGCAGCCGATCGCATTGCCGGAAATCGATTATCGCCGACGCTTCAACGGTCTGGGCGGCGGTCGGCTGGAGGTGCAGCTCAACAGCCTGGCGCTGACCCGCACCGACGGACAGGACACGCAGCGCGCGTTCGCGAGCGCGCGCTGGGACCGACGGCTGCTGACCGGCGGTGGCCAGGAACTGGTGCTGACCGGGTTCGCGCGTGCCGATGCCTACAACACCAAGGATACGCTGACGACTGCGATCGCGAGCTATCGTGGGGTCGAAGGGTTCCGCACCCGCGCGATCGGCGCGGTGGCGGCGGACCTGCGCTGGCCGCTGATCGGCGCGTTCGGTGGTGGGACGCAACGGCTGACCCCTCGCCTGCAGGTCGTCGCGTCGCCGCGCATCGCCAATTTGACGCTGCCCAACGAGGATTCGCGCGCGGTCGATCTGGACGACGCCAACCTGTTCGCGCTCAACCGCTTCCCCGGCTATGATCGGTTCGAGGACACGACGCGGGTGACTTACGGTGCGGAATGGGCGTTCGACCGCCCGGGGCTGCGGATCAATGCCGTCGCCGGGCAAAGCTATCGCCTGACCCGCCGCGCGTCGATTTTGCCCGACGGCACCGGGCTGTCGGATCGCCTGTCCGACATCACCGGGCGGACGGAGATACGGGTGCGCGACCTCGTATCCTTCACGCACCGCTATCGGATCGACAAGGACGACTTTGCCTTCCGCCGCAACGAGGTCGACGCGACGGTCGGGTCGCAGCAGAACTATGCCCTGATCGGCTACCTTCGGCTGGATCGGAATATTTTCCCCGCGATCGAGGATTTACAGGACCGCGAGGAGCTGCGCGTCGCAGGCAGGATACAGATCAAGCGTTTCTGGTCGGCCTTTGCATCCGGGGTCGTCGATCTGACCAATCGACGCGAAGACCCGCTGAGCCTCGCGGACGGGTTCGAACCCGTGCGGCATCGCCTGGGCGTGCAGTATGAGGACGACTGCCTGCGCTTCGGGTTGACCTGGCGCCGTGACTACCAGGATACGGGCGACGCGCGGCGGGGCAACAGCTTCCTGTTGTCACTGGCATTCACCAACCTCGGTCGCTAAGCGCGCGTTCAGGGTGAGTTGGGCAGTCGCGGCCGTCGTCGCACGATGCGCGCGCTGGGAGTGGATGGCAGGTGATTAGCTTTGGTTCAAAGAACAAGACCGCCGGTCTGATGAGTGCGGCGGCGCTGATGCTGGCGACGGCCGGCGCCTCCGCGATTCCGGCCCAGACCGTGCGCGACACGACCGTGCCGGAAACGGGCCTGGATATCCCCGCCAACCTGCAGATCTTCGGCAAGGTGGACCCGAATGTCCGCAAGCCGACCGCGATCGTCAACAACACCGTCATCACGGGCACCGACGTCGACCACCGGATGGCGCTGATCGCGCTGTACAACAACGTACCCGTCGGCCGAATTCCGGGTGAGGAACGCGACCGGTTGCGATTGCAGATCCTGCGCCAACTGATCGACGAGACGTTGCAGGTGCAGGAGGCGAAGACCGCCGATATCACCGTCACGCCCGCCGAGGTGACGCAGGCCTTTGCGCGCACCGCGCAGGCGAGCTTCAAGACGACGGCGGACAAGCTGCCGGCGATCCTCGCGGCGGCCGGCTCGTCGGACCGTTCGCTGAAGCGCGAGATCGAGGCCGAGCTGGCCTGGCAGCGTTATCTGCGCCGCCGGGTGGAGCCGTTCGTCAATGTCGGCGACCAGGAGGTCAAGGGCATCCTGGATCGTCTGAAAGCGGCGCAGGGAACGCAGGAGTTCAACGTCAAGGAGATATTCCTCAAGGCGGACTCAGCCAACGAGCAGCGCGTGTTCGGCAAGGCGCGCGAGATCATCGCCGATCTGGCCAAGGGCACGCAGCCCTTCGAGGTGCTCGCCAACCAGTACACCGAGACGTCGCTCAAGGGTAAGGGCGGGGACCTGGGCTGGGTACGCGGCGCGGTGCTGCCCCCCGAACTGGCCCAGGCGGCCTCGGAGATGCAGATCGGACAGGTCGCGGGTCCGATCCCCAACTCGGGCGGGTTCTCCATCCTGTACCTCACGGACAAGCGTCAGGTACTGACCGCCGATCCGCGCGATGCGAAGCTGAGCCTGAAGCAGCTGACCTTGCGCTTCCCCCCCAACACGACGCAGGCCGATGCGACGGCGCGGGCGGCCGCGTTCGCCAACGGGCTGAGAACGCTGCAGGGGTGCGGCACCGCCGACCGGGTGGGGGCAGCGCTGGGTGCGGAGGTGGTCGACAACGACTCGATCCAGGTTCGCCAGCTGCCCGCGCCGTTGCAGGAGATCATCCTGAAACTGCAGATCGGCCAGGCGACGCCGCCATTCGGCTCGCCGGTCGAGGGCGTTCGCTCGCTGGTACTGTGCGGCCGCGACGATGTGCGCGGCGCCGATCTGCCGCGTGCCGATCAGGTGCAGAACCAGCTGGAACAGACCCGGGTCAACCTGCGCGCGCAACAGAAGCTGCGCGACCTGCGGCGCGATGCGGTGGTCGATTATCGCTGACCGGATGCTCCCGCTGGCCGTCTCGATGGGCGACCCGGCGGGCATCGGGCCGGAGATCATCGGCAAGGCATGGGCGGCGGGCGATCTGCCGCCCTTTGTCGTCGTGGGTGACGCGGACGCGATCCGCGCAGCGTGGCGCGGGCCGATCGTCGTAGCGGCGACCATCGAGGCGGGGGTCGAGGCGTTCGGCTCCGCTCTGCCCGTGCTGGCCTGTTCCCCTGCCGGGCCCGTGACGCCGGGGCAGCCGACGGACACGGGCGCGCGCGCGGCGCTCGATGCGCTGGAGCTGGCCACGCGGCTGGTGCGCGACGGCTCGGCGGCGGCGCTGGTGACCGGGCCGGTGTCCAAGGCGCAGCTCTATCGCGTCGGCTTCACTCATCCCGGGCAGACGGAGTTCGTCGCCGACCGTTGCGGGCGGGCGGCGGGCGACGCGGTGATGATGCTCGCGGGGCCGGGTCTTCGAGTCGTCCCGATGACGGTGCATGTGCCGCTCGCGGATGTGTCGCGATTGCTCACGATCGCGCTGATCGTCGGCAAGGCACGCACGACTGCGGAAGGGTTGCGGCAGGACTTCGGGATCGCAGCGCCGCGGCTGGCGGTGGCGGGGCTGAACCCGCATGCGGGCGAAGGCGGCTCGATCGGGCGCGAGGAGATCGAGGTGATCGCCCCCGCGATCGCCGCCCTGCGCGCCGAGGGCATCGATGTGACCGGGCCATGGGCGGCGGACACGCTGTTCCAGCCCCGCGCGCGCGCCGGCTATGACGCGGTGCTGTGCCCGTATCACGACCAGGCGCTGATCCCGCTCAAGACGCTGCATTTCGACGAGGGGGTCAACATCACGCTGGGACTGCCGATCGTCAGGACATCGCCCGATCACGGCACCGCGTTCGATATCGCCGGCAAGGACTTGGCCGAACCCGGCGCGATGATCGCCGCGATCCGCATGGCGGGCGAGGCGGCCGCACGGCGGGCATCGTGACGCTGCCGCCGCTGCGTGACGTGGTCGCGCGCCACGGGCTGCAGGCGAGCAAGGCGCTGGGCCAGAACTTCCTGTTCGACGGCCAGCTGCTCGCGCGCATCGCCGCCGTGCCGGGCGAGCTGACCGATGCCGAGGTGCTGGAAGTCGGGCCTGGCCCCGGCGGGCTGACGCGCGCGCTGCTCGCCGCCGGGGCGCGCGTGACGGCGGTGGAGCGCGACCGACGTTGCATGCCCGCGCTCGCCGAGCTGGGCAGTGTCTATCCCGGCCGCCTTGTGGTGATCGAGGGCGACGCGCTCGCCGTCGACCTTCCGGCGCAGTTCGAGGGCAAGCCGCACATTGTCGCCAACCTGCCCTACAATATCGGCACCGCCTTGCTGGTCGGCTGGCTGACCACCGACTGGCGGCCCTGGTGGGCGTCGGCGACGCTGATGTTCCAGCGGGAGGTAGCCGAGCGCATCGTCGCCAAGGCCGGAGACGATGCCTTCGGGCGGCTGGCGGTGCTGGCGCAGTGGCGCTCGACGGCGCGGATCGCGATGCCGGTGCATCGCTCCGCCTTTACGCCGCCGCCCAAGGTGATGTCGGCGGTGGTGCATATCGAGCCCGTCGAGGCACCGGCGGGCGTCGCCGTGCGCGATCTGGAACGGTTGACCGCCGCGGCGTTCGGTCAGCGGCGCAAGATGCTTCGGCAGAGCCTGAAGGGCGTGCCGGGCGCACTCGCGGCGGCGGAAGTGCTCGGCATCGACGTTTCGCGGCGGGCGGAGACGGTGACGATCGAGGAGTGGGTAGCGCTCGCCCGGCTTACGGGCGGTTCGCCGGCGGCGTGACCGCCTGCGCGGTGGTGATCGGCGGACCCTTCGCGATCACGGCGGCGAGTTGCGTCGCCTCGCCGCAGCCCTTCTTGCAGATGGTGCGAATGCGCGCGAGGTTTTCGCGGGCGCGTTTGACCGCGCCCTTGGCGACCAGCGCCTCGCCCTGCCCGGCCAGCGCGGCGACATCGTTTGGTTCGAGCAGCAGCGCCTCGCGATAGAGGCGGATCGCCTTGCCGGGCAGGCCGCGCGCCTCGGCGGCATCGGCCAGCGCCACGAAAGCGGCACGATTGCGCGGATCGACCGCCACCGCGGTCTCGAACGCGTCGACGGCTGCGTCCATGTTGCCCGCCGCGCGCGCCGCGCGACCATCGGCCAGCAACTGCAGCGAGCGCGTATCCACCGGTGACACGGCGCGCTGGCCTTGCAGCGAGGTGGAGATCGACACCAGCGCCAGACCGGCGGCTACCACGAGCGGCAAGGAACGCATCATCAACTCCAGGCGAGATCCCACACCCGCATCGCTAGCATGGGGCAAGCAGGCGCGCGACAAAAAAGCCGTCGGTGGCGTCGCTTGCGGGATCGAGGCGCACGCCCGCGCCATGCGGCCGGCCGGCCGGCAGCGACAGGCGATCCGCCGTCCAGCCCGGACGGCCTTTCAAGAACGCCGTGACCTGCTCGACGCCTTCGCCATCGAGGAGCGAGCAGACGATGTAGACGAGCGCCCCGCCCGGGCGCACCAGCTTCGCCGCCACCGCAAGGATGCCGCGCTGGGTCTCGATCAGCCGTTCGATGCGGGTGGGGGTCAGTCGCCAGCGTGCCTCGGGATTGCGACGCCAGGTGCCGGTGCCCGAACATGGCGCGTCGACCAGCACCACATCGGCGGTGCCCATCCAGTCCTCGAGCGCCATCGCCTCCTGCCCCGGATCGAGCAGGCGGGTCTGGACGATCATGACCCCAGCCCGGTCGGCGCGCGGACCGAGCCGCGACAACCGGCCGCGATCGGTATCGGTTGCGAGGATGACACCCTCGTTGGCCATCGCTGCGGCGAGCGCCAGCGTCTTGCCGCCGCCACCTGCGCACAGATCGACGACCCGCGTTCCCGGCGCGGCGCGCGCGGCCAGTGCGACGATCTGACTGCCCGCGTCCTGAACTTCGACCAGCCCGCCGAGCGACGCGACATTGGTGCCGGCTTGGAGACGGACCGCGTCGGGCAGTCCGGCAATCGCCTCTCCCGCACCAAGCTGCGTCATCACGTCTTCCGGCGAGCCCATCAGCCGGTTGACGCGGATGTCGAGCGGCGCACGGTCGACGAGCGCACCGATGGCGTCGTGATCCAGACCCGACGCCTTCAAGGACCGGACCAACCAGGCGGGGGCGACGCCGCACTTTGCGGGCACCTCGTCGGCAGCCACGGGGGCGGGTCCGTGCGCGGAGCCGTCGAAAGTCGCACGCACGTCCGTGTCGCTGGCGGCGACCGCCAGCATGGCCGCTCGGCCGCTCGCCGGCCGCTCGCCGCACGCGCGGATCGCAGCGTAGATCAGCTCCCGCACCGCGCGCCGGTCCTTCGAGCCGGCGTAGCGCCGCGTCGCGAAATAGCGCGCGATCAGCGTGTCCGCCGCCGCCCCGCCTTCGCGTGCGGAGAGGATGATGGCGTCGAGGAGCTCGATCGCGGCCTGGGTACGGGCGGGGGGTGTCATGGGGATGTGCGACCTTTGTTGCCCGCTCCCGCTTTTGCGGGAGAGGAGCGAGACTTAGCGGCTGCGTAGCAGACGCTTAGTCGCAGCGGTGAGGGTCTTCTTCTTGCGAGCAGCATAAGAAGGCCCTCACCTCCCGCACAGGCGGGAGAGGGTTGGTACCGCACCGCCACGCTAGCGCGTCGGATAGTTCGGTGCTTCCCGCGTGATCGTCACGTCATGGACGTGGCTCTCCATCAACCCCGCGCCGGTGATCTGCACGAACCGCGCGCGTTCGCGCAGCTCGGCCAGCGTGCCTGCGCCCGTATAGCCCATTGCCGCCTTCACCCCGCCGACGAGCTGGTGGACGACGTCACGCGCCGGCCCCTTGAACGGCACCTGTCCTTCGATGCCTTCGGGAACCAGCTTCATCTGATCGCGCACGTCGCCCTGGAAGTAGCGGTCCGCCGAGCCGCGCCCCATCGCGCCGACCGAGCCCATGCCGCGATAGGATTTGTAGGCACGGCCCTGGTACAGGAACGTATCACCGGGCGCCTCGTCGGTGCCGGCGAGCAGCGAGCCGATCATCACGCTCGATGCGCCCGCCGCGAGTGCCTTGGCGATGTCGCCGGAGGTGCGGATGCCGCCGTCGGCGATCACCGGCACGCCCAGCTTGCGTCCGGCCTCGGCGCATTCCAGCACGGCGGTCAGCTGCGGCACGCCGACGCCGGCGACGACACGGGTGGTGCAGATCGAGCCCGGACCGATGCCGACCTTGACCGCGTCGGCGCCGGCGCCGGCCAGGGCGCGGGTCGCCTCGGCGGTGGCGACATTGCCGGCCATGACCTGCACCGAATTGGAGAGCCGCTTCACCCGCTCGACCGCGCGCGCGACGTCGCGGTTGTGGCCATGAGCAGTGTCAATGACGATCAGGTCGCACTCGGCATCGACCAGCGCCTCCGTACGCTCGAAACCCTTGTCGCCGACTGTCGTCGCGGCGGCGACGCGAAGGCGGCCGGCGGCGTCCTTGGTGGCGTTCGGGTAGGTGATCGCGCGTTCCATGTCCTTGACGGTGATCAGGCCGACGCAACGATACGCCTCGTCCACCACCAGCAGCTTTTCAATGCGACGCTGGTGGAGCAGGCGCCGCGCCTCCTCCTGCCCGACGCCGACCGACACCGTAGCGAGGTTGTCGTGCGTCATCAGCTCGGCGACCGGCTGTTTCGGGTTCTCGGCAAAGCGCACGTCGCGGTTGGTGAGGATGCCGACCAGTCGGCCGTTCGCTTCCACCACCGGGATGCCGCTGATCCGGTTGCTCTTCATCAACGCCTGCGCGTCCGCCAACGTGGCATCGGGCGCGATCGTGATCGGATTGACGACCATGCCGGATTCGAACCGCTTGACCTGCCGCACGGCGGCGACCTGCTCGTCCACCGACAGGTTGCGGTGGAGCACGCCGATGCCGCCCAGCTGCGCCATCGCGATCGCCATGTCGGCCTCCGTCACCGTGTCCATCGCCGAGGACAGGATCGGGATGTTGAGCCGGATGCCGCGCGTCAGCTCGGTGCGGGTGTCCGCCATGCTCGGCAACACCTCCGACTCCGCAGGCACGAGCAGTACGTCGTCGAAGGTCAGGCCAAGCCGAATGTCCATGAAGTGCCTAAGTCCTGCGCGGGAGTGGCGGACCATGTAACCGCATCCGCCGCGCGCGGCTAGGCCGGTCGCCCCTGCCCTGCTATGTTCGTTCGAACTCAGGGGGAGTGACGTTTCGATGGGCCTGACCTTAGCCGCACTCGCGCTGACGCTGGTGCTGTTCTACCTGTTCGCGTCGATCAAGATCGTCCGGCAGGGCTATCAATATACGATCGAGCATTTCGGGCGGTTCACCAGCGTCGCGCGGCCGGGTTTCAACTTCTACCCCGCCTTTTTCTATCGTGTCGGCCGCAAGGTGAACATGATGGAACAGGTGATCGACATCCCGGGGCAGGAGATCATCACCCGCGACAATGCGATGGTCTCGACCGACGGCGTCGTGTTTTTCCAGGTGCTCGACCCCGCCAAGGCCGCATACGAGGTGTCCGACCTGCTCGTCGCGTTGCAGCAGATCACCACCACCAACCTGCGCACGGTGATGGGGTCGATGGACCTCGACGAGACGCTGTCCAAACGCGACGAGATCAATGCGCGGCTGCTGGGCGTGGTCGATCACGCGACCAATCCCTGGGGCGTGAAGATCACCCGCGTCGAGATCAAGGACATCCGTCCGCCCGCCGACATCGTCAACGCGATGGGCCGGCAGATGAAGGCTGAGCGCGAGAAGCGCGCCAACATCCTGGAGGCGGAAGGCTCGCGCGCATCCGAAATCCTGCGCGCCGAAGGGCAGAAGCAGGCGCGCATCCTGGAGGCGGAGGGCCGCAAGGAGTCCGCCTTTCGCGACGCGGAGGCACGCGAGCGCGCGGCGCAGGCGGAGGCGAGCGCCACCACCGCAGTGTCCGATGCGATCGAGCGCGGCGGGGTTCAGGCGATCAACTATTTCGTCGCGCAGAAATATGTCGAGGCGATCGGCAAGTTCGCGACCTCGCCCAATGCCAAGACGATCCTGTTCCCGGTCGAGGCGACGCAGCTGATGGGTACGCTGGGCGGCATCGGCGCATTGGCGAAGGAGGCGCTGGGTGAGGCTGTGCCGATGACCTCCAAGGCTGTTCCGTCAGTGCCTCGAGTGACGCAGGAAGAACGCAAGAGCCTGGCCGGTGCGTCGGGCGAAGGATCGCCGGCAGCGTGATCGCTGATCGTGGATAAGGTCGACCCCGCCTTTGGGTGGCTGATCCTGGCACTGATATTTGGCGGCGCGGAGCTGCTCGCGCCGGGCGTGTTCCTGATCTTCCTCGCCATCGCGGCGGTGGCGACGGCGGCGATCTGCTTCGCGGTGCCCGACGTGCCGCTGGCGGCGCAGCTCGGTGCGTTCGGGGTCTGGTCGGCGATCGCGGTGCTGATCGGGCGGCGCTGGTATCGCGACTATCCCACCGCCACCGAGGACGCGCTGTTGAGCGATCGCGGGCAGCGGCTGCTGGGGCAGATCGTCAAGGTGGCCGAGCCGTTCGTCGACGGGCAGGGCCGCGTGACGCTGGGCGACTCGGTGTGGCTGGCGCGGGGCGCAGATGTGACGGTGGGCACGCCCATGCGCGTGGTCGCGGTCGAGGGGTCGGTTCTGATCGTGGAGCCCCTCCCTCTCCCGCAAGCGCGAGAGGGGCAGACCGCGCAGCGCTCAGGGTGAGGGCACGACGGCCCACCAGAGTGTGACCCAGCCTGGATCAGGCGCTTCCCCGGCGGACGGCGGGGTCCAGTCCGCGACGCGGCCGACTGGGCCCGACTTCCGTCGCGAAAGGCAGATTCAACGACCTTGGGTCATGGTGCAGAGCGATCGGCCGCCTGGACTCGACGCCGTGCCCTGACCGTGCCGCCTTCGCGAGCTGTCCCTCTCCAGCTTGGGGGAGAGGGTGAGGTTACGCGGGCTGCGTTTCTCGCGTCACCCTTGGCGCGGCCCGGCGGACACCTTCGTCCACCTGGCTCTCGAACTGCGTGAAGTTCTCGATGAACCTGTCGACCAGTTGTGCCGCCGTTGTGTCGTAGGCGGCCTTGTCGGTCCATGTCGCGCGCGGGTTCAGGATCAACGAGTCCACCCCTGCGACGTTGACTGGCACCTGGAAGCCGAAGTTCGGGTCGGTACGGAACGCGGCATCATTGAGCGAGCCGTCGAGCGCCGCGTTGAGCAGCGCGCGCGTGACCTTGATCGGCATGCGATGGCCGACGCCGTACTTGCCGCCGGTCCAGCCGGTATTGACCAGCCAGCAGGCGACGCCGCCGGCCGCGATACGCTCCTTGAGCAGATTGCCGTAGACCGACGGGTGGCGAGGCATGAACGGCGCGCCGAAGCAGGTGGAGAACGTCGCGTCCGGCTCGACCACGCCGATCTCCGTTCCCGCGACGCGCGCGGTGTAGCCGGACAGGAAATGGTACATCGCCTGATCGGGCGTCAGCTTTGCGATCGGCGGCATCACGCCATAGGCGTCCGCGGTCAGGAAGATCATGTTCTTCGGCACGGGGCCGAGATTGTCGGCCGATGCGTTGGGAATGAAGTTGATCGGATAGACCGCACGGCTGTTCTCCGCGAGCGTCGGATCGTCCAGGTCGAGCGTGCGGGTGGTGGGGTCCATCACCACATTCTCGAGCACGGTGCCGAACCGCTTCGTCGTCGCGAAGATCTCCGGCTCCGCCTCGGCCGACAGGCGGATGGTCTTGGCGTAGCAGCCGCCCTCGAAGTTGAAGACGGCGGTGTCCGACCAGCCATGCTCGTCGTCGCCGATCAGCGTGCGGCTGGCATCGGCGCTGAGCGTCGTCTTGCCGGTCCCCGACAGGCCGAAGAAGATCGCCGTGTCGCCTTTTGGCCCGATGTTTGCCGAACAATGCATGGGCATGACGCCGGTCGGCGGCAGCAGGTAGTTCAGCAGGCTGAACACCGACTTCTTCATCTCGCCGCCATAGCGGGTGCCGCCGATCAGGATCAGCTTGTCGGTGAACGACACCGCAATCACCGTCTCGCCCCGGCAGCCGTGACGCGATGGATCGGCGCGGAAGCTGGGCAGATCGATGATCGTGTATTCGGGTGCGAAGCCGGCGAGCTCGCCCTCTTCGGGCCGGACGAGCATGTTGCGGATGAAGAGGTTGTGCCAGGCGAGTTCGTTGACGACTCGGACGCGGACCCGGTGGCTCGGCTGCGACCCGCCGAACAGGTCCTGCACGAACAGCTCCTGCTTCTCGCCTAGCGCCGCCAGGAAGTCCTGCCTCAGGCGAGCGAACGCGCCTGCGTCCATCGCCTGGTTGGACTTGCCCCACCAGACCGTGTCCTCCGTGGTCGCGTCGCGGACGATGAAGCGGTCGCGCACGGAGCGACCCGTATGCGGCCCCGTCTCCACCACCAGCGGTCCGTCCTTGGCAAGGCGGCCCTCGCCCCGTGCGATCGCGGCCTCCACCAGCTGCGGTGCATGCAGGTTCCAGTGAACCCGCGCGTCGGGGCTGATGGTGGTGTGAAGGCCTGCCGCCAGATCGATGGCGGGAATACGCTGGCTCAACGGTGATCCTCTTCCGGACAAATGCTTGGGGCGCTGCGCCCTTTGTGCGTGCGCTTATCGCAGCCCTGCGGACAGCGTCAAATCACCTTGGTTGAGCGGCCCGACGGATTGCCCTAACCCCTGGTGCGATGACGGCCACGATCGCCCTGGTCGACGACGACCGCAATATCCTGACGTCGGTGTCGATCGCCCTTCAGACCGAAGGGTTCCTGACGCGCGTCTATGCCGATGGCGAGACGGCATTGAAGGCGCTCACTGAAAACCCGCCCGATCTGTGCATCTTCGACATCAAGATGCCGCGCATGGACGGGCTGGAGCTGCTGCGCCGGCTGCGGGAGAAGAGCCAGGTGCCGGTGATCTTCCTGACCAGCAAGGACGACGAGCTGGACGAGGCGCTTGGCCTGGCAATGGGTGCGGACGATTATATCGCAAAGCCGTTCAGCCAGCGGCTGCTGCTCGCGCGCATCCGCGCTATCCTGCGCCGCGCCGAGATCGCCCAGCCCAGCGGCGACGGGGAGATGATCGCGACCGAACCGCTGGAGCGCGGGCGGCTGCTGATGGACCCCGCACGGCACCGCACCACCTGGGCCGGCGAGCCGGTGGTGCTGACCGTCACCGAATTCATGATCCTCGAGACGCTGGCGCAACGGCCCGGAATCGTGAAGACGCGCAATCAGCTGATGGATGCGGCGTATCAGGACGACATCTATGTCGACGACCGCACCATCGACAGCCACATCAAGCGGCTGCGACGCAAATTCCGGCAGGTCGATCCCAGCTTCGACGCCATCGAGACACTATATGGCGCCGGATACAGATTTACCGACGACTGAGGACCCGGCCGAGACGGGCGACCTCGCGCTTCGCTGGTCGGGGCAGATCTCGCTCACGCGCCGTATTCTGGCGGTCAACATTTTCGTGCTGCTGCTGATCGCGGGCGGATTCTTCTACCTCGATTCCTATCGCTCACGCATCCTGGATGGACGGGTCGCGCAGGCGTTGCGCGAGGCGCGGCTGATCGGTGACGCGATAACGGCCGGGGGAAACCGCCGCCGTGACGAGATGGTGGCGCGGCTGGCCGAGGAGATGGGCGTCCGCATCCGCCTCTACCGCGCCGACGGTGCGCTGACCGCGGACAGCCGCTCGCTGGGCATACGCAACTTCGTCCTCGCCGATCCCGACAAGGATGCGTCCGGCCAGGGCGTTGCGCGCTTTCTGGACGCCACCATAGACACCGTCGTCGGTGCGCCGCGGGCGCCTTTGTATCGCGAGCGGCGCGACGGCGCGGCGTGGCCCGACGCAAAGGCGGCGCGCGAGGGCAAGATCATCGCCGCGACCGTGTGGCGCGCGCCCGACCGCACCCCCGTCATCACCGCCGCGTCGCCGATCGGCGACGACGGCGTCGTGCTGACCACAGTCAACGC
This sequence comes from Sphingomonas bacterium, assembly GCF_028292945.1. Taxonomy (GTDB): domain Bacteria; phylum Pseudomonadota; class Alphaproteobacteria; order Sphingomonadales; family Sphingomonadaceae; genus Sphingomonas. Next base: position 80,067 of record NZ_JAQGLJ010000045.1, on the reverse strand, counting down.
CCGCGACATCACGCAGACCGTGCGCGTCGAGCGGTTTCGCCTTGGCGTCGTCCTACTGGTGGTGACGCTGGTGTCCGTGCTGCTGTCGCTATTCCTGGCGCGCACCATCGTGCGCCCCTTGCGACGGTTGGCGCGCGCGGCGGTGCGGGTGCGGTTGGGACGCGCGCGCGAGGTGGTGGTGCCGCGCCTGCCGGACCGCCGCGACGAGATCGGCAGCCTTGCCCGCGCGCTGTCCGACATGAGCCTGGCCCTGCGCGCGCGAATCGATGCGACCGAGGCGTTCGCGGCCGATGTGACGCATGAGCTGAAGAACCCGCTCGCCTCTCTGCGCTCGGCGGTGGATGGGCTGGGCCGCGTCACCGATCCAGAACTGCAGGCGCGACTGCTGGCGATCGTCCATGACGATGTCCACCGGCTCGACCGGCTGATCACCGACATTTCGGAAGCCTCGCGGCTCGATGCGCAGCTGAGTCGCGCAACCTTCGAGCGGATCGATGTCGCGGCACTGCTGGAGGGACTGCTTGGGCAGCGCGACCAGCGCGGCGTCGAGCGCGGCATTCGCCTGCGCTTCGACCGCAGCGCGGGTGGACCATGCATGGTGCTGGGCGAAGGCGCGCGGCTGGAGCGCGTATTCGAGAATGTGCTGGACAACGCGCTGTCTTTTTCGCCCGATGGCGGGCTGATCACCGTGGCGGTGACGCGCGAGAGTCGCGAGTTGGTGGTGCGGGTAGAGGACGAGGGGCCCGGCGTGCCGGAAGAGGCGCGCGAGGACGTGTTCCTCCGCTTTCAGTCGATCCGCCCCGCGACGGAGGCGTTCGGCCAACATTCCGGCCTGGGCCTCGCGATTGCGCGCACCATCGTGGAAGGGCATCAGGGCAGGATCACCGTCGAATCGCGCGAAGACCGGCTCGCCGGCTCGCGCTTCGTCATCCGCCTGCCGCTCGCACGCGACCGGCCAATCGAGGATTAACCGCTTGCCGGAGCCATCTTCCGATACGCTGCACGCCACGACCGTCGCGATCGACGGGGAGGCGGTGGTGATCGAGGGCCGCTCCGGGGCTGGCAAGTCGGATCTGGCGCTGCGTCTGATCGATCGCGGCGCGACACTGGTGAGCGACGACCGCACCCTTGTCACGCGCGACGGTCAGCGGCTGATCGCCAGGTCGCCTGAACGGATGGCCGGGCAGGTCGAGGTGCGGGGGCTTGGGATCGTAACCGTGCCGCACGTGGACGCCGCGCCGGTGGCACTGGTGGTCCGGCTGGCGGAGGAGGATCAGCGACTGCCGGAACGCCGCGTGCGCCGCATTGCGGGTATCGCCATCCGTGAGGTGACGCTGGACCCATTCCGCGCATCGACCGTGCTCAAGGTCGAATGGGCGTTGCGCCAGCCGGAGGTGCCGCCCGCATGAGCGCTGCAAGGGACAAGGGCATCCTGATCGTCACCGGCATGTCCGGCGCCGGCAAGTCTACCGTGCTGAGGACGCTGGAGGATCTGGGATGGGAAGTGGTCGACAATCTGCCGCTGCCACTGCTCGATCGCCTGCTGAGCGCGCCGGCGGAGGGTGACGAGCCGGCGCGGCCGCTGGCATTGGGGCTGGGCACCACCACACGTGATTTCGACCCCGCCAGGATCATCGCGCGCTTGTCCGATCTGAGCAGGCGGGGCCGGGAGGTCGGCACGCTGTTTCTCGATTGCGCGGGCGCCGAACTGGAGCGGCGCTATGCGGAAACACGGCGACGCCATCCGCTCGCCGACGATCGGCCAGCATCGGACGGCATCGCGCGTGAACGCGAGCTGCTGGCTCCCTTGCGCGACTGGGCCAACCGGCTGATCGACACGACCAACATCAGCGCGCACGATCTGGCGGGGCAGGTGCGCCAGAGCTTTGCCGCGGGCGAGGACGAGCCGGTCCTGTCGGTGACGTCGTTCGGCTTCGCGCGCGGGCTGCCGCGCAACGCGGACCTCGTGTTCGACATGCGGTTCCTGCAGAACCCCCACTGGGTGCCGACGCTCAGGCCCGGCACGGGGCTGGACGCCGACGTCGCCGCCTATGTCGCGGCCGATCCCGCCTACGAAGAGGCTTTCGAGCGCATCGCTGAGCTGGTGGCGATGCTGCTTCCCCGCTATCGCGCGGAGGGCAAATCCTATGTCACCGTGGGCATAGGCTGTACCGGTGGGAGACATCGATCGGTCCATGTCGCCGCCCGACTGGGGCGGTGGTTGCGCGAGCGGGGCTTTTCGCCCACGGTGACCCATCGCGACCTGAAGGCCGCGCCGCAGGACTCGTTGGAAGACCGCCGGCCGGCCGGTACAAGGTAGAGAAATCTAGAGCACATGATCGGCTTGGTTCTGGTGACCCACGGGCGGCTGGCGGAGGAGTTCGTCACCGCGATGGTCCACGTCGTCGGTCCGCAGGAGCAGATCGCGACCGTCGCGATCGGTCCGGAGGATGACATGGAGGAGCGCCGCGAGGATATCGCCTCCGCGATCGCCGGCGTGGACACGGGCGCGGGCGTGGTCGTGCTGACCGACCTGTTCGGCGGCACGCCGTCCAACCTCGCCATCTCGCTGATGCAGCGCGGACATGTGGAGGTAATCGCGGGCATGAACCTGCCGATGCTGATTCGGCTCGGTTCCGCGCGCAAGGCGATGAAGGTCGCCGACGCAGTCGCCGCGGCGCGCGAGGCGGGGCGCAAATATATCTCGGTTGCCTCCGAGGTACTGGGCGAAGCGGCGGCGTGACGGGCGTTTCGCGCACGGTGCCGGTCACCAATCGTCGCGGTCTGCACGCGCGCGCTTCCGCCAAGTTCGTGCAGCTCGCCGGACAGCAGCCGTGCGAGGTGCAGGTGATGCGATTCGGGGGCGGTGATACGGTGACGGGAACATCGATCATGGGCCTGATGATGCTGGGCGCGGCGATGGGCGACAGCGTCGTGATCAGCGCCGAGGGCGATGGCGCGCAGGCGGCGGTGGCGGCGATGGCGGCGCTGGTCGAGGCGAAATTTGGCGAGGACTGACACGCCTCCCCTCCCGCTTGCGGGAGGGGTCGGGGGTCGGCCTGGGACGTCGGGCGGACCGTGTGCGGACAGCCCCTCCCCTCGCCCCTCCCGCAAGCGGGAGGGAAATTAGATGCCTCGCCTCATCACTGCGTTCTCCAATCCCCTGATCAAACAGGTGCGCGACCTGCGCGACAAGCGGTATCGCCGCGAGTCGGGGCGCTTTCTGGCCGAAGGACTGCGCATCCTGACAGAGGCGCGCGAGACCGGGCGGCTGCCGGTGCAGCTGTTCTTCGCGAGCGCCGCGCATCCCTTGGTCGGCGAACTTATCGTCGCGGTCGAGGCGGCGGGCGGCGACGCGATCGAGACGACGCCCGATATCCTCTCCAAGCTGTCGGGCAAGGACAACCCGCAGGCGGTGGTGGGCGTGTTCGAGACGTGGGACACGCCGCTCGACGCGCTCGACCGGACCGCGAGCGGCATCTGGCTGGTCGCCGAGCGGCTGCGCGATCCGGGCAATCTGGGCACGATTCTGCGCACGGCCGATGCGGTCGGCGCCGGCGGACTGATCCTGATCGGCGAGTGCGTCGATCCGTTCAGCGTCGAAGCGGTGCGCGCGAGCATGGGCGCGCTGTTCACCGTACCTGTCGTGCGGGCGGAGTGGCCGGCGTTCTTGATGTGGCTGCGCGCCGGACCGGGGCAGCTGGTCGGGCTGAGCCTCGACACTGACGCCGACTATCGCGGCGCGGCCTATGTCGAGCCGACCTTCCTGCTGACCGGCAACGAGGCGCAGGGCATGCCGGCCGACTACGCCGCCGCCTGCGACCTGCTGGTCAAGATCCCGATGCTGGGCAAGGCCGACAGCCTCAACGCGGCAGTGGCGACAGCGGTGATGGCGTATGAGGTGTTGGGGCGGCGACACGGCGCCGACGGAACAACGACCCGCTAATCGACCGCTTCACCTACGGCGATGAGCTTGGCCGAGCCTCGGGCGGTGCGTTCGATCGCGGCGGGCGTCTCGATCAGCTTGCCGCCGCCGTCCATCTTGTACGCTTCGAGCTTCTTCGCGGTGGTGAGGACGTTGCTGTCGAGGCTGCCGACGAACTTGTTGTAGTTCTCGACCGTGTCGTCGAGCGACCGGCTCATCCGCCCGAGATGATGCGCCATCACCTGGATGCGCGCGTAGATCTCCTTCCCCAACGCGCCGATTTCGCGGGCCTCGGTGGCGAGCTTCTCCTGTTTCCATACCGCGTCGACGGTGCGCGCGATGGCGATTAGGTTGGTGGGGGTGGCCAGCAGCACGCGCTTGTTGAAGGCGAAATCCCACAGGTCCGGGTCATGCTCCAGCGCCGCGTTGAGGAAGTGTTCGCCCGGCACGAACATGACGACATATTCCGGCGTGTCGTCGAATTGCGACCAATAGCTCTTGCCCGACAAGCCGTTGACATGGGTACGCATCGACAGCGCGTGCGCCTTCAGTCCGGTCAACCGCTCGGCATCGTCAATCGCGTTGAAGGCATCCTGATAGGCGTTGAGCGACACCTTGGCGTCGATGATCAGCGACTTGCCGCCGGGCACCCGCACGATCGCATCGGGGCGCAGACGGCCGCCCTCCCCGTCCGCGACGCTGACCTCCATCGCGAAGTCGGTGTGTTCGGCGAGCCCGCACGTCTCCAGCACGTTGCGTAGCTGCTGTTCACCCCAGCGACCGCGCGCCTTGGGCGCGTTGCGCAGCGCGTTCACCAGCCGCGCGGCTTCGGTCGAGACGCGCTCCTGCCCGTCGCGCATCGCCTTGATCTGGCCGTCGAGCTCGCCGAACGCGGTGCGGCGCTCCTGTTCGACCTTGGTCACCGTCTCCTCGTAGCGTGTCAGCCGCTCGCTGACGGGTTGCAGCAGCTGCGCGATCTTCTCGCCCTGCAGCTTCTCCGACTCGGCGAAACGCTGATGCGCGCGGTCGAGGAACTTGGTCTGCGCGGTTTCCAGCGCCTTGCCGGCCGCAGCTTCGAAATGGGTGCGCATGGCGACGAGGTTGGCCTCATGCGCCTCCTCCCGCGCCGCCGACTGTGCGCGATGTGCGGCGAGGTCGCTGGCGTGCTGGCTTCGCTCAGCCTCCGCCGCCTCGGCGCGGCGGACTAGATCAGCGATCTGCTGCCCGGATTTGAGCAGCGCCGCTTCGTGTGCGGCGGTCTCCGCGCGCAGGCCGGCGACGAGCTGATGCGCCTCGTTGCGCTCGCGCTCGACCTCGTCGCGCGCCTTGCGGATCAGGTCGGCGTCGGCCGAGCGCGATTGCGCGACGGCGAGGTCGCTGGCCAGCGCACCCGAGCGGCGACTGGCGATCAGCCAGCCGATCAACAGCCCGGCGAGCAACGCGAAACCGGCAGCGGCGATCAGTTCGGTCATTCGGCACCCCTTTTCGGGGAGGAACGTAGCCGGAACGATGAAGCTGGGACAGCCCCTTTCGTCAGCCGGCCTTGCGCTGCTTGTCGAGCTTCTTGAGCACCATGGCGCGCTTCAGGCGGCTGAGATGGTCGATGAACAGCACGCCGTTGAGATGGTCGATCTCGTGCTGCATGCAGGTGGCGAGCAGGCCGTCGAGTTCCTCCTCGTGGCGCTCGGCCTGCTCGTCCAGCCAGCGGACGCGGCAGCTGGCGGGGCGCGCGACCTCGGCATATTGCTCCGGGATCGACAGGCAGCCTTCGTTGTAGGTCGACAGCTCGTCGGATACCGACAGGATCTCGGGGTTGATATAGGCGACGGCGTTGCGGACCGGCTTGCCGTCCGCGCCCTCCTCCTCCTGCAGGTCGATGACGAGCACGCGCTGCGCCACGCCGACTTGGATCGCGGCAAGGCCGATGCCGTGGGCGGCGTACATCGTCTCGGTCATGTCGGCGACGAGCCGGCGGGTCGTGTCGTCGACCTGTTCGACGGCGCGCGAGACGAGGCGGAGGCGGGGGTCGGGGATCTCGACGATGGGCAGGATGGCCATGGCGGCGGGCGCTATGGCGCGCCGGTGCAAGGGTCAAGCTTAGCTGACCGGTCTTCTTGCTCGCAGCGGTGTTATTGTACGGGACGCCTCGCGCGCAGGGCTTGGGCCAGCGTGCCTTCGTCGAGGTAATCGAGCTCGCCGCCCACCGGCAGACCGTGGGCGAGTTGCGTCACGCGGACGGGAAAGCGCTCGATCCGCTCGGCGACATAATGCGCGGTGGTCTGGCCCTCCAGCGTCGCGTTCATCGCCAGCACCACCTCGTCGATGCCACCCGCCTCCACCCGCCGCACCAGCGTGTCGATCGCGAGGTCCTCCGGTCGCACGCCTTCGAGCGCCGACAGCCGCCCGCCAAGCACGTGAAAGCGACCGGGGAACAAGCGCGAGCGGTCGAGCGCCCATAGATCCGCCACCTCCTCCACCACGCACAGCGCGCGCGCGTCGCGGCGCGGGTCGGCACAGATCGAGCAGGGGTCGCTGGTGTCGACATTGCCGCAGGTCGCACAGGTGGCGAGCCGCGCCTCCACCGCCTGCAACGCGGCGAGCAACGGCCCTAGCGCGGCCTCGCGCCGCTTGAGCAGGTGCAGCACGGCGCGGCGCGCGGAGCGCGGGCCAAGGCCGGGAAGGCGGCTGAGGGCCTGGGTCAGGGTCTCGATTTCGGGGGACGCCATGGGAGGAATGTAGGAACAATGCTCCCATCCGTCATGCTGAACTTGTTTCAGCATCCATGCGCGACGGCTCGCCAATCGTCAGCGTCGCGCATGGACCCTGAAACAAGTTCAGGGTGACGAAGGCATCACTAATATGGTGAAGGGTGTCCATGCGGATCATCTTCATGGGTACGCCGGCGTTCGCGGTGCCGACGCTCGACGCGCTGGTCGCGGCCGGGCACGACGTGGTGGCAGCCTACACGCAGCCACCGCGACCGGGCGGGCGGCGCGGGCGCGAGCTGGTCCCCTCCCCCGTGCAGCGCCGTGCCGAGGAACTTGGCATCCCGGTGCGCAGCCCCGTTCGCCTGCGCGGTGCGGAGGAGCAGGCGGCGTTCGCGGCGCTCGATGCCGACGTGGCGGTGGTCGCCGCCTATGGCCTGATCCTGCCGCAAGCGGTGCTTGATGCGCCGGAACGCGGCTGCCTGAACGTCCACGGCTCGCTGCTGCCGCGCTGGCGGGGCGCGGCGCCAGTCCAGCGCGCGATCCTGGCGGGGGACGACGAGACCGGCGTTTGCATCATGCGGATGGAGGCGGGGCTGGATACCGGGCCGGTGCTGCTCGACGGAAGGGTGGCCATCGGCAGAAAGACCGCGGGCGAGCTGACCGACGAACTCGCGCGGTTGGGCGCCGCGCTGATGACCGAGACGCTCGCGACGCTCGACGCAAGGGGAGCGCTGCCGCAGCCGGCCGAGGGGATCACCTATGCGGCGAAGATCGACAAGGCGGAGGCGCGGATCGACTGGTCGCGACCGGCCGTTGAGGTCGAGCGGCTGGTGCGGGCGATGAACCCCGCGCCCGGGGCGTGGTTCGAGGTCGCGGGCGAGCGGGTCAAGGTGCTGGCGGCGACGGTGCTCCCCTTCAGCTTTCCCGGCGGCGAGGGCTTCAGCGTCGACGACCGGCTGACGATCGCATGCGGAGACGGCGCGATCAGGCCGACGCTGGTGCAACGCGCCGGACGCGGCGTGACCACGGCCGAGGAATTGCTGCGGGGCTTTCCCGTTCCCACCGGGACGCGGCTTTGACGCGGTTTGCGTTGACGGTCGAATATGACGGCCGCCCCTTTCAGGGCTGGCAGCGGCAATCGAGCGGGCCTTCCGTCCAACGCTCGTTGGAGGAAGCGGCGTTCGCGGTCACCGGCGAAGCGGCGACGGTGCACGCGGCGGGGCGGACCGACGCGGGGGTGCATGCGCTGGCGATGCGGGCACATGTCGATCTCACCAAGGACATTGCGCCGTTTCGCCTGATGGAGGCGCTGAACGCGCGCGTGCGACCTGCGCCCGTGGCGGTGACCGCGTGCGAGGTGGCAGCGGACGACTGGCATGCACGGTTCTCATGCCGTGCGCGATACTACCGCTATATTGTTGCAAACAGGCGCGCCCCGCTGACATGGGAGCGAGGACTGGCGTGGCGGGTGCCGCAGCCGCTCGACGTGGAGGCGATGGCGGCAGCGGCGGCGGTGCTGGTGGGGCGGCACGACTTCACGACCTTTCGCTCGGTCCATTGTCAGGCGGACAGCCCGGTGCGGACGCTCGACCGGCTGGTCGTGACGCGAGTCGACGACCGCATCACGGTCGCGGCCTCCGCGCGGTCGTTCCTGCACCATCAGGTCCGCTCGATGGTCGGGTGCCTGGCGCTGGTCGGGATGGGACGCTGGGCCGTCGCCGACATGGCCGCCGCGCTGGCGGCACGGGATCGCGCGGCGCTGGGACTGAACGCGCCGCCCGACGGGCTGTTCTTTGTGAAGGCGGATTACCCACCTCCGTCACCCTGAAGTTGTTTCAGCATCCATGCGCGACAGCTACGCCAGGCTGCGTCGCTGGCGGTGCGCATGGACCCTGAAACAAGTTCAGGGTGACGGCTGTCTGCTGAACCGCGCCGCCAGCTCAACATGGGTGGACCAGCGGAACTGCCCGACTGGCTGAACCCAATCCAGCCGCCAGCCATTCTCGCATAGCGTCTTCGCGTCGCGGGCGAAACTGCTGGGATTGCACGAAACGTATGCGAGGCGCGCGACCCTGCTGGCGGCGAGCTGAGCGACCTGTTCACGCGCGCCGGCGCGTGGTGGGTCGATCACCACTGCATCGAAGCGGTCGAGCTCGGCAGACGTGAGCGGGCGGCGGAACAGGTCGCGATGCTCGGTGAAGATCGGGCGCTGGGCGGCCGCCGCCTTGAGCGCGAGGACCACGTCGCGCGCGCCCTCAGCGGCGTAGACGCGGCCCGGCAGCGCAAGAGCAAACGTGCCGAGCCCCGCGAACAGGTCGGCAATCGTGGCCGCGCCGCCGGTCGCCTCTCGCACGGCCGCGACCAGCGCCGCTTCGCCTTCGGCCGTTGCCTGCAGGAACGCCGCGGGCGGCAGCGGCACCGGCGTGCCACTCAGGGCGATCGTCACCGGCTGCGGCTCCCAGCGGGTCTCCGGACCAAGGCCATCGTCCAGCGACACGCGCGCGAGTTTATGTGCCTGCGCAAAGGCGGTGATCGCCTCGGCGGCGGCGAGACCATCGGCGGTCAGTCCGGTGATCAGCAGGTCCGGCCCCTGAGCCGACAGCGTCAGGTGAACGTCGGCGCGGCGCTTGAGCCCGAGCCGTGCGAGCAGCTTGCGGAGCGGCGCGACGAGCGCGAACAGCTGGGGGTGGAGGATGTGGCATTCGTGCATGTCCACGATCGCGTGACTTGCCTGCGCGGTGAAGCCGAGCTGGACACGCCCACCCCTGCCCTCCGCATGCAGCGTCGCGCGACGGCGGGTGCGTGGCGGGGAGAGCAGCGTCGGCCTGATCTCGGTCGTCAGCCCCTGCGCGGCGAGGGCGCCGGCGATGCGGTCGGCGATGAAGGTCGCGTAGCTGACGTCGTCGAGATGCTGGAGCTGGCACCCGCCGCATTCGGGGAAGTGACGGCATGGCGGCAGCTGATGGTGCGGGCCGGGGATGACCTCGCCCGCATTGGTCAACGTATCGCCTGGGGCCGCCAGGGCGACGTGACGGCCGTCGGCGGTGACGCCCTCGCCGCGTCCGGCGACACGGACGATCAGCGACATGCTGCAATCGCGGCGGGAAGCAGTTGTGCAAGATCGTCGGCGATGAAGGCCGGACCCGCGCGACGTGCCGCCTCTGCGTGAAGCCACACGGCTTCCGCCGCGGCCCGATCGGGAAGCGCGCCGACCGCCAGGCGGGCAGCGACGACCCCAGCGAGCACATCGCCGGTGCCTGCCGTGGCCAGCCAGGACGGACCTGCGGGTGCGACAAGGGTGACGCCATCGGGTCTCGCGATCACCGTGTCTGCGCCTTTAAGTACCACGGTGGCATCGCTCGCCTTCGCGGCGGCGCGGGCGCGATCGACGCGGCTCCCGTCGCCTGGTCCGAACAGTCGATGGAACTCGCCGCCATGCGGCGTCAGAATGGTCGTCGCGCGCCGCGCGGCGAGCTGCGCGGGCGTGACCAGCGCCAGCGCATCACCGTCGAGCACCAATGGGTGATGACTGGCGAGAGCAGCGGCAAGCTTCTCGTGGGCGGTGTCGTCGCGGCCCAGACCAGGTCCTATCAGGATGGCATCGATCCGCTCGTCCGCAAGCGCGTCCGCAGCCCAGCGGCGGCGAACCAGCGCGTGCGGGACGCGGTCGGTCGCGCCGCCGAGACACAGGACATAGCCGGCACCTGCCCGCGCGGCGGCGGTGGCCGCGAGCGCACCGGCACCCGGCATCACGCCCGCGATCACGGCGACGAGGGCGCGAAACTTGTGCGCGTCCCAGCCAGGACTGAGGAAGGCCGGGCGCGTCAGCACCGTCAGATCGCTGGCGACCTCAAAACCGAGCGTAAGGATGCGCACTGCGCCGCAGCGATCGGCTGCCGGGAACAGGACGTGCGCCGGCTTGAGCGCGCCGAGCGCAAGCGTGATGTCGAAGGTCGGCGGGTCCGTCCGGTACGCGCCTGAGTCTGTGGCAAGGCCACTCGGCAGATCGACGGCGATGCCAAGATGTGCCGCACGCACCAGGCGATGCAGCGCTTCGCTTATTTTTCCGTCCAGCGGGCGCGACAGCCCGGTTCCGAACAAGGCGTCCACAACGACGGTCGCTGGACCGGCCGTCACTAAGTCTTCGCTGGGCCCCGTCCAGCCCTGCCGCGCCAGGCGCGCGAGGTCGGACACTGGTTTGCCGGTCGTCGCAACGCGGACCGGGTGTCCGGCCTCCGCGAGCATCCGCGCGGCGACAAAGCCGTCGCCGCCGTTGTTGCCGGGGCCGCACAGGACCAGCACCTCGGCTCCTGTCGCAAGGCGGCGAACCGCGTCCGCGACGCCTGCCCCTGCCCGCTCCATCAGCGCGTACATCGCCTCGGGCGTGGGTGCCGCTCTTTCCTCCGCCGCTCGCATCTGGGCGGCGGTGAGGATCGGCTGACCGTCGATCGGCAGCATCAGCGAGTGGTCGGCAGCCGGTAGCGGTCGTTGCCGACGACGATCTCGATCTGGTCACCCGTGCGGGTCGCGCTGACCGGGTCCGCGCCATCGGCGGCCGTGACTTGAGTACCGTCGTCGGAGACCAGCAGGCGACGGAAATGTCCATCCGGGTGGCGGATTGTTGTCACTCGACCTTGCGCGGTCCGGGCGCGTTCCGCGGTACATTCAGCCAGCAGCTCGGCCTCGCCCTGTGCGCAAAAGAATTTGGGCGCGGCCTCGACGGCGCGTTGCTCGGCGGCGCGGCTCTCCTCCTGCTGGCTTTCGGCGCAGGCGGCGAGCGCGAGCAGCAGCGCGGCACTAGATGTCCGCATAGACATGGCTCTCGGCCGTCGCGCCGGGGTGCGTCACCGCGCCTGCATAGGCTGGACCGACAGTGCGCGCATAGCGCCACAGTGCGCCCGAGCCGTAGCCATTGTCCGGCGCACGCCAGTCCGCGCGGCGCTTCGCCAGCACGGCGTCGTCGACGAGCAGGTCGATCGTGCCCGCCTCCGCGTCGATGCTGATCGGATCGCCGTCTTCGACCAGCGCAATGGGTCCGCCGTCCGCCGCTTCGGGTCCGACATGACCGATGCAGAAACCGCGCGTTGCGCCGGAGAAGCGGCCATCGGTGACCAGCGCGACCTTCTCGCCCATGCCCAGACCGTACAGCGCGGCGGTGGTGGACAGCATCTCGCGCATCCCCGGGCCGCCCTTTGGCCCTTCGTAGCGGATCACGACGACGCAGCCCTCGGCGATGTCGCGCGCCTCGACCGCCGCGAACGCCGCCTCCTCGCTGTCGAAGCAGCGCGCCGGCCCTTCGAACTGGAGGCGGTGCATCCCGGCGACCTTCACGATAGCGCCATCCGGAGCAAGGCTGCCGCGCAGGCCGACGACGCCGCCGGTCGGCGTGATCGGCGCGTCCCAGGCGTAGATGACCTTCTGATCGGGGTTCCACGTCACCATGTCGATGTTCTCGCCCAGCGTACGGCCGGTGACGGTGAGACAGTCGCCGTCGAGCAGCCCGCCCGCGAGCATCGTCTTCATCAGCATGTAGACGCCGCCCGCCTCGTGCATGTCACGCGCGACATACTGCCCGCCGGGTTTCAGATCAGCGAGATACGGCGTTTCCTTGAAAACGCGTGCGACGTCGTGGAGGTCGAACTCGATCCCCGCCTCGTTGGCCATCGCCGGCAGGTGGAGGGCGGCGTTGGTGGAACCTCCGGTCGCCGCGACGACGCGGGCGGCGTTCTCGAAGGCAGCGCGGGTGCAGATGTCGCGGGGACGCAGCTGCGCGGCCACCAACTCCATCACCTGTGCGCCGGCCGCGATCGCAATCTGCTCGCGCGAGCTGTAAGGAGCGGGCACCATGTTGCTGTTGGGCAACGACAATCCGATCGCCTCGCCGACGCAGGCCATGGTATTGGCGGTGAATTGCCCCCCGCATGCGCCATCGCCGGGGCACGCGACCTTCTCCAGCGCGGTGAGGTCTTGCAGCGGGCATGTTCCCGCCGCGAACCGGCCGACCGCCTCGAACACGTCGACCACCGTCACGTCCCGGCCCTCGAACCGGCCCGGCAGGATCGAGCCGCCATAGACGAAGATCGACGGGACGTTGAGCCGCAGCATCGCCATCATCATGCCAGGCAGCGACTTGTCGCACCCGGCGAAGCCGACCAGCGCGTCGTAGCAGTGCCCACGCACCGACAGCTCGACCGAGTCCGCAATCACCTCGCGGCTGACCAGCGACGCCTTCATGCCCTGATGGCCCATGGCGATGCCGTCGGTGACGGTGATGGTGTTGAAGCGCCGCGGCATGCCGCCGCCCTGGATCACCCCCGCGCGCGCCGCGTCGGCCTGCGCGTCGAGCGTGGTGTTGCACGGAGCGGAGTCGTTGCCGGCGCTGGCGAGCGCGACGAAGGGCTTGGCGATGTCCTCTTCGGCGATGCCCATCGCATAGTAGTAAGAGCGGTGCGGGGCGCGCTCGGGACCGACGCTGACGTGGCGCGAGGGCAGCATGGCTTTATCGAAGCGGGACATGCGCGCGCTATGTCGCGGGACCGCAGGTCTGTGCAAGCAGCTTGCGCACCGATCGGTCTTTGCGACTGCACGGACCCCATGCCAGGTTCAGCCAAGCTGGCCGTTGGAAGCCATGGGTGATGATGTCGCGACGCACGGTGCTGGCGGCCTTGGCGGTCGGGCCCGCGGCGATGATGGCCGGGTGCGATGAACGGGTCACCGCGCAGCAGAGCCGCATCCGATGGACGGCCCGGTTGCGGGCTGCGAAGGATGTGAAGCGGTGTGGGAACGCGATCCCGCCACTTTGGGGTCGAGGCTGATGCTCGCGCCACGCAGAGAGCGGGGTGAGCAACTGGTGCCGGAGGGTGTCATCCGCCGCGCCAATAGCAGGGCAACCGGCCGGGCAAGTCGTGCCCTATGTCCACCACACCAACGCCGCCGGGTTGTAGCCGACGGTGGTTCCGAGAGCGACTGGAGCCCCCTGGTCGCCTGCGCGGCTGGCTGAATACCGGAGCCGATGGCCGGTATCGGGTCGAGACAATCAAGCCCGGACCCTATCCGGGGCGGACCGATCCGGCGCACATCCACCTGTTCCTGCTGCAACCGGGTGCTGGCGACCCGTACTGGATCGACGATGTGGTATTTGCGGGCGAGTTCGGCCTGACGCCAGAGTACCGACGCCAGCGAAGCGTTCGGCGCGGGAACGGGATCGTGACCTTGCGCCCGGATCTAGCCGGGGGCGTCCGCGCCGTGCGGGACATTATCCTGTTGCGGTGACGCAGGGTCCCGATCGCCGGGAGGGTCAGAGCGCCTCCAGCGCCTGTTGTACACCGTCCATGGTGAACGGCTTGCTCAGGCACGGCCGATCGCGGAAGCGCGGGTCGACGCTGTCGTCGCTGCCGCCGGTGGCGAACAGGAACGGAATTCCCTTGGTCGCGAGCACCTCCGCGATCGGCGTGCTCTTTTCGCCGCCGCGCAGGTTCAGGTCGAGGATGGCGGCGTCGATCCCGCCCTGCTCGATCCTGGCCAGGGCCGACGCGACGTTGTCGGCGATGCCGGCGGAGCGCTTGTCGAGGACATCGAGAAAGTCCTCCAACATCATCGCGATCAGCGGTTCGTCCTCGACGATTAGGATCTGTTGCGGCCCCGTCATGATCGCGCATCTAGCAGCATTTTCAAGGTGTGCCAGCGACTTGTTACACGCGCGCCAGCGCGTCGCGCGCAGCCTCCGCGAGCTGCTGCACCGAAAAGGGTTTGGGCAGGAAAGCGACCTGGTCGAGGTCGATCGAGCGCCGCAGCTGTTCCTCGGCATAGCCCGACATGAAGATGACGGGGAGGTCGGGATACCGCTCGCGAACCTTGGCGACCATCGTCGGCCCGTCCATCGTCGGCATCACCACATCGGAGATCAGCAGGTCCGGTCGCCCGCTCGTCTCCAACAGCTCCAGCGCGGCCTCGCCATGTTCGGCGGTAAGCACGCTGTACCCCTGCCGCGTCAGCGCGCGCTCGGCGACGGCGCGGACCATGTCCTCGTCCTCGACCAGCAACACGGTGCCGGTGCCCCAGGTCTCGACCGGCTTGGCGGGCGCGCGGGTCGGCACCCTCGCGACCGGTCCCGCCGCATGGACGGGCAGATAGATGGTGAAGCGCGCGCCTTCGCCGGGCGGTGATTCGGCAAAGATCCAGCCGCCGGACTGTTTAACGATACCGTACACGACCGACAGCCCAAGGCCCGTGCCCTTGAACTTGTCCTTGGTCGAGAAGAACGGCTCGAAGATCTTGCCGATGATCTCGGGCGCGATGCCACCCCCGGTGTCGCTGACGATCAGCGCGGTATAGTCGGCGGGCGGCAGCACGTCGTTGCCGAGCGCGCGGACTTCCGCCGTGGAGACGGCCTCCGACCGGATCGTCAGCGTACCGCCACCGCGGGGATTGGCGGCGAGAATGGAGTCGCGTGCATTGACCGCGAGATTGACGACCACCTGTTCGAGCTGCCCGGGATCGGCGCGCACGGCGCCCAGATTGCGGCCGTGATGGACGTCGAGACGCACCGTCTCGCCCATCAGCCGCTTGAGCAGGTTGGACACCTCCGACACGACGTCCGGCAGCTGCAGCACCTGCGGACGCAAGGTCTGCTGCCGGCTGAACGCGAGCAGCTGGCGGGTCAACGCGGCGGCGCGGTTCGAGTTGGCGCGGATCTGCTGGATGTCGTCATAGTCGCTGTCGCCGGGCGAGTGACGCATCAGCATCAGGTCGCAATGGCCGATGATGGCGGTGAGGATGTTGTTGAAGTCGTGCGCGACACCGCCCGCGAGCTGGCCGACCGCCTGCATCTTGGTTGCCTGCGCCACCTCGCGCTTCAGCCGCGTCTCCTCGCTATTGTCCTTGAGGCTGAGCAGCACGGCCGCGTCGCCCAGCCCGCGTGCGCCAGCGATGGTGAGGGCGACGGGTTCGTCGGGGTGGTGCTTCAGCCGCACCGCCATGTCGGCGGAATGCGTCGCGCCGCCCGCGAACCGCCGCACCGCATCAGCGACCGCGCCCTTGTCCTCGCGCACGACGAGGTCGCCCGGATAGAGCGGTGGCGCGCTCGCATCGACCTGTGCCGCGCGCAGGAACGCGTCATTCATCTGCAGGAAGCGGCCGTCGCGATCGACCAGCGCCATGCCGAACGGCATGAGCGAGACCAGCGATCGGACATGCGCCGATGCCGACGCGCCGATCGCGGGCGTGCCGTCCTCGTCGTCCAGCAGCGCGACCAGCACCGGGCCGTCGTCACCATCGGCGAACGGGATCTGCACGACGCGCAACGGCGTGCCCTCCAGCCCCTCGCGTTCGAAGCGGACCAGCCCGCGACTATCGGTGATAAGGAGGTGGGCGAAGTCCCGCCCCACCAGCTCCGCATCGCTGCGCCCGAGCGCGCGTTGCGCGAGCACCGGGTTTGCGGCGCGGACGCGGCCATCCGCCTCGATCAGCGCCGCCATGACGCCATTGCGCCCGAGCTGCGCGCCCGTCGGCCCCGCGAGCAGGGTGGCGAGCGTGCCGGCAAGGTCCTGTTCGACGGCGGTGGCAAAGCGCCAGACGAGCAGATCGGCGTCCGCGCCAGCCCGGCTGACCGACGCGGACAGACGCTGGTCGTCGAGCTGGAGCCGGTCGGCCCTGCCCTCCCCGTCACGCCACGCCGCGCGCCCGGCGGCACCAAGCGCGGCGACGCCCGCATCGTCGAGCGGCAGGCCCGGCGGCGTGGGGAAACCCCGGAACAGTGATTGAAATGCGTCGTTGGCGCACACCAGGCGGCCCGCGCGGTCGGTCACCGCGACCGCGTCGTCGCTCGCGGCGACGAGACTGCGCGCCAGGGTCCAATCGGTATCGGAAGGCGCGGCAGGCGCGGCAGGCGCGAGCAGACGATAAGCTGCGGCGGCTCCGGCGATGATCAGCGCCGCAGCTAGGAACCCGGCGGCGATCGCCGCGCTGTCAATCGCCCACAAGGCGAGCAACGCGGCCAGCAGGCCGGCGGCAACGGCAACGAGCGCGGCGGTGCGTGTGGGCGTCAGGGGCGTCGGGATCGGGGCAGTGGCCATGGCGCTGCTTCGGGCGAGGTGCGGGTGCTGGTCAAGAGCAGCTGGCGCGGCGGCGGTCGACGATGGTCGATCGATTCTCATCCCTTGTCGCGCAGCAGCCGTCCGGCCTCCTTCTTCCACTCGCGCTCCTTGATGTGTTCGCGCTTGTCATGGTCCTTGCGACCCTTGGCGAGCGCCAGCTCAACCTTCGCGCGGCCACGGGCGTTGAAATAGACCGACAGCGGTACCAGCGTCATGCCCTCGCGCGCGACCGCGCCATGCAGCTTGTTGACCTCGCGCTCGTGCAGCAACAGCTTGCGCGGGCGCTTGGCCTCGTGGTTGAACCGGTTGCCGTGGCTGAACTCGGGAACGTTGGCGTTGACCAGCCACACCTCCTCGCCGCGAACCTCCGCATAGGATTCCGCGATCGACCCCTGGCCGGAGCGCAGCGATTTGACCTCCGTACCCTTCAGCGCGATGCCGGCCTCGAACACCTGCTCGACCGAATATTCGAACCGCGCACGACGGTTCTCCGCGACGATCTTCTGCTTGTCGAACACGAGGGGTTTGGGGCGGGCCATGCGGACGCATGTAGGAGGGTCGGCTGCTTAGCGGAAGCTTGCCGTTTCAAGGTCATGCGGTGCCGTGTCCGCGGGGGGCGGCAGCGGCTTCAGGCGGTGGAAGTCCTGCGAACGCGCGCAGACGACCCCGTCATCGGTTGACGTAACTGGCGGACAGGGGGGTCATGGAAGAACGGCGCGCCAACGGCAGCGCGGGACCGGCGATCGCCTACAGCAATGCTACCACCATCAGCACTACAGGCCGGCATGCGTCAGCGCGTCGTCCACCGCAGCCTGCGCCGCCTCTGAGGGCCATGTCATCGGCAGCCTCAGGCCGCGCGGCGTCTCGGACCGCACCCGGCTAAGCGCATATTTGACAGGGCCGGGCGACGCGTCGGTGAACATCGCCTGGTGAAGCGGGAACAGGCGGTCGTGCAGCTCGCGTGCGCGCGCAATGTCGCCCGTGGCGCAGGCGGCCTGGAATTCGGCGCAAAGGCGGGGGGCGGCGTTGGCGGTGACGGAAATGCACCCGCGCCCGCCCATGACGTTGAAAGCCAACGCCAGGTCGTCGTTGCCGGAAAGCTGGCACCAGTCCGCTCCGAGCGCCGCACGATGCTGCGACACGCGCGCGAGGTCGCCGGTCGCATCCTTGATGCCGATGAAGACCGCCGGATTCTCCTGCACGATACGGATCACCGTCGCGGGCAGGATGTCCGTCACCGTGCGGCCGGGAACGTTGTAGAGGATGATCGGCAGCGCCGTCGCCCCTGCCAACGCGGCGAAATGCTGCGCGATCCCGTCCTGGCTCGGGCGATTGTAGTAGGGCGGCACCATCAGCGCCGCGTCCGCGCCCGCTTCCTTCGCCGCAGTCAGGTTGTCGACCGCCACGCGCGTGTCGTTGGAACCCGCGCCGGCGATCACCGGGACGCGGCCCCTCGCCTGTTCGACGCAGACGCGCACGACGTGGAAGTGCTCGGCCTTGTTCAGTGTCGCCGCTTCGCCGGTGGTGCCGCAGGCGACCAGCGCCGACGAACCTTCCGCGATCTGCCATTCGATCAAGTCGCGAAACGCTTGCTCCGCGAAGCCGCCGCCGTCATCGAACGGCGTGACCAGCGCGGGAATCGATCCGGAAAACATCGAGATGCGGCCTCATTTGGCCAAGCGCGGCCATTTCGTTCAGGACAGATACTGGCGCGACCGGTATCCTGTCCACATGATTGCTCCCGCCTCGCTCACCATTCTCGCGGTCGCCGCACTCGCCGCGATCAGCTCCTACAGCGCACCGCAGTTCGTGCAACCGCTGCCGGGTGCGACCGCGCCCGATCAGTCGATCGCGGCGACGCTGGCGCAATGGCGGGTGGTGAGCGACACCAGCCAGCTGCCGTTCGACAGCTATGCAGACTTCCTGCTCGCGCACCCCGGCTGGCCCAACGAGGCGACGATCCGGCGCGCCGCCGAGGCCAAGGCGGGCACGGCGTCGCCGTCCAGCGTCACGCGGTTGTTCCGCGTCTTTCCGCCGCAGACCAATGGCGGCCGCGTTGCCCACGCCCGCGCCCTGTTGGCGACCGGCCAACTTGGCGAGGCGCTGGGGGCGGCGCGCGCGGCGTGGCGCGGCGGCTCGCTTGCGCCGTCGGACGAGCGCGACGTGCTGGCGAGCTTCGGACCGCAGCTGACGACGGCGGATCACGAGGCGCGGATGGATGCCCTGATCTGGGCGGGTCAGCTGGGCGCGGCGGCGCCGGGCCTCGCCTATGTCTCGCCCCAGCGCCGCCCGGTGTTCGCCGCGCGACTGGCGTTCCGCACCAATGCTGCCGATGCTTCATATCTCTCGGCGAGCACATCGGCACTGTACGGCGGCGACGCCGGCTACGTCGCCGACCGTGCGACCTGGCTGCGCAACAATGGCGCCGGGCCGAGCGCCCGGACATGGCTGGCGCAGTCGCGGCGGCTGAGCGCGCTGCCCGGCGATCCGAAGGAATATATGGAGGTGCTGCTGACCGCAGCACGCGGCGCGGCGGCGGACGGGCAGTGGCAGACCGCCTATGACATCGCGCGCCAGATCGATGTCTTTCCGCCCGGCACCGACGTCGCCACCAGAAGCTATGGCGAGCGCGACGATTATACCAGCCTCGCGTGGCTCGCCGGCCAAGCCGCATTCCGGCGGCTGAACCGGCCCGCCGATGCCGCGGTGCTGTTCGAGCGTTACGCTAATGGCACGCTGACGCCGTCGACCCGCTCCAAGGGGCTGTACTGGGCGGCACGCGCGGCCGAGCGGGCGGGCCAGACCGCCGACGCGCAGCGGCTATGGGAGGCGACGGCCGCATACCGTGAGCAGTTCTACGGGCAGCTGGCGCTGGAGCGACTGAACCGCCCGCTGGTGGCGCCGGCGCCGGTCGGCGCGCGGATGGTCGATCCGGTGATCAAGTCCGCCTTTGGCAGCCGCGAGATCGTCCGCGCGGCACGGCTGCTCGGCAATTTGGGGCAATATGATGATCAGACCGCCTTCATCCGCCAGATCGCGCTCGATGCGAAGAGCGAGTCCGACCACCTGCTCGCCGCCGATCTGGGGCGAGAGCTGCAGCGGCCCGACCTGGCGGTGATGATCGGCCGCAGCGCGCTTACGAATCGGCTGCCGTCGCTGGCAGCGATCGGCTTTCCGACGCTGCCGGTGCCGATGGGATATGAGGGCGACTGGACGATGATCCATGCGATCGGTCGTCAGGAAAGCCAGTTCAATCGCTCCGCGATCAGCTCGGCCGGCGCGCGCGGGCTGTTGCAGCTGATGCCGGGCACTGCGCGCGAACAGGCGGGCAAGATGGGGATCAGCTATCAACCCAGCGAGCTGCTGACCAATCCCGATCTGTCGATGAAGCTCGGCTCCGGCTATTTCCGCCGCGTGTTCGCCAATTACGGCAGTTATCCGCTGGCGCTGGCGGGCTACAATGCCGGCCCGGGCAACGTGAACAAGTGGCTGCGCCTCAACGGCGATCCGCGCACCGGCGCGATCGACATGGTCGACTGGATCGAGGCGATCCCGATCCAGGAGACGCGCAATTACGTGCAGCGCGTGCTGGAGAATGCGGTGGTCTACGACCTGACGCGGCCGGATCGGGCGAAGAGCCGGGGGCCGCACCACCTGAGCTGGTATCTGGGGCGGCGGCCTTCCTAGTCGTCCGCTCCACCCCGGCTTACGTCGGTATGGATGCAATACTCTGTGGATAAGCCGAACTACATCACGCCTGCCGGCTTCGGGGCCCTTCGCGCGGAGTACGAGCAGCTCTTCGCCACCGAACGCCCGGCGCTGGTGGAGACGATCGCCTGGGCCGCGGGCAACGGCGACCGGTCGGAGAACGGCGACTATATCTACGGGCGCAAACGGCTGCGCGAGATCGATCGGCGGCTGGGCTGGCTGTCCAGACGGATGAAGGCGGCCAAGGTCGTCGATCCAGCGCAACAGCCGGACCGCGACCGGGTGTATTTCGGCGCGACGGTTCTTATCATCCCGACCGACGACGACAGCGACGATGCCTGGCGGCGGCTCACCATCGTCGGGGACGACGAAGCCGAGGGCAACAGCATCGGCTGGAGCGCGCCGCTCGCCCGCGCGCTGCGGGGCGCGGCGGTGGGTGATCTGCGGCGCGTGACCTTGCCTTCCGGCGAGCGCGAGTATGAGGTGATCGAGATCGAGTACCCAGGCTAGGAACGTGGTCCCGCCCCGTCCGTTCTGGTCTGCGAAGGAGAGCTGCATTGACCGAGAATCCGCGCACCACCACCGCTCGCGACCATGACGATCACGAGCTGATCGACGGCGCCGTCGCCGGCAGCGAGGCAGGCGCCGTCGTCGGCTCGGCCGGCGGACATCTGCAGACCGACATCGGCTCGCAGGACGACCTCAAGCAGGGGCTGGGCGACAGCGGCTCCACCACCCGCCCGCAAAAGGCGGACGATATCGCCAACGATCAGGCGTACGACAGCGATCGCTGACGTTGACGTCGGCCATCCGCTGCTGCGAGAGCAGCGCGATGACCGACGACACCCCCACCCGCAACATCGCGCTGCTGATCGACGCGGACAACGCCTCCTGGCATGCGCTCGACCCCGTGCTGACGGTGCTGGCCGAGCTCGGCACGATCAACGTGCGCCGCGTCTACGGCAACTGGTCGAAGCCGGGGTTGAAGGGCTGGCAGGACATGTCGATCAAGCATGGGCTTGAGCCGCAGCAGCAGTTCGACCTGACGAAGGGCAAGAACGCCACCGACATGAAGATGACGATCGACGCGATGGACCTGCTGTTCCGGGGCCGTGTCGAGGGATTCGGGATCATGTCGTCCGATTCGGACTTCATGCCGCTGGCGACGCGGATCAAGCAGGACGGGCTGCCCGTGTACGGCTTCGGGCGCGGCACCACGCCCGAGGGGTTCCGGACGGCATGCACGCGCTTCTTCGATGTCGACAAGCTGGACGGAGAGGCCGCCCCGGCAGCGCCGGTGGTGAACGTCGACGTGCCGATCGACGAGGCCCTGCCCCCGCCGATCAGCGGCACCCGATCTGCAAAGAAGGCCCCCGTCGACGCCGAGCTGCTCAAGCTGCTGATCGACGCCTACGACGCCACCAAGCGCGACGAGCGCGGCTTTGTCAGCCTGTCCGCAATGGGCCAGCTCGCCGCCAACCGCTCCAGCTTCGACGTGCGCAACTATGGCTACCAGCGCCTGAGCGACCTGATCGCGGCAGTGCCCAACTTCCAGATCGAGAAGCGCGAGGGCGGGCGCGCCTGGGTCAAGCGGCTGCGCTAGACTATCAAGCGCTCGCCGGCAGGATATCGTCAGCATGACGGCACATCAGCCAATGACTGCCGAGGCCGGGCAGCATGTCTGAAAGCTCAGCCGGGACGACTTCCTGCTGCTGGAGGCGAACGGCTCCTTGACGGTCACGTCAGGACCGAGTTGCTGGACGGGGAGATCTGGGGGGTGAACGCGATCCCCAGTCGTCACGCCGGTGTTCAGGCCGAACTGCATGGGCGCCTTTACGGGGCGCTGGCAGCGCTCGGTAGCACGCTCAAGACCTGGATCGCTCCTTCGGTCGACCTGTCGGATACTTCAACGCGCGCGCCCTCCACCATATGTGGTCGCCGGCCGGCGAGCTATACGCCGACAGGGGTAGGATAGAGTTCGGCCAGCCGATCACGTCGGCGACGATCCCCGGTCTGACGATCGCCACTGACGGACTCTGACCGCCTACTTCGATCCGCCGGTCGATCCGCCGCCGCTGTTGCCGCCACCGCCGCTCTTCGAGCCGCCGGAACGGCCGCCGCCGCCCTTGCCACCGGTCGTCTTGCTCTTCGCGCCCGATCCGGGATCGCCGCCCTTCTTGGTCACCGCGCCCGGATTGCCGCCTGCGCCCTTCTGAGCCATCGCCGATCTCCTCTCTTTCGTGAAAAACGAGAGGAGATCGACCGTGTTCCAGCCGATTGACGCAGATCAGCGTGTCAGCTTCTTGTACGCCAGCCGGGTCGGCCGGTCGGCCGCGTCGCCCAGCCGGCGCCGCTTATCCTCTTCGTACGACTCGAAGTTCCCCTCGAACCATTCGACATGGCTATCACCCTCGAACGCCAGGATGTGCGTGCACAGGCGATCTAGGAAGAAGCGGTCGTGGCTGATCACCACCGCGCAGCCGGCGAACGACTCCAGCGCCTCTTCCAGCGCGCGAAGCGTCTCGACGTCGAGATCGTTGGTCGGCTCGTCGAGCAGCAGGACGTTGCCGCCTTCCTTGAGCATCTTGGCCATGTGAACGCGGTTGCGCTCGCCGCCCGATAGCTGGCCGACCTTCTGCTGCGGGTCGGGACCGCGGAAGTTGAACGCGGCGACATAGGCGCGCGTACCGAGTTCCTGCTTGCCGAAGCGGAACACCTCCAGCTTGTCGCTGATCTCTTCCCAGACGTTCTTGGTCGGGTCGAGATCGTCGCGGCTCTGGTCGACGAAACCGAGCTTCACCGTCGTGCCGACCTCGATCGTGCCCGAGTCCGGCGTCTCCTGCCCGGTGATGAGCTTGAACAGCGTCGACTTGCCTGCGCCGTTCGGCCCGATCACGCCCACGATGCCGCCCGGCGGCAGCGTGAAGTCCAGATTGTCGAACAGCAGCTTGTCGCCATAGGCCTTGGTCAGCCCCTTGGCCTCGATCACCTTGCCACCGAGGCGCTCGGGCAGCTGGATCAGGATCGCGGCCTTGCCCGCGACGCGGTTCTCCTGCTTTTCCATCAGCTCGTCGAACGCGCGGATGCGGGCCTTGGACTTGGTCTGGCGCGCCTTGGGGGTCTGGCGCATCCAGGCGAGCTCGTCGGCGATCGCGCGCTGCTTGCCCTGCTCCTCGCGCTCCTCCTGCTCCAGCCGCTTCGCCTTCTTTTCCAGGTAGCCGGAGTAATTGGCTTCGTAGGTGTAGTAGCGCCCGCGATCGAGCTCGAGCACCCAGTTGACGACGTTGTCGAGGAAGTAGCGGTCGTGGGTGACGAGGATGACGTTGCCCTGATACTCCTTCAGGAAGTTCTCCAGCCAGCCGACGCTTTCGGCGTCGAGATGGTTGGTCGGCTCGTCGAGCAGCAGGATGTCGGGCTTTTCGAGCAGCAGCTGGACCAGCGCGACGCGGCGCTTCTCGCCGCCGGACAGATTGGTGACGGCGGAGTCCGACGGCGGGCAGCGCATCGCCTCCATCGCCTGCTCCAGCTGGCTGTCGAGCGACCAGCCGTCGGCGGCGTCGATCTTCTCCTGAAGAACGCCCATCTCTTCCATCAGCGCGTCGAAGTCGGTGTCGTCCTTGGGATCGCCCATCTCCGCGGAGATCGCGTTGAACCGCTCGACCATGCCGACGACCGGCCCCGCGCCCAGCCGGACATTCTCGATCACCGTCTTGGAATTATCGAGCTGCGGTTCCTGCGGCAGATAGCCGACCTTGAGCCCCTCGGCGGCCCACGCCTCGCCGGTGAACTCGGTGTCGATGCCGCCCATGATCTTCATCAGCGTCGACTTGCCCGACCCGTTCGGCCCGATGATCGCGATCTTCGCGCCCGGAATGAACTGCAGGTGGATGTTGTTGAGCACGGGCTTGTTGGCGCCGGGAAAGGTCTTGGTCAGCCCCTTCATGACATAGGTGTATTGGACGGCCATGATGGTCGCTCGCGCTCCGAATGGTGGCGGTGGGAAGTCGCATCCGCATGTAGGCGCGAGGGCGCGAATTGGCAAACCGGCAGCGGACCCGTAACCGTCGGCGGCATGAAGAGAATCGCCCTGCTCGCCATTGCCGTCGCCGCCGCCCCCGCTGCCGCGCAGACACCCGTCCAGCCCGCAGCAGCGTCCGCGGCACGCGCGGTTGCCGTCGACCCATTTGTCACCCGCCTGCGCGACGCGGCGCTGAAGGACGATCTGGCCTATGACATCACCGAAGGCCTGACGACGGAGATTGGCCAGCGTCTCGCTGGCACGCAAGCCGAGGCGCGGGCGCGGACCTGGGCGGTCGCGAAGCTCAAGGCGCTGGGCTTCCGCAACGTGCGGATCGAGACCTTCCCCCTCCCCGTCTGGGTGCGCGGCGAAGAGCGCGCGGAGATCGTGTCTCCCTTTCCGCAGAAGCTGGCGCTGACCGCGCTCGGCAATTCGGGCGCGACGCCGGCGGCGGGGATCACCGCGCCGGTGGTGATCTTCCGCGACTATAACGACCTGCTTGCCGCGCCCGATGGTTCGTTGCGCGGTAAGATCGCCTATGTCGGCCACGCAATGGCCCCGACGCAGGATGGCTCCAGCTATGGCGCGTCCGGTGCGGCGCGGCGCGTCGGTCCGGCGCTCGCGGCGCGCAAGGGCGCGGTCGGCATCGTCGTGCGGTCGATCGGCACGGACAACCAGCGGCTACCCCATACCGGCGGCACCAACTTCCCCGCCGACGTGGCGGCCATACCCGCCGCCGCTCTGTCGAATCCCGACGCCGACCAGCTGGAGCGGATCGCGGCGCGAGGGCGGCCGATCACGATGCGGTTGGTGCTGACGCCGCGCCAGCTGGGGCA
The DNA here is from genome assembly GCF_028292945.1 of Sphingomonas bacterium. Lineage (GTDB taxonomy): Bacteria > Pseudomonadota > Alphaproteobacteria > Sphingomonadales > Sphingomonadaceae > Sphingomonas. Next base: position 54,778 of record NZ_JAQGLJ010000045.1, on the reverse strand, counting down.
AGGCACTTCCGGCAACGTCATCGCGGAGGTGCCCGGCACCGATCCGGGCGCTGGCATCGTCCTGGTCGGCGGTCATCTCGATTCGTGGGATCTCGGTACGGGCGCGGTCGACGATGCCACGGGCGTCGCGATCGTGACGGCGGCGGCGAAGCGGATCATGGACTCCGGCCGACGACCGCGCCGCACGATCCGGGTGGTCTGGTTCGGGGCCGAGGAGGTCGGCGTGTTCGGCGGCCGCGCCTACGGATCCGCGCATGCCGGCGAGCGGCACGCGGTGGCCGCGGAATCCGATTTCGGTGCTGATCGCATCTGGCGGGTCGAGACCAATTTCGCGCCGAGCGGTGCGGCGGCGGCGGACCGTCTGGGCGTGGCGCTGTCGCCACTGGGGATCAGCCGTGGTCCGGGCAAGGCCCACGATGGCGCGGATGTCGGCCCGCTGTTCGCACAGGGTGTGGGCGCGGTCGACCTCAACCAGTCGGGCCTTCGTTACTTCGACATTCACCACACTCCTGACGATACGCTCGATCGCGTCGATCCAGAGCAGCTGCGCCAGAACGTGGCCGCATGGACGGCGATGCTCGCCGTGGTGGCATTCGCGCCCGAGGAGTTGCGGCCCGGCACAGTGCTGCCTTAATCGCCGCCACTTTTTGGCCACATTTTTTTATTGACCTACTCGGCCGGTAGGATATTGGAAACACGTCGCAACGGCGCGGGGCCGGCGCGATTGGTTCTGTTCGAGGAAACCCTCATGAAGAAGATCGTACTGGTCGCGCTGGGCGCGGGTCTGATGTCGCTGGCAGCGTGCAACTCGAAGGCTGATGAGGCTGTCGAACAGAACCGCGAGGCGATGGCCGACAACATGCAGGCGGTGACCGACAACACGGAAGCGGCCGCAGAAGCCGCCGATGACGCCGGCAACGACACGGCCGAGGCGGTGCTCGAGAACAAGGCCGAGGCGCAGCAGGCCGCCACCGACAACGCCGAAGATCATGCGGACGACACCACGGATTCGAACTGATCGAGTCGAGCAAATCAACTGTTTCGGAGTAAATCACATGAAGAACATCGTACTCGCCGTCGCTGCCGCCGGCCTTTTGTCGCTCGCGGCTTGCAGCAAGCCGTCGCCGCAGGAAGCGGCTATCGACAACAACGCCGCTATGATGGAAGCGGGCCTCGAGAACGCCGCCGACAACCTTGAAGACCTGGCCGAGAACACCGCGAATTCGGCCGAAGCAGCCGCGCTCGAAGGTGCAGCCGACAACCTCGAGGAAGCCAAGGACAACGTCGAGGACGCCGCCGAGGCCGCCAAGGCGAACCTGCAATAAGCCGACGGACGGACGCGCAGCGAAGCTGCGTGCGACACGGCCTGGCCCGGTAAGCCGAGCCCGTTCGACGACGCGGCTTTGCCGCGGCGGGCCAGCGAAGATAAGGGCGTTCCCGCAACCCGGGAGCGCCCTTTTTCTTTGCGCGCGGTTGGGGTAGCCGCATTCACGCGTGGGCCTGTAGCTCAGCGGTTAGAGCTGGCCGCTCATAACGGCTAGGTCGCGGGTTCGAATCCTGCCGGGCCCACCACGCGCTGCATCCGAGCAACGACACCCTCGTTGCCTCTTTCGTCCGGCTTCGCTAAGCGCACGAACACCAGCTCGGGGAGTGGCGCAGCCTGGTAGCGCATCTGGTTTGGGACCAGAGGGTCGCAGGTTCGAATCCTGTCTCCCCGACCATTTTTCTACAGGTCAGGTGGACCGCATGATCGGTTCGGCGTGGCGCGCCGTGCCGGTCACTGAACCGCTGCGCGATCTAGCCCGTCGAGCTGCGCGGCGGGCAGGCGCAGGGTCAGCCGGTCGGAGGTGACCGTAAGCGATCCGCCGAGCGAAGCCGCCAGATTACGTACCAGCCGCAACGTGAAGCCGACGCCCAGCAGCGGCCCCCCCTCGCGCTCCGCCTCGTCGTCCATCGCCAGCAGGGCATCATCGGTGGCCGCCGGCAGCGCGCGCGGCCGAGTAAGGTGCAGCCGCACCAGCCGCGTCTTGACCGCCAGTTGCGCGCGCAGTCGCTCGCCCGGCGCGGCGACAGCTACCAAGGTGGTGAGCAGTCGTTCCAGGAGGCGTTCGACCGCGCGATCGTCGGCCCGGATCAGCGCGCCGGGTTCGGCGTCGAGCACCAGCGACGGGCCGCGCTCACCGGCTGCAGGGCGCAGTTCCCCGATCAGGCGGGCGAGCAGCGCGCCCAGGTCCACCGTCCCGGAGCGCAGCTCCATCGCGTCACCCTCCAGCCGGGCGGCGGTATCGAGATCGTCGATCGCGGCGATCAGTCCGGCCGCCTCGCGCTGGATCAACAGCGCGCGATCCCGATAGACGGGCGGAACCGGCCCGAGCAGCGCCGTCCCGATCAGTTCGGAAAAGCCGGCGATCGCATTTGCCGGCGTGCGCAGCTCGTGAACGAGTTGCCGCAGCGAGTCCGATGCCGACACCGGCGGCACCACCTTCTCCACGCGGCGCGCAGCGCCGGCAATGCCGACGAACCGTCCGGTCGCGCGATCGAAATCGGGTACACCCGACAGCCGCCATGACCCGGCTATCGGCAAGCTCCCCCCAAGCTCCAGCCGCACATCGCGGAACGCGGAGCGCGCCCGCAACGCGCCGCCCGCGGCCGCGTCGACCTGCGCAACGCCCTGAATCGCAGCATGCGCTAGCGTCACGCCGATCAACGGCGCGCGCGCGACACCTTCCACCCAACGGATCACGCCCAGCGCATCCGTTTCGAAGCGGAAACGATCGCATGGCGACGAGGGGTCGGCCGGGACCATGGAGATGTTCGGGACCGGCGGCAGTGCGACCGGCTTGTCGCGGCGAAAAGCCTCGATCCGCGCGACGAGGTCGGCGATCTCCGAGCGCGGTGGCTCGGCAGCCTGACGCATCGCCTCGGCGACCACCGGCAACCCGCGCGCTACGTCACCCACGGGCACGAACGGTGTTTCGGCCGGAATCGTGGCCACCGGCTCAGCCTCGGGCGCGTCCGGCACGTCGGCAACGATCGCTGCCACCGGTGCCGACAGGCTGCCATCGGCAATTACGAAATCCGTCGCCCCGAAGGACTCCAGACCCCTCACGACATCCGACGGCAGATCGCGGCGATGGCGCAGGACGGCGCGCGCTGCCGGGGTTAGCGTGGGGAGCAACGCCAGCCAGTCATCACTCGTCAGCGTCGCAGCGCGCAGCACCGGGGCGGCGACCGCCGTCTCGTCCTCGGCAAACAGCGCCACCAGCTCGACCGGCGGCATCCCCCAGACGATCGCCCGCGCGCTCGCCGCCCGCACCGAGGTTGGCACCTCCTGACGCAACGCGCGCAACCGATCCAGCCCACCCGCGACGTCCGTTACGCGCCCCCGGCCGATCAGGTCGACCAGCTGCCGCCACGCCACCTGCGCGCCCATTCCGGGAGCGGCATCCGCAGCGAGCACGGTAGCAAGGCTGTCATCGAAGCGCACTGGAACAGATCTCCACCGCTCGCCCAACCGGCGCCGGCTGAGCGAACCTTAACAACCCCGCACGGCCGCGTGAACGGGCCATTTCCGGTCACGTCGCAATGTGGGACGATTGCACGCGGCGCAATTTTATTTCAGACTCGGGCGTCGTCGCCGACGGAGTCGTCGTCGTGAGGAGCAAGCCGGCGCATGACCTTTGATCGCATCGACCGGCACATCCTCGCGCTGCTGCAGGATCACGGGCGCATGACCAATGTCGATCTGGCCGAGCAGGTGGGCCTGACCGCTCCACCCTGCCTGCGACGGGTCCGGGCGCTGGAGGAAGCGGGCGCGATCCATGGTTATCACGCTCACCTCGACGCTGCAGCGATGGGCTTCCCGATCACGGTGTTCGCGATGGTGTCGCTGCGCAGTCAGGCCGAAGCAGATCTTGCCGCGTTCGAACGTCATGTCGCGGCGATCGCGGAGGTGCGCGAGTGTCACATGCTCAACGGCGAGATCGACTTCATCCTGAAGATCGTCGCAGCCGACCTGAGTTCGTTCCAGACGCTGCTGACCACCCAGCTTACGTCGGCACCCAACGTCGCCGGCGTCAAGACGTCGTTGACTATCCGCACCGCCAAGCAGCTGTCGGGCATTCCCATATCCGTGGAATGAGCGGGCCGTGGCGCCACCACGACCCGCCGCGGTTCAGGCCGCCGGTGTGCTGTTCAGCCAAGTCGTCCAGAACGCTGCGATCTCGCCGCGCGGCCCGGCCTTGACCGCTGCGAACGCGGCTTGCGCCCCCGCCTTGTCGCCCGATCGCGCCAGCGCGATGCCCAGGCGCGTGTTGATCGTATCGACATCCACGCCGCCCTTTTGCAGCGCGGTGCGATACAGCGACGCCGCCTTTGCGTAATTGCCGGTGCTCAGGTTGGCATCGGCCGTCTGTCCAGCGAGCAGTCCGTTGGCAGACGCGTTCGCCTTCGCCTCCAGCGACGCCAGCGAGCTTTCAAGCCTGATCTTGCCGGCGGCCTCGGCCATCAGGGCCCGCGCCTCGGTATTGCCGGCCGGGATCTTGCCATTGGCCAGACCTTCCTTCAGCACCGCCTGCGTCTCCAGCGGCAACCCGGCATCCTGCGCCTTTTGCGCATATTCGATGTAGAAATACTGATCGGGAAGCCCGCCCGACGCGCGCATCAGGCGGAACAGGTCGATCTTCTGCGGATTGGTCAGCGTCGCGGTCGAACCCTGCTGGAAGCCGTAGGTCGCCAGCACCTCGTACCAGGTCTTGCCGCTCGGATAGGCAGCGAGATAACGGTTCATCCACGCCACGGTTTGCGGACCAAGCTTCTTCTTGTTCGACTGGCTGATCGCAAAGCGGTAATAGTCGACGGGCGGCTTTTCTCCCCGCGCGGTCGCGGCGGCGATGACCCGCTCCAGTTCCGCGACGCCGCCGGAGACGTCGCCGCTGTCGACCTTGGCCTTGACGATGCTGAGCATCAGATTGTCGCTGCTATAGCCTGCCGCCTGTGCCCTGGTGAACAGATCGAGCGCGGACGCATATTGTTTGGAGGCATAGGCCATCTCGCCACGGGCAACCATGAACTTCGGGCGGTCCTCGGCCGGTGTCGCCGGGTTGGCGATCAGCGCGTCAAGCGCGCGGGCGAGGCCGCTTTGATCCTGAGCGGCGCGCGGGTTGGCAGCCTGCGCCGCCTTTATCTTCTGGTCCTCGACACTGTAGCGAAACCTGGAGGCGATGTAGCGCTCGAAATCCGACGTGGCGACAGCTTCGAAGGCGGCAACCAACGGTTCGGCGGCAGCCGGGTTTGCCGGCGTAACGCTGAGCGCGACCTGCGCCGCATTGGCGGCAGGCGCGACCTTGGCGCTGAGCATCGGCCCCTTCGCCGCATCCTTCTTCTTCTGCGCGAACGCTGGCGCGGTCAGTGCGGCACCGGTCATTCCGGTGGCGAGCAGCGCGGCGAGCGCGAGCTTCGAGACAGACTTCATAGCTACTCTCCTTGACGACGCGACGTGGCCCGCGACGATGATCTCGCCAGGCTTTACCGGTGTGGCGACAACCCTTCAAGCGACACGGGGTTTCCCCCGACCGCCTGCCCCGCCTGCCCGGCGTGCGTTGAACGCCCGTTGAACGAGCTGAACAGCCCGGCTACCGCCCGCGGCCATGATCGCGGTCATCTCGCCAGCCAAGACGCTCGACTATGATACGGCGCTACCCGACGTCGAGCCGACGGTCCCCTGCTTCGCCGCCGAGGCAACCAGCCTGGCGCGATCGGCGGCACGGCTGCCGCAAAAGCGGTTGCGGGAGCTGATGGGGATCTCGTCCGCGCTCGCCAAGCTGAACCACGACCGCTTCGCAGGCTTCGCCGACGCGCCGGAGCGTCCGGCACTGTTCGCCTTTGCCGGCGACGTCTATCATGGGCTCGACGCAGCAACGCTGGACGAGCCCTCGATCCGGTTCGCGCAGGACCATCTGCGCATGCTGTCGGGCCTGTACGGTCTGCTCCGCCCGCTCGACCTGATGCGGCCATACCGGCTGGAGATGGGCACGCGCTGGGCGCCGCGGCAGGCGCGGCTGACCGACTGGTGGGGGGATCGCATCGCCCGCGCGCTCATCGACGATCTGGCGCACGACGATACGCGCGCAGTGTTGAACCTGGCGTCGCACGAATACTGGGCGGCGATCGACGGCCGCTTGCCGGCCGACGTGCGCGTGATCGCGGCCGATTTCCGCGAGGGGCGCGAGCGACGGTTCGTCTCGTTCAGTGCCAAGCGCGCGCGCGGCGCGATGGCGCGCTGGCTGGTCGAGCATCGGGTCGCACGGCCCGAGGACATGCGTGCTTTCGACTGGGAGGGGTATCGCTTCGACGCTTCGGAGAGCGACTCCGGCCGCTGGCGCTTCGTGCGCGACTGATCCCCACGCCCGTCAGCGGGTCAGGAGCGCGATTCCGGCCAGCCCCGCCACTGCGGCTTCGCCATCGAAGCCACGCCCTGAAAGGCGGGCATAAACATCCTCCCGCTCCGTGCTTCCGTCGAGCATCGCCAGAACCTCCTTCGCGCCCGCATCGAGCGCGACGACGCGGTGATCCAGCGTCGCCGCCCAGTCCATCCCCTCCGACACCATGACTCGCGCCAGCGGACTCGCCTTTGGCCTTTGCCTGACAGTCGGCGAACACGAGGTGGGCACCGTATGCAGGGACAGCATCTCGTAATCAAACAGCCCGATCAACGCGCGAAGATAGGCGTCGTTCAGGCCAAGATCGCGCACCGGGATGCGCTCGGGCGAGGCGGCGATCAGGCGTCGCAGGGCATCGCGCAACGGCGGATGATCGCAGCGTATCCTGCGCGGTCCGGCGGCGAAGGTCTCGGGTTCGACCTCCTCGGCATAGCTGGCCGCGAACAGACCCTCGATGACCCGAGGATCGACGTGCCGGCGCGGCAGCGCGTCGTCGCGGGTCAACAGCAGGCGGCGAAACTGGCGAAAGGCAAGGTCGTCATCGGCGCAGGCTCTCGCCTCGACGAACTGCTGTAGCGCGGGTGCCGGCGCGGGGGCCTGGTCCATCAGAATGCCGTCGACGACCAGCTCGGCCGACGCATCGCCCAGGAACATCAGACCGTGCTCGCGGGAGCGATCGAGCACGTCGCTGAGGTGCCACGGATGCCACGATGTGCTCAGCTCGTCATGAACCAGCACGCGGGCGTCGCGCTCCAGCCGCTCGCGCGCAACGATCCGCAAGCCCTTCTGCACCTGGCCGTCATTGCCACGCGGCTCAGCGATCGCGCGCAACAACGCGCGGGCGCGCTCCAGTCGCTCTTCGGCGTTTTCCGCGTTGCCGGCAGCCCTCATCATCGCCTCGCGCACGGCCTGTGTCGCGTAGCTCCCGGGCAGCGCGTTGAAGCTGACGAAGGCAACGCCGTTGGGTGCCAGCCGTTCGCCGATCAGCGCCAGCAACGCCAGTGCCACCGGCTCGGGCACCCACGCGAAAACACCATGCGCGATGATATAGTCGAACGAGCCATCGATCTCCGGCGCCCCGTTCATCAGGTCGGCGACCTCCAGCCGCACATTGCCCTGCCCTACCGCCGCCACGCGCTCGCGCCCGCGACCGATCCCTTCCGCCTCGATGTCGAAGCCCACGAAGCTCGCGTCCGGCAGCGCCTGCGCCATCGACAGGAGGTTGAGCCCGTCGCCGACGCCAACCTCCAGCACGCGCGCGGTGCCGATATCGGGGGCGTCCAGACCCGAAAGGCGCGCGATGGTGGCGAGCCGGTCGGGGTGCGTCAGCGGATGGATGAACGAGGGGTACGGGTTGCGCTGATACGCCGCGGTCTGTGCGGCCTGCGCCGAGACCGGCGTTTCGATTTCGGCGACCAACGAGCCGGTCACGTCGATTTGCCGCGTCTTGAGGGGCGCTGCTGGCCAACGTCTGTCATCGTTGATCTTGTCCCTGTTCGCCGCGACGCCCCGGTTCGCCGGCATCATACGAGCGACTGTAGCGCTGACCCCAAACGTTAGGAAGCACGCGCGCGCCGATGCCGGTCGCCTCAGCCCGCCTGGATAGCCGCCCGCAATGCGCTTATCGGCTCCATTTTGTACTTCCATTCCGTCTGATCGCACCGATCGAAGATCGTCGAGTAGATGAGACGGCGATCTTCGCAGACTTTCGAGTAAAGCCCGAGGAACAGCATTTTCTCGTCGGATTCGATCTCGGAGGGGGTGAGCAGAAGGTCGAGCGCGAGCAGGACGGGCGATACCCAGGCAAAGCGAACCGCGAAGGTTACACGCCAGGCCAACCTGAGCGCGATCAGCTTGCGAAAACGGTCGACGACAATGGCTGGGATCGGCCCACGGCGCACCATCGCCTTAAGGATCATCGGCTGATACTTGACAAGAAGCTTGGTCAGTTGCTCCCCCGCTCCAGCAAGTACGGCGCGGAACCGCGGGTCGCCGGGCTTCGCGTCTACCACGTCTGATGCCCACTTCAGGAATTTGAGCTGCGACTTGCCTCGGTCATTGAGACCCAGTTCCAGCGCCTTGCGCAGCAAACCTCGGATTTCGGAAGCCGCCTTCTGTTCGGCCGTGTCACCGGAGAGGCCAAGCACATTCTCGATAAAGAAATTGGTCATCACCTCGCCGGGAGGTTTGGACGGCTGTGACGGAGCCTCCAGATACTTGCGCGACTCGCCGAACGATCGCAGCCGCGTCTCCAGAACGTCCAGCAAGGCCGCGCGCTCCAGCGGATCCGGCCGTAGGCTGATCACGCGAAACAGGTCGTCGACGCCAAGGCGGAACACGTTGCCCGTGTTCCGGAAATGCTGTTCCGTGCCCTTGTTGTTCGTCACCTGGTCGAAGTGACCGCCAAGCGAATACGGCGCCGGTGGCTTGAACTGCCCGGAGAGGATTAGGTTTTCCATTGCTCGCGCCCCCTATGCAGCCGAGCGTACCGCCTGCCCGATTGCCGTTCGCAACCGAGCAAGGCGGGACGATCGGATCAGGCCGGGATTGTCGGTTCGGACTGTGCCATATCCTCTTCCATTCCGAGACCTTGGGAAAGATCGGCCGGTTGGCCGATCTCGTCCGCGACCAGACCGGAGCCTGGCGAACCTGGCTCGGCGAGGGCGGTCGCCTCAGCTTTGAGGTCGCCCTTGTCGCGGAACGTATAGGTGAAGCCCTGCGGATCGACGCCGACGTCGATGGCCTCCACGACCTCGCCGGACATCTGCTTGCCGAGCAGTGCGATCGACATTTCCGGGAGCATCGTGTTGGTCAGGATCGCGTCGATCATGCGCCCGCCCGATGCGACCTCGTTGCAGCGGCTGACGATCAGGTCGACGACGTCCTGACCATAGCTGAACGCGATCTTGTGGTTTTCGGCGATGCGCTTCTTGACGCGATTGAGCTGCAGCTTGACGATCCCGCCGAGCATATCGGGCGACAGCGGGTAATAGGGCAGCACCACCAACCGCCCGAGCAGCGCGGGCGGGAACACCTTGAGCAGGTCGGGCCTGAGTGCGGTCGCCAAAGCGTCGGCCTCGGGCTTCATCTCCTCGTCCTCGCTGAGCGTAGTGATCAGCTCGGTGCCGGCATTGGACGTCAGCAGGATGAGGCAGTTCTTGAAGTCGATGAAGCGACCCTCGGAGTCGTTCATGAACCCCTTGTCGAAGACCTGGAAGAACATCTCGTGAACGTCAGGGTGCGCCTTTTCGACCTCGTCGAGCAGCACCACCGAATAGGGCCGCCGCCGCACCGCCTCCGTCAGCACGCCGCCCTGCCCGTAGCCGACATAGCCGGCGGGGGCACCTTTCAGCGTTGAGACGGTGTGCGCCTCCTGGAACTCGCTCATGTTGATGACGATCATCGAATCGTCGCCTGAGTACAGCAGCTCCGACAGCACGTGCGCGGTCTCGGTCTTGCCGACCCCCGACGGTCCGCACAGCATGAACACGCCCTGCGGCTTGTTGGGGTTGTCGAGCTTCGCACGGCTGGTCTGGATGCGCTTGGCGATCGCGTCCATCGCATGATCCTGACCGACGACGCGCTTCTTCAGCTCGTCGGCGATCTTGAGCACCGACTGGATCTCGTCCTTGACCATCCGGCCGATCGGGATGCCGGTCCAGTCGCCGACCACCGACGCGACCGCATCCTGATCGACGACGCCGAACACCATCGGCGAGTCGCCCTGCACCGAGCGCATTGCCTCGATCGCAGAGTCGAGATCGGCCTTGAGCTGCGTCTCGTCGACGGGTTCGTCACCCGCCGCAGCCCGTGCCTCGCGCAACGCGTCGCGCGCGGCGACCAGCTTTTCGAGCGCGGCCTTTTCCTCCGCCCATTTGGAGTTGATCGCCTCGGACGCGGCGCGTGCCTCGGCGAGTTCCTCGTCGATCTTTTCGAGCCGATCGTCCGAGCGGTACTGGCCCGCGCGCTCGCGCTGGACGACCTCGCGCTCCACCTCCAGCAGCTCGACGCGGCGCTGGCGGTTCTCGACCTGTGCGGGCGTGGAATGCTGCGACACGGCGACGCGCGCGCTGGCGGTGTCGAGCAGGCTGACCGCCTTGTCCGGCAGCTGGCGCGCGGGGACGTAGCGTTGCGAGAGCGTCACCGACGCGGCCACCGCCTCGTCCAGCACCACGACATTGTGGTGGCTCTCCATCATCGGCGCGACCGAACGGATCATCGCGATCGCCTTGGGCGTATCGGGTTCCGACACGTCCACCGTCTGGAAACGCCGGGTGAGTGCGGGGTCCTTCTCGAAATACTGGCGGTATTCGGCATAGGTGGTCGCCGCGATCGTGCGCAGCCGGCCGCGCGCCAGTGCCGGCTTGAGCAGGTTGGCGGCGTCGCCGGTCCCCGCCTGCCCGCCCGCGCCGATCAGCGTGTGCGCCTCGTCGATGAACAGGATCACCGGCACCGGGCTGGACTCGACCTCGTCGATAACCGCACGCAGCCGCTTCTCGAACTCGCCCTTGACGCTGGCGCCCGCCTGCATGAGGCCGATGTCGAGCGCGCGCAGCGTCACGCCCTGTAAGGACGGTGGCACGTCTCCATCGACGATGCGCTTGGCGAACCCCTCCACTACCGCCGTCTTGCCCACCCCGGCCTCGCCGACCAGGATCGGGTTGTTCTGGCGACGGCGTAGCAGGATATCGATCAGCTGGCGGACCTCGCCGTCGCGGCCGACGATGGTGTCGATCTCGCCCGAGCGGGCCTTCGCGGTCAGATCGATCGAAAATTTACCCAGTGCCTCGCCCGCGCCGACCGGCGCCGCGTCACCCTCGCCGCCATCCGTCATCGCGCCCGGCCCGCCGTCGCGCTGCGTGGTCTCGGTGGACGCGCGCACGATCGACTCGAACTCGGCACCCAGCTTTTCCACCTGCACCTTGCGGAATTCGGGGCTGATCGAGAACAGCGCGTTTTTGAGCGTTGCTGTCTTGAGCATGCCGTACAGCAGATGCCCGGTGCGCACGCGCCCGGCCGAGAACTGCAGCGAGGCATACAGCCAGCCTTTCTCGATCGCCTCCTCGATCTGCGGCGAGAAGTCGCTGATCGCGGTCGCGCCGCGTGGCAGCGAGTCGAGCTGCGCCACCACATCGCGCGCGACCTGCGTGTCGTTCAGCCCGAACGCGGTGCGGATCGCCGCCAGATCGTTCTGGGCGTCCTGCAGCAGGATGTGGATCCAGTGGACCAGCTCCACATACGGGTTGCCGCGCATCTTGCAAAAGCCGGTCGCGGTTTCGACGGCCTTCAGGCCGGTCGGATTGAGGCGGCCGAACAAGGCCGAACGGCTGATCTCACTCATGGTTGTTCCCCCCGGATGGCGCGCGAGTCCCCTTCGCGCGTCGCGTCAAATGTGCATCATTCCGCAGGCGATTCCCAGAGCCCGGTTTCAACCAGCCCGTCCACCCCAGCTGCGTGCGACCATCGAGCTGGGCGGGCCGCGCATGGCGCTCCTCCATCTCGATCATGATGTCCCACTCCAGATGGCTGGGCGCGAAGGAGTCCAGGGCCTCGGACGCGATCGCAAAGCGCGGGCCGGATGGCAGCAGCCGCTCATATTCCGTCATCGAGTTCGCCCGGATCGCCACCCTGAAGGCGTCGGACGCGACGCGGGTGCGCGCGCCGACCACGACGCCTTCGTCCAGTCGCGCGAAGCTTCGGCCGAGCCGGGTCTGGTCGCCACGTTCGATCTCACGCCAGCGCGGCTGGTACTCCAGCACGCGGACCGGCTGGCGCAGCAGGCTGCCGAGCGCGTCCTCGATTCCGACCGCGGATCGCCGCGAGGCATACAACGCCGCGTAGAACAGCCGCGCCCGATCGGGGAGCAGCGCGCCCTCTCGCACCCCCTCCGCAGCCCCCGACAGCAGGCCCAGATAACGCGCAAAGCGATCGTCGTCGGGGCGATCCGCCTGTACCACCGGCTGCGAATCGCCCCACACGCGGTAGAATAGCTGCAGCATGCGGTTGCTGATGACGTCCAGCCAGCGCCCGAACGGGCGGGTCGTGCCGTAGCGGCGCTCGAACAGCGCGAACTCGGTCAGGTGCGTCGGCAGCGGCCCCATCGGCCCGGTCAGCCCCAGCCACAGCCCATGCGCGTTGGGACGGCCGTGCCGCACCTCCACCTCGTCCATCGTCGCGTCGGGAAAGGCGAGGGTCGGCACCTGGGCGAGGTCGACGATGCTCTGCGCGGGCAGGCGCGCGCGGCCGATGCGCGGCATGCCCGGTGCACGCGCCTCCGCGCCGCGCACCAGCGGGAACATCCCGAACCGCCGCACCTGCTTGCCTGCGCGTTGCAGGAAGCTCAGATGTTCGGGCGGCGGCCGATCCGCGGCGGCCATCGTGCGAACTCTCCTTCCTCGGGGCTGTCGAAATAGGTTTCGGTGAACGAATTGATGCTCGCGAACTCGCACAGGAACCGTTCGAGCACCGCCGAGAACAGGAACATGCGGCTGCGGTCGAACGCGGCATCGTCGAGCCGGACCGAGATGCGGTGGCCGCGCGCGATCGCCATCCGGTCAAGCCCGGGCACGCGGCGTGCGACCTTGCGCGACTGGATCGCCAGCACGCCGTCGATCTGCCGGCGCAGCGAGGCGTCGTCCTGCCGCCCGTACAGCGCGAGATGATCGCGCAGCACCGACGGGTCGTTGTGATCCTCGGGCGCCAGCGTCATGTAGTTTGGCGTCAGATGGCCGATCACCCGCCATGCGGCATCCCCCAGCCCCAGCGGCGGACGCGGGCGCGTCGGCGCGCGCAGTACGGACACGCCACGCGCCGGTACGCCGGAGATCAGGAAGTGCTTGTCGCCGCGAAACTGCAACAGCTCGGGCAGCTCGCGGTTGGTGACCAGCGCGCGGACCGACAGCTCCTGGACATCGTCCAGGCGCGATGCGTCACCGGGCGCGGTCAGGCTCAGCCAAGTCTCCGTACCGATATATTCGGTTCGCCGCCGCAGCCGCTGCTCGCGGGTCGACAACCGGCGCGGTCGCAGCTGCGTAGTGTAGAACAGTGCTTCCCGCCAATCGTACAGCAGCGCGCCAAACGCATAGAGCGGTGCCACCGTGCGCGCATTGACGTTTTCGCGGTCGTACGCCTTCACCTCCAGCAGCCGGAACACCTCGAAGTCGAGCGGCTTGGTCCGGTCGGGAACGACGTGATATTCATGCTCGTACGGCGTGATCTGCACCCGCCCGAGCTGCTTCTCGAAAAGATTGATCGCGGGCGTCGCGTACAGTTTGAAATTGGCCGGCTCGACCGCGCCGGTCAGGATCGGCGACGAGCGCGAGAACAGGAAGACGACGTCGCACGCCTTGGGAGACTGCCCGAAAGCGCGCCCCAGCTCCTTGACGTCGACGAACAGGAAACGTTCGGGGCACGCGAAATACTCGCTCAGCAACCGATAGCCGCGGAACGACCTCTCCTCCGCCGGCAGCAATGCCTCGTGATCCTCGAAGCCGCACTGGCCGGGATCCGGTAGCCGGGTCCATGGCGCACTCGCGGCGTCGACCGATCGTGCCAGCACCGCCAGGTTTTCGCCGATCAGCTGGCGGTACAGTTCGCCCGGCACCGCCTCGGGACCGGCGAGATAGATCGGCAGGTGGGACGGCAGTACCTTGGTCAGGTCCGCGCCGCCGGTCGCCTCGAACCGCAGCCGCAGCCCCGCTTCCGCGCGCACGTCCGCCGCCGCGGCGAAGGGCGCGACGGCGGCGCGGCTGGACAGATACTCGACCTCGCTGATGCGGAGCGGCCACAGCGTAACCTCGTGCCCGGTTCGGAACGGCACGGCTGCGTTGCCCTGATCGGTGGCGGTCGCGATCAACTCGGTGCCGCGCGCCACCTTGTGACCCTTGATCAGGATCTGGTCGCCCTCCTTGGGCTCGAACCCGGCAATGCAGATCGACGGCATCGGCGCCAGGTAATGCGGCTGGACGGCGTGGAGCAGGTGCTGCGTGAACTCGGGGTACTGGTCCGCGATCTTCAGCTGGACGCGCGCGCCCAGAAAGGCGACGCCTTCCAACAGGCGTTCGACATAGGGATCGGGATCGGTCGGCGTCTTGAGTCCCAGCCGGCTGGCGACGGTCTCATGCTCCTCGCCGAACTCGCGCGCGGCCTCGCGCAGATAACCCAGTTCGTCATTGTAGAAGCGGAGCAGGCGGGGATCCATGCGGCTACTCGTCCACCGCAACCGCGGCGGTGTCGGGATCGACGCGGGTGTGGAACTTGACGGGCATCGCGTGCGCGGCGGCGGTGATGTCGCCCTGGATCACGAAGGTGACCTGATGCTCGTGTTCCTGCCGCTCGACCATCTCGACGACCAGCGACTTGGCCTCGATGCGTGGCTCGAAGTGCCGGATCGCGTCGCGGATCTCACGCGCGCGCTGCATGACGGAACGGCGATGTTGCGCACGGCCCGCCATGTCCGGCAGCCCGTAGTTGAGCACGGATGTCTCGACGTGCGGAAAGCCTTCCAGGCTGCGCGTCGCGCCGAAATTGGTGGTGTTGAGCAGCCAGCCGAGCTCGCGCTTTACTGTCGCGCGCAGTGCCGCCTCGTTGAAGCGTTCCAGTTGGGGAACGGTGTAGAAGCGGAAATTCTCGCGCGCCACGGTAGTGCTCCCGGTGTCGCTGTCGACCAGCCCGGCCATGTCGATGTCCGAGACGAGCTTGTCGAACAGCGTCGGCGTCAGGCGCTGCTTGACCGCGGCCAATCCTCAGCCCTCAGCTGAAAACGAGCGAGCGGACCGACAGCAGGTCGCGATCATCGCCGGTCGAAAGCGCCAGCAGGTGCTGACCGCTGCCCGCCTGCCCCCAGTCGGTGTCGCGCCAGCCAGTCGCTCGCCCCAGTCGCTCGTTGACGTCGTCTGAGGCTTCGCTGCCCGGATAGCGCGTCGGCAGCATTGCGGCGACCGACTGGCCTTCCTTGAAGGCGAGCTGGACGGGATACCACACAGTGTCGCGCAGGTCCTTGGGTCCTTCGCTCTTGATGCTGGCCACGGCATCGAGCGGGACCAGTCCGTAGCGGCCGCCGATGATCGCCTCGACCGACGGCCCGAACCGGCTGTCGGCGTCGGCGATCCAGTCGAAATTCTCGCCGTCCAGATTGCCCGGAGTGTCGGGTGCTGCCTCGAACGCGGTATCGCGCGCCGCGTCGCCCTCGCTCGTACGGCCGGCGGCATAATGCTCGATCGCGTCGCAGAGTCCTTCGGCCCATTCGCTGGCCACCAGCAGCTTCATTCGCGCCTGGCCCGCGAAAACCGTGGCGCGTTCGCGCTCCGCCTGAACTGCCTGGCCATAGGCTACGCTCAGCATCTGCGCCTCGGGCGACAGCTGGGCGAGCAGATTGAGCTGATTGACCGCCTTGTCCCATTCGCCCGCGACCGCAAGCAGCTGGAACAGGAACATACGCGCGCCCTCGTCGGAGGGTTTGGCGCGGACGACCTCGACGAGCGCACGTCGTGCGCCGTCGAGGTCCCCTGCCCGCAGCAATTGGTCGGCGTCCGTAGCCATGGCCGTCCCCCTGCCGCGGTGTTGGTGTGTTTAGGCCTTGACGCCCTCGACGACGTTGAACGCCGCCAGGTTCTTGGCGCCGGCGGAACCCGCCTTGCCCTGCTCGATATATTCGAACTCGATCTTCGAATAGCCGAACGACAGCTGCTCGGTCATCTCGCTGCCACCGGCGCCTGCGTTCTGGAACGACGAGATCATCACGTCGGACAGCGTCACCTTGAAATACAGCATCGGCTTGTCGCCGGCCTTCTGCCCGGTGAACACCGCCTTGGCGAAGTGGGTGCCGGCGCCGGCCGCTTGATACAGCTTGGGCGACGACTTGTCGGTGTACTTGGTGAAGTGGATCTCGCCGAACGAGGCCTTGCCGGCCGACAGGCCAGCGCCGCCGCGGCCGATCTGCAGCGGCTGCGTGACGCCGAAGCTCATCGAATGGACGTCGATCTCCTTCTGGTGACCCGCCATCGTGGACTCACCCTCGATCGTGTCGAGTTTTAGAAAAAAGTCAGTGGACATTGCAATTCCCTCCGTTTTGGCCGCCCACCGTCCCAGACGACAGGCCGATCATGCTGCGCTGCCTGAATATCAGGCGGCCTTGGGCAGACGCGAGACCATGCTCATGGCGATGTCCATGCCTTCCATCTGGTAATGTGGAACGAACATGAACTTGCCCTTGTAGTAACCCGGGTTCTCCGGATCAGGCAGGATCTCGACCTGTGCCCCTTTCAGCGGTAGCTTGGCCTTGGTTTCTTCGCTCGAGGTTTGCGGCGAACCGTCGACGTATTGCATCACCCAGTCGCTGAGATCGCGCTGCAGCTGCGGCGCTTCGCGGGTGCCGCCGATCCAGTCGCGCACCATGCACTTCAGGTAATGCGCGAACCGGCACGATGCGAAGATGTACGGCAGCCGCGCCGACAGGTTCTGGTTTGCCGTCGCGTCCGCATTGTCGAACATCTTGGGGCGGTACAGCGTCTGGCCGCCGATGAAGGTCGCCTGATCGGTGTTCTTGCGATGCACCAGCGCGAGCAGTCCGGCCGCCGACAGTTCCGCCTCGCGGCGATCGGAGATCGCGATCTCGGTCGGGCACTTCATGTCCACACCGCCGTCGTCGGTGGGGAAGGTCGCGGTCGGCAAGCCCTCCACCGTGCCGCCCGACTCGACGCCCCGAATGCGCGTGCACCAGCCCCAGGTCTGGAACGCCTCGGTGATCCGTGTCGCCATCGCATAGGCGGCGTTGATCCACAGGTGGTTGTTGTGATCGCCGCCGGTGTTCTCCTCATAGTCGAACGCGTCGACCGGCTCGGTCTTCGCACCATAGACCGGCCGCCCCAGGAAGCGCGGCATGGTCAGTGCGAGGTAGCGTGAATCGTCCGACTCGCGGAACGAGCGCCACGCGGCGTAATCCGTCGCGTCGAACAGCTTGGCGAGATCGCGCGGATTAGCCAGCTCGGTCCAGGTTTCCATCCCGAACAGCGTCGGCGCGGCGCCGGCAATGAACGGAGCGTGCGCGGCCGCGCCGATCTTCGACAGTCCGCGCATGACTTCCAGGTCCGGCGCGGAATGATCGAACGCATAGTCACAGGTGAACGCACCATAGGGCTGCCCGCCCAGCTGGCCGAATTCCGACTCGTAGATCTTCTTGAACAGCGGGCTCTGGTCCCATGCCGCGTCACGATATTGCCGGAACATCTTTCGGCATTCGTCCTTGGACATGTTCATCACCCGGATCTTCATGTCCTTGCCGGTCGACGTGTTCATGACGAGATAGCTGAGGCCGCGCCACGCGGACTCGAGCTTCTGATAGTCCGGGTGGTGGATGATCGCATCCATCTGTTCCGAAATCTTGCGATCGAGCGCCGAACGCATCGCATCGACGGTCGTGAACACGTCGTCACCGATCACCGCCGCGTCGGCCAGCGCCTGCTGCGCCAGCGTCTGCACCGCCTGGCTGATCCGATCGGCCTTCTTGTCGTCCTGCGGCCTGAACTCCTTTTGCAGCAGCGACGAGAAGTCGTCGAACGCGATCGTCTCGCCCTGCGCCTGGCTCCCGCCCTGTAGTGCCTGTTCCGCCATAACCCGCCTCCAAGCCCCCCGGGGCTGTGCTGAAAAGAAAATGGCGACCGGGTTACCGGCCGCCCAATGCGCTTACTCGGCTGGCGACGTCGCTTCGGCCGGTGCGTCGCTGTTTTGCTTGGCCGAGGACAGCGCCTGCATCAGCGTCGGATCCTTGAGCACCTTGTCGAGCAACTCCTGCGCCCCGTCCTTGCCGTCCATGTAGAGCAGCAGGTCGTTGAGTTGCTGGCGCGCTTCGAGCAGCTTGGCCATCGCGGGCACTTTCTTGGCGACCTCGCCCGGCGAGAAATCGTCCATGCTCTTGAACTGGAGGTCGACCGCGAGATTGCCCTCGCCCGTCAGCGTGTTCTGGACGTTGAAGGCGGCGCGCGGTGCGATCGCCTCCATGCGCTGTTCGAAATTATCCATGTCGAACTCCACGAAGTCGCGCTTGGACGCTTCCTTCTTCTCGACATGGCTCTTGCCTGACAGATCGGACATCACGCCCATGACGAACGGCAGCTCGACCTTCTGTTTCGCGCCGTAAGTCTCGACCTCATATTCGATGTGGACGCGCGGCGCCCGATTTTCGCGAATGAACCGCTGTCCGCTCTTGCCCGCCATAGTTATTCCCCCCGGATCGTGCGGAATGGCCGTGACTCGCCCCCGCTGAAGTCCCCCTCAGGTTACGCGGTTCGCACCCTGAATCAATAGTCGGTTTCGCTGGCGGCCGGCTCGTCGAGTTTTGAGACGAGCACTTGCTTCGCCGCGGCCATGCTCTCGGGTACCAGATCGTCCAGCACCTCCAGAAAATCCATGTTAACCCAATGCTTTGCGCGCTTCATCAACACGGGGATCGGGCTACCCGGCTCTCGCGACTTGTAATAATCGACGATCGCGTCGATCGCGCGGATCACGTCTTCGCGGCTATTTACCCGACCCGACAGCCCGGGGCCGCTTGCGGGTCCACCGCTGCCGGCTCCTGCGGCATCTTCATAGCTGCCGGCGCCGGACTCGGCTGGCTCCTCGACGATGCCGGCATAGGGCGCGACCGCGCTGCGCAGCGACGCCAGCACGTCGTAGGTCGGCTGGAAGTTGGTGCCCGTATCGCTGCCAGCATTGGCGACCAGCACCGCATCGACACGCTTGATGTCGTCACGGATCGCATCCAGTTTGGCCACGGCCTCGGCAAAGGCGTCGACCACCTCTGCCTTGCGGTCGGGATCGTTGCTGTCGATCGCGCCGCGAAACTGCGCATAGCCGTCCGCGGATGCGCCCTCGCTCGCGAACCGTTCCAGGTCCGCGCCCGATACCTTGCCCATCCGGTGCTCGAACACGGTTACCTTGCGCAGCGGCGCCAGGAACTCGCGGATCTTGGTGAGCGAGTCGCACGGCGTCTTGCGCCCGACGAAATCGGCTTCCTCGAGCGTGGGATGAACCTCGTCCCAGACCTGTTCGAGCAGCCCGGCGAGCATCGCGATCCCGTCGCACACGCTCTGCAGGTCGCCGGCCTTCGCCCCCGCTCGCGCGAGGTAGACCGCGAGCCATAGATCGCGGGTCTCCTCCGCCTGCACGACGATGCCACGGATCGCCTCGCGCCAGGATCGTTCATCCACCTCGCCGCCATTGGCGTCGAGCTGGAACGGCGCCTCGATGTCGGCACGTGCGTCGGAATAGCCCAGATCGGGCCCGGCCATCGCCCCCGGCTCATCGGAGAGCGGCGCGACCAGCAGGTCAATGTTCAAAGGCGCTCACCCTCCCCCCAGAGGTCTGCCGAGTTAATGCCGGCTCAGGAGAGCAGCACGGCCTCGACCCGACGGTTCGCCTCGGACGAGGCGGCCCGGCCGGGCAGCGGTTCGTCCGGCCCGACGCCCTTGACCTCGACCCGGGTGCGATCGACGCCCTGGGCGACCAGGAAGTCCGCCACGGTCTGCGCGCGACGGCGCGAGAGATCGACATTCACCTGGCGCGAGCCACGCGCGTCGGTATGCCCCTCGATCAGGAACCGCTTGTCCTTGAGTTCGGGCATCATCAGCGCCTGAGCGAACCCGCGCGCACGACCTTCGGCCGCCGGCGTCATCGCCGCGGAGTTGTATTCGAACGTCAGCATCAGGTCGGCGCGCGCCGTGCCCGGCGTGGCCGCCGGCCGGGTCGCGGCGGCGTAATTGCGCGACGGCGCCGCAGCGCCGTAGCTGCGGGCCTGCGTGGCCGCAGCCAGACGGGCGGGTCGACGCATCGGCTCGGCGGCCACGGGCGCCGACGGCGCGGCGCGTGCGATGCGGAAGCCCCTGGTCGCCGGTGCGGCCGCGACCGGCTGCGATGCGCCGGTCGCCATGCGGAAGCCCTTCGTCGCCGGAGCGGCGATCGTCGGCTGCGACGCGGCGGCCGCGAGTCGGAAGCCCTTGGTCTGCGGCGCGGCCTTGGTCGGCGTGTCGTCGACCGGCTCGGCGTCGCCGCATTTCCCGGCGAAGGTGCACAAATAGCTGTTTACATCAGCGGTTTGTGCCATGGCAGGTCCCCCGACCATCGATCCGGCGATCGCCGCCGTTACAAGTATCCCGCGCATAGTCCCCCCTGTTCGTCTCATACTGAGCCAAAAGCAGGAGCGCAGCGTATAGCGAATCGGCCATGCTGACAAGCGCACCCCCCATTTGGGGGAGGGACAGGTTTGGCGTGGCGGCGTTACTGCTGTACGTCAATAGCGTCGTGTCGCGGGGGCGTTGCGACGGCCGCCTGTCGGCCGAAATCGAGACAAGGGGGGACCGGCATGGCCGCGACAACAGACACCCGGCAGGCACAGATGACCGTCGACCTGGGCGGCGAACAGGTCGTGCTGGAGCGCGCGCGCTTTCGCGAAAAGCTGGGCCAGCCCTTCGAGCTGCAGATCGACATCATCGCCGGGCTGGGCGAGATCGACCTCCTGCCCCATCTCGGCAAGCCGATCGCGGTCGCGATGTACGAAGACGAAGACCTGATGCGGCATTTCCACGGCCTGATTTCCGCGGGTGAGTTCACGCACGAAAGCCAGACCGGGTTTCATTATCGGCTGGTGGCACGGCCGTTCACCTGGTGGCTGGCGCACAATCGCGACATGGCGATCTTTCAAGATCTGTCGGTCCCCGATATCATCGAAAAGGTCTTCGGCGCCGCCGAGGTGTCCGACTACGAGCTCAAATTGTCGCGTAGTTATCAGCCCCGGACTTACTGCGTGCAGTATCGCGAAAGCGACTTCACCTTCGTCACCCGGCTGATGGAGGAAGAAGGCATCTATTATTACTGGCGGCACGCCAAGGACAAGCACACCATGGTGCTGTGCGATGGGCCGTCGGCGCACGAGGCCGGCGAGCCCGCGTCGCTGGAATACAGCACCACCACAGGTTCCGTGCACAAGGTCGGGTCCGGCGCGCGCGGCGGGCACGATCATTTCCTGGAAAAGCTGGGCGAGAAGGTCTCCAGCGGTGGCGAGGCCCTGGTGACGCGGCGCTCGTTCGACTTCGAAAAGCCCGAGCGCGCGCTGCAGGCGCAAGCCAACGAACGGGGCGAGCATCCGCGCGACGACCGGGAGGTCTATGACTATCCGACCCGCTATGTCGACGAGGGTCGCGGTCGCGCCCTGGCCGACGTTGAGATGGCGACGCTGCGCCGCGATCGTCAGGTGTATCTGGGTCGCACCCGCGCGATCAGCCTCGCCTGCGGCACCAAGCTGGCGGTCGGCCAGCACCCTGCCGCTCGCCTGAACCAGAGCTATCTCATCACGCAGACCGAGCATGTCATCCAGGCGGAGGAATACCGCGCGCACGACGATGCCGACAAGGACACCGAGGAGGAGGAGACGCACGTCCAGTTCCACGCGATCCCGGCGACCACCGGCTTTCACAGTGCAAGCGTGACACCGCGCCCGGTGGTGCAGGGGCTGGAGACCGCGATCGTCAGCGGCCCGTCAGGCGAGGAGATCTTCACCGACGAATACGGTCGGGTGAAGGTCCGTTTCCATTGGGATCGTGCAGGAACCGCGGGCGAGAAGAGCACCTGCTGGATCCGCGTCGCGCAGTTCGGGGGGTTGGGCAACATCATCCTGCCGCGCGTCAACCAGGAGGTGATGGTCGACTTCCTTCACGGCAACCCCGACGATCCGATCGTCATGGGCTGGGTGTTCAACAAGGCGCAGATGCCGGTCTATGCGCTGCCCGAGAACAAGACGCGTGCGCTGTGGCGCACCCGCAGCTATCCCGGCGGCAAGTCGACCACCTTTCCCGAAACCATGAAGCTGGATACCGCCGATCAGGGGGCGAACGAGCTCAGGTTCGAGGACAAATCGGGCGAGGAGGAGGTGTTCTTCCATGCCGAAAAGGACATGAACACTCGTATCCGGCACGATTCCACGCTGAAGGTTGGCCACAACGAAGATACGGTGATTGGCCTCGACCGAACCGACGAGGTCAAGCGCGACGAGACCACGTTGATCGGCAAGAACCAGAAGCTGACGGTCAAGGGCGATCAGACCGAAACGATCGAGGCCAAGCGCACGATCGAGGTCAAGGCCAACGACAAGCTGACCGTCGGCCAGTCGCAGGTGATCGAGGTCGGCACCACCATCAAGATGACCGCCAACAGTTCGATCACCATCCAGGTCGGCGGCAGCAAGATCACCATGAACGCCGGCGGCATCACCATCGACGCGCCGACCGTGACGGTGAAAGGTCAGGCGACGGCGAAGCTTACCAGCCCGATGACCGCCGTCGAGGGTAGCGGGATCAACAAGATCACCGGGGGACTTGTACTGATTAACTAGGCGCGGACGCCAAGCACGCTGCGCGCAGGAGGCGGAGGCGTTGTGGTGACCGGGTTTGGACCGTAAGACATGCCGATGGGGTGGAATCAGGTCAGGTGGACGGAGGCGCACCAAATCGCCTCGCTGATGGGAACGCCGGCCGACGCGCTGCCCGAAGCGGGCGTCACTCCCGACCAGCATTATGCGGCTTTGCGCGAGGCGGGTGACCGGCCGGGCGCGGTCAACTTCCTCGGTCATGCGCTGCAGCGGCTGGAGGCACTGGCCTGGGCGGCGCGCGTGTTGGAAATGGAAGGCGCGACGCGCGAGCTTCGTCGCCCGGATCGTCAGGCGCTGGACCATGCGCTGCGCTGGCTGGGCGATCCCAACGACGTGACCAGGCGCGCGGCGATGGACGCGGCCGAAGCGGCGGGCGAAGCCAGTCCCGAGCGCATGCTGGGCACCGGGGTGTTCTTTTCAGGCGGCTCGATTTCCGATCCCGACTTGCCGGCAGTCCTGCCGGCGCCCGAGCTGGCGGGGCGTTTCGCGGCCATCGCGGTGACGCTGGCGGCGGCGCGTGCCGAGGACCGGGATGCGGTGCTCGATCGCGCGATGGCGCTCGGCGAGCGCGTCGCGTCCGAAGGGACCGGGGCGCTGCGATGAGCCTGACGCTGACGATCCGCAACGTCGACCGGCTGGACAATGGCGGCTCCCGCGAATTCGTGCTCACCCGGCGCGGCGCGATGATCGGACGCGCCGCGACCTGCGACTGGAGCCTGCCCGACCCGCGCAACTACATCTCGTCGCGTCATTGCGAGATCACCTTTCGCGACGGCTTTTATCTCTGGAACGATATCAGCACCAACGGCACCTTCCTCAACGGCGCGTCCGACCGCATGGCCGCGCCGCGTCGGATCGAGCCGGGCGATCTGTTCCTGATCGGCCACTACGAGGTCGTGGCGGCGCTGTCGGGCGAAGCCGCAGCGGCGGTGGAACGTCACGAGGAGCAGGAAGCGCAGGCACACCAGGCCGAGGGTGGTTGGGGCTGGGATGCGCATGGCGGCGATGCCCCTGCCCCTGCCCAAGCCGACCTGGGCGGTTGGGGCGACGCGCCCGCGAACAGCGGCCTCGCCAGCGGCATGGGCGGCTCGGCGGCACCACTGGACGGCTGGGGTGCGCCGGCCGGTGGCGACGTTGGTGGAGGCGGTGGCTGGGGCGCCCCCCCCAGTCCCCACGGTGGAAGCGGCGGCTGGGGCGCCGAGCCGGCGGCACCGGCGGACGACTGGGGTGGCGCATCCACCGCGTCGAACGATGGATGGGGCGCCGCACCCGCCGCTGACGCACCCGAACCCTCTTCCTGGGCACCCCCGGTGGCGGGCCCGAGCCTCAACGCCGCCGCCCCCTATGCGCAACGCGGCGGTGGCGGCGGCGGCGGTGGTGGCGCAATGCCCGCCGGACCGACCGATGGCGGCAACAGCTGGGCACCCGCGCCCGTTCAGGCGGAGGAGCGCGCCGCCTCGCCCTGGGACTCCGCGCAAGCGCCCGTGCAGCAATCCTCCGCCTGGTCCAGCGCCGTGCCCGACCGGCCCAAGGCGGCATCTCCCAATGACATCTGGGGGTCGATGGAAAACAGCAACGTGGTCGACTGGGCGCGCGCCGACTTCGGGCAGAAGCAGGCGGAGAACGCCGACCCGCTGGGGCTGAACAAGCGCGCCGCCGATGCGCTCCCCAGACAGCGACCTCCAGCGCCGCAGCCTCAGATGCCGCCGCTGGCCGATAACGGCTGGGGCGCGGCACCCGATCAGGGCACCCTTCCCCCGCCAACCCAGCCGGCGCGCCAACCTGCGCCACGTCAGTCCGCTCCCCAGCAGCAGCCGCCGGCAGCGGCGCCGCGCGCTGCACCGCCACCGCCCCCCAGCGCGCCCGATATGACGCAGGTCGTGATGGCGCTCGCCGCGGCGGCGGGGCTGCGGCCCGAGCAGGTGAAGCAGCCGACCCCCGAAACGCTGCAGCGGGCGGGCGACTTGTTGCGGCGGCTGGTCGGCGGGCTGGTGGTGATGGTGGAGGCCCGCGCGCGCGCCAAGTCGCAGATGGGCGCGGAACGGACCGGGCTCGAATTCGACGGCAACAACCCGATAAAGTTCGCGCGCAGCCCCGATCAGGCGCTCGCGGCGCTCCTCAATCCGCCCGAACGCGGCTTCATGCCCGCCGAAAAGGCGATCGAGGATGCCTATTTCGACCTTCAATCGCACCAGATGGCGACGTTGAAGGCAATGCAGGGCGCATTGCGCGCAACGCTCGACCGCTTCTCGCCGACCGCAATCAAAAAGCGCGCGGAGACCGGCGGTTTCATGCAGCGCCTCCTGCCCGGCGGCCGCGACGCGACGCTATGGCAGACCTATGAGCGCGAGTTTTCCGGCGTCGCGCAAGGCTCCGACGAAGCGTTCATGGACGTCTTCGCAAAGGAGTTCCGCAAGGCCTATGACGAGCAGAGCCGGAACCGGAAACGGTAGGGACCTCCGTCATCCCGGCCTTGAGCCGGGATCCAACATCGGCATAGCGACCTTGGCGAGGAGTTGGGTCACGCCCACCCGGCATCCCTCCCCGGCCGAAGCCGGGACCTGGTTGGCCGCGCCGGGTTCTTGGTGGCAGTACAGGGCTGGAGGCACGCCGCGGCGAAGCCGCGGCGTGGAACGGGTCGGCAAGCCCACCCGCCGGCCGCGCTTGCGCGAGTCTTTGCGCCGGCACGGCCCAAGCCGCGCGGCGCGTCACATATTCGGGTAATTCGGCCCGCCGCCGCCCTCCGGCACCACCCAGTTGATGTTCTGCGTCGGATCCTTGATGTCGCACGTCTTGCAGTGGACGCAGTTCTGCGCGTTGATGACGAACTTGGGATCGCCTGTGTCCTCGCCGACGATCTCGTACACGCCTGCGGGGCAGTAACGCTGCGCCGGCTCGTCGTAGATCGGCAGGTCGTAGGTGATCGGGATGTCGGGATCGCGCAGCGTCAGGTGGACCGGCTGATCCTCCTCGTGATTGGTGTTCGACAGGAACACCGACGACAGGCGGTCGAAGGTGAGCACACCATCCGGCTTGGGATAGTCGATCGGCTGCACCAGGTCCTTGCGCCACAGGCTCTCGTGATCGGGCTTGTGCTTCATCGTCACCGGCCATTTCAGCCCGAAATGCTCGGTCCACATCGCGACACCCGAGATTCCGGAGCCGAGCAGGTCGCCGAACTTCTTGACCAGCGGCACGACGTTGCGGACGATCGACAGTTCCTTCTTCAGCGCGGAGCTGTCGAATGCCTCGGGGTACGCGGTCAGCTCGTCATGCTCCCGCTCCTGCCCGATCGCCGCGAACGCCGCTTCCGCCGCCCACATCGCCGACAGCATCGCGCCATGCGTACCCTTGATGCGCGGCACGTTGAGGAAGCCCGCCGAACAGCCGATCAGCGCGCCGCCGGGGAAGACCAGCTTGGGGATCGCCTGCAATCCGCCGTCGTTGATCGCGCGCGCGCCGTAGGAGACGCGCTTGCCGCCCTCCAGCAACTCGCGCACCGCCGGATGGGTCTTCCACCGCTGCATCTCGTGGAACGGCGACAGGTACGGGTTGGTGTAGTTCAGCCAGGTCACGAAGCCGATCGACACCTGCCCGTTCGCCTGATGATAGATCCAGCCGCCGCCGTTCGATCCGTCGGTCTCCGACAGCGGCCAGCCTTGCGTGTGGACGACCTTGCCTGGCTCGTGCTTGTCGGGAGCAATGTCCCACAACTCCTTGATCCCGATGCCATAAACCTGCGGCTGCGCATCGCGCGCCAGGTCAAAGGTGCGGATCACCTCCTTGGTAAGATGTCCGCGTACGCCCTCGGCGAAGAACGTATATTTGGCGTGCAGCTCCAGCCCCGGCGTGTAGTCGGATTTGTGGGTGCCGTCGCGCGCCACGCCCATGTCGCCGGTCGCGACGCCCTTCACCCGCCCATTGTCGTCGAACAGGATCTCTGCCGCCGCGAAGCCGGGGAAGATCTCCACCCCCATCGCCTCGGCGCGCCCCGCCAGCCAGCGGCACAGGCTGCCCAGGCTGCCCGTATACGTCCCCTTGTTGTGCAGGAACGGCGGGGTCCACAGGTGCGGCAGGTTGAACTTGCCCTTGCGTGTCAGCACCCAGTGCAGGTTCTGCGTCACTGGCGTCTGCGCCAGCGGGCAGTCCGTCGCGCGCCAGTCGGGGATCAGCTTGTCGAGCCCGGTCGGATCGATCACCGCGCCCGACAGGATGTGCGCGCCGACCTCCGACCCCTTTTCCAGCACGCATACCGACAGCTCGCGCCCGCCCTCCTCGGCGAGCTGCTTCAGGCGGATCGCGGCGGACAGCCCGGCGGGGCCGGCACCGACGATCACCACGTCGTACGGCATGGATTCACGTTCGCTCATTCTTCTCGGCTCCAGGAGCGGGCGCCACGGAACGGCGCGGCCGCGCAACGTCTTGACGCGTAAAGCCGATCAAGCAAGTTGACCCCTACGTCAACCGGGCGACACGGCAGGGCGTGGGCATGGAACACATAGGTGATTGGCACGCCGCCGCCGCGAGCACGCTCGACTGGTGGCGCGAGGCGGGGGTCGACATACTGGTCGAGGACCACCCGCGCGACTGGCTCGCCCGCGCGGCGCCCCCGGCACCGCCTGCCGAACCGCTGCCCGCCGCAACCGCCCTGCCCGCGACCTTGGCGGAGTTCCTCGCCTGGCGGACAAGTGACGCCGCGCCCGAGGCGAGCTGGCGCGGGGCGACGATCGCCGCGACGGGACCGCTCGATGCCAGCCTGATGGTACTGGTCGACTGCCCGGACAAGGACGATCGCGACGGCCTGCTCGGCGGCGCGGCGGGCAAGCTGTTCGACCGGATGCTTGCCGCGATCGGCCTGACGCGGGGGGAGGTCCACCTCAGCGCGGTGTGCGCCAAGCGCCCGGTCGCCGGGCGCATGCCCGCCGAGGTGCAGGCGGAACTGCACCGGCTCGCGCAGCATCATGTCGGCCTGCTCGCGCCGCGGCGATTGCTGCTGATGGGCGACGCCGCCGCCCGCGCGCTCACCGGCGTGGAAGTGCTGCGCGCGCGCGGCGGTTTACATGCTATTAAGCATGACCGTGGTGAAGCGGCGGCGATCGCCACGTTTCACCCGCGCCTGCTGCTGGAACGCCCGGCGCAAAAGGCGGACGCCTGGAAGGACCTGCAATTGCTGATGAGCGCCCGATGATCGCCAGCCTGGCCATGTTCCTGGCAACGGCTGCCTCGCTGCCCGCGCTGGCGGCGGCGCCGGCCGCGCCGATGCCCGCGCCCGCCGCCATTCCGCCCCAACTGGATGCCGCGCAGCGCGACGGCTATCAGGCGGTGTTCGCCGCGATCCGCGAGGAGCGCTGGCAGGACGCGCAGCTGCAGCTCGATTCGATCAAGCCCGGCCCTCTGCACGCCATCGCGCGCGCCGAACTCTACACGGCAAAGGGCAGCCCTCGCGTCGAGCTGGAGCCGCTGGTCGAGCTCCTCACCCAGTCGCCCGAATTGCCCCAGTCCGACGCGCTGGCCCGTCTCGCCAAGGCACGCGGCGCGCTTGAGCTGCCACCGCTTCCGGTCACGCGGACGCTGATCTGGCGGGACGGCGCACCTGCGCGACTGCGCGCAAAGGCGGTCAAGGGCGACGGGATCGCGGCCGACCTGACGCTCGCCATGCAACCCTTCGTCAAGGTCGACGACGGCGCGGCGGCGGAGTCGTTGCTCGACGCGACACCCGGCCTCACCCCCGAGGCCTTGACCGAGTGGCGGCAGCGCGTCGCCTGGATGTACTACCTGTCCGGCCGCGACGCCGACGCACGCCGCGTGGCGCTGCTCGGTGCGGACGGTGCCGGCGACTGGGCCGTGCCCGCGCGCTGGGTAGCCGCGCTGGCGATGTGGCGGCTGGGCGACGCCACGGCGGCAGCGACGGCGTTCGAGGGCGTCGCGACCCGCGCCGGCGACGTCGACCTGCGCGCCACCGCGCTCTACTGGGCCGCGCGCGCCGACATGGCGGCCGGCCGACCCGACCGGATCGAGGCGCGGCTGAAGACGGCGGCGCAGTGGGATGAGACCTTCTACGGCCAGCTTGCGAAACAGGCGCTGGGCCTGCGGTCGGGCACCAAGCCCCGGCCCCGGCTGGTCCCGAGCGATTGGGCGGCGCTGGATCGCCGTCCCAACATCCGCGTCGCCGCCGCGCTGGCGGAGATCGGCGAGACCGACCTCGCCGACAAGGTGGTTCGCCAGCAGGCCCGCATTGGCGAACCCGGCGAGTTCGCCGCGCTGGCGCGTCTCGCCGATGCGCTCGACCTCCCCGCGACGACGTTCTGGCTGGCGCATAACCGTCCGACCGGGGCGGGAGCCGCCGCCGAGGCTCGCTTCCCGACGCCGAGCTGGAAGCCGGAAAGCGGCTGGCGCGTCGATCGCGCGCTCGTGTTCGCGCACGCGCTGCAGGAATCGAGCTTTCGCGCCAAGGTGGTCAGCCCCGCCGGCGCCTATGGCCTCATGCAGATCATGCCCGCCGCCGCGACCGACTTCGCGCGCGAGCGTGGCCTGCCGGCGATGGACCGCACCGCGTTGACGCGGCCGTCGGTCAACATGGACGTCGGCCAGCGCCACCTCGAGCGGCTGCGCGACATGACGGGGACCACCGGCGGGCTGCTGCCCAAGGTGATCGCCGCCTACAACGCCGGTGCCAAGCCGGTGGCCGAGTGGAACGCGATCGTCCGCGATGGCGGCGATCCGCTGCTCTACATCGAGAGCATCCCCTATTGGGAGACGCGTGGCTACGTCACCACCGTGCTGCGCAACTACTGGGTGTACGAGGCGCAGACCGGCAAGACCGCCTCGGCGAGCCGCACGGCGCTGGCGCAGGGCCTGTGGCCACGCTTTCCCGGCCTTCCGGGCGCGACATCCGTACGGCTCGATGCTCGCCCGAGCGCGGCCGCCTCGGCGGCGCTGGCGAACACGACGGGCACCGACTGAGCATCGATGCCCATCGACGACTCGCTGCCCTTCCTGCCGGTACGCATCGCCGTTCTCACCGTCTCGGACACCCGAGGTCCCGCCGACGATCGATCGGGCGCCACACTGGCGGCACGGTTGACCGATGCCGGGCACGTCCTGGCGGACCGGGCGATCGAACCCGACGATGCCGACACGATCGTCGCGCGGCTGGAAGCGTGGATCGCCGACCCGCTTGTCGATGTCGTGATCTCGACCGGTGGCACGGGCGTGACCGGCCGCGATGTGACTCCGGAGGCGTTCGCGCGCGTCTGGGAAAAGGAGATTCCCGGCTTCGGCGAGCTGTTCCGCTGGCTCAGTTTCCGCACCATCGGCACCTCCACCATCCAGTCGCGCGCCTGCGCCGGGGTCGCGCGCGGCACCTATCTGTTCGCCCTGCCGGGATCGACCGGTGCGGTGAAGGACGGGTGGGACGGCATCCTCAGGGATCAGCTCGACAGCCGCCATCGGCCCTGCAACTTCGTCGAGCTGATGCCGCGCCTGCTTGAGCGATAGAGTCTATCGGCCGTTAACTTTTGCGTCGAAGCTGCTGGAAAAGTTCAACTCACCGCTCCCCCGCCGCCACTTGACGTAAGTGAGCCGAATGCTGACAGTCTGTTCATCTTGGCTGCAGCATCCGACTGCCTAGAAGGTAGTGTAACGCTTTATCGGGGAGAGCGGGATGGCGACCCGGATTGTCTTTAGCCGCAGGAGTTCTGCGCTGTACGATCAGCGGCAGGAGCCGCGACATCGGATCGAATGCGTGCGTGCGACGGCGCAGGGCGAAACCGAGGAGCCGTTCGTCGCCACGCTGGATGACATTTCCACATTCGGCTGCCGATTGAGCGACGTCGCGCCTCTCGAGGAAGGGCACCAGCTCTGGCTACGCCTCCCGAAGACAATGCCGATCACCGCACGGGTGGCGTGGAGCAGGGACGGTGCACTCGGGTGCCGTTTCGATACGCCGATCAGCCAGGGGCTGATGCGGTCGCTTCTGCCCGCTGCAACGGCCGGTTCATTCTGAACAGGGTTCTTGCTATGTTCTGACGCGAGGTATAGCGTTGGCCATGGCCGGTACTCGACCGACACGCGGTGCGACGCTCAACGCGGTGAGCAGCCGCTTCGCCCTGCCGGCCACGGAACCTGACGGCGACTGGCTCGACGCGCGCGAGCAGATCGACGGTGCCGCGCCGCCTCTGCGCACCAGCGTCACGGTCGAGACCCCGCGCACCATCATCAACCGTGTCGGTTCGCCCGACATCCCGTTCGATCGCTCGATCAACCCGTATCGCGGCTGCGAACATGGCTGCATCTATTGTTTCGCGCGACCGACGCATGCCTTCCTCGACCTGTCGCCGGGGCTGGATTTCGAAAGCAAGCTGTTCGCCAAGCCCGGCGCGGCGGCGCTGCTCCGCACGGAACTCGCTAAGCCCGGCTACGCGGCGCGACCGATGGCCCTCGGCACCAACACCGACCCCTACCAGCCGATCGAAGCCGAGTGGCGCATCACGCGACAGGTGCTCGAAGTGCTGAGCGCGTGCGATCACCCGGTGACGATCACGACGAAATCCGATCGCGTCGTTCGCGATCTCGACATACTGGCGCCGATGGCGGCGAAAGGACTGGCCGTCGTGTGCCTGTCCGTCACCTCACTCGACCCGAAGATCGCGATGACGGTGGAGCCACGCGCACCGGCGCCCGAGCGCCGCCTGACGGCCGTCCGCCGCCTCGCCGATGCGGGCGTGCCGGTCTATGTCTCGATCGCACCAATCATCCCGGCGATCACCGACCATGAGCTGGAGCATCTGATCGAGCGCGCGGCCGAGGCTGGCGCGCGCGGCTGCTTCTTCATCCCGGTGCGGCTGCCCTGGGAGGTAGCGCCGCTGTTCCGGGCCTGGCTGGACGAGCATTTCCCCGACCGCGCCGGCAAGGTGATGAGCATCATCCAGTCTCTACGCGGCGGTCGTGACAACGACCCGGATTTCGGCACCCGGATGCGCGGACAGGGTCCATGGGCCGACCTGCTCCGCACCCGCTTTCAGCGCGCCTGTCGCAAGCACGGGCTGAACAGCGAGCGGCTGCAGCTGCGCAACGATCTGTTCCGGGCGCCGCCCGGGCCGCAGGGTGAGCTGTTCGCTTGAACCAAACGCGCACATCGACCGTTGGACGGGTCCACTTTCAGCAAGGAATCGCACCGATGGTAGATCAGACCTATATGCAACAGCTCTTCATAACCGGTCTCAAGAACGCGCATGGTGTCGAGCATCAGGCGCTGCAATTGATGGACCGGCAGATCGAGCATCTGGAGAACTATCCCGAGGTGGCCGACATGCTGCGCATGCATCGTGTCGAGACGGAGGGGCAGTTGCAGCGGATCGACACGCTGCTCGACGGCTTCGGCACGTCGGCCTCGGCCGCCAAGGATGTTGTGCTGGGCGCAGTCGGCAACGTGGCCGCTCTGGCGCATGTCTTCACGCCCGACGAGATCATCAAGAACAGCTTCGCCAATCACGCCTTCGAGAACTTTGAGATCGCCGCCTACACCTCGCTGCTGACGATGGTGGACCTTGGTGGCTTCACCAACGCCAGGTCGGCGCTGGAGCAGTCGCTGGGCGAGGAAAAGCGCATGGCGCAGCTGGTGCTCGACAGCATCCCGGCGATCACGCGCAAATATGCCGAGCTGCGTTCCGCCGGTCAGACGGCCGGCCACTGAGATGACCGACGACAGGCGCGCCGACGCAGACAAGCTCAATCGGACCGGCGAGGAGCCGGAGGCGGAATCCGGCGCAGGCTACGGCAGTCATGCGCCCGGGGAGGCCGAGCCGGAAGAGAAGAGCGCGTAATCGGCGGCGCCCGCAGCTTCTCCGCGGCGAAAGCCGGGGAGAAGCTGCGTTGCGGTTCTACGCCTCCTCGAGACGGTAGTCCTTGAACCGCTCGCGCAACGCGCTCTTCAGCAGCTTGCCCGTCGCGGTGTGCGGCAGGTCGTCGAGGAACTCGACCGCGTCCGGCAGCCACCATTTCGCCACCGCGGTCGCCAGATGCGCGCGCACCTCGCCCGCGGTGACCGCGCTGCCCGGCTTGCGCACGACCAGCAACAGCGGACGTTCGTCCCATTTGGGATGCGCAATCCCGATCGCGGCGGCCTCGGCGACGCCGGGACAACCGACCGCCGCGTTCTCCAGCTCTACCGAACTGATCCACTCTCCGCCCGATTTGATCACGTCCTTGGCGCGATCGGTGATCTGCATCGTGCCGTCGG
This sequence comes from Sphingomonas bacterium, assembly GCF_028292945.1. Lineage (GTDB taxonomy): Bacteria > Pseudomonadota > Alphaproteobacteria > Sphingomonadales > Sphingomonadaceae > Sphingomonas. The sequence goes on along the minus strand of NZ_JAQGLJ010000045.1, from coordinate 21,681 downwards.
GATGCATGACGGACACGTCCCCGGTGTCGAACCACCCGTCGGAATCGATCGCGTCGGCTTCGGCCTGGAAGTAGCGCTTCACTACCCAGGGGCCACGGACCTGCAGACGACCGGAGCTCACGCCGTCACGCGGCTGTTCGACCTCGGCGTCGTCGATCACGCGCAGCTCGACCCCGAACGGCACCTGACCTTGCTTGCTGATCCGATCCAGCTTCTGCTCGTGGCTATACTCGTCCCAGTCGGCGGGTGGCGACCCGGCGGTCCCGATCGGGGAGGTCTCCGTCATCCCCCACAGATGCTTGACCTCGACCCCCATGCCCATGATCCGTTCGATCATCGCACGCGGCGCGGCCGACCCGCCGATCGTCACCTGTTGCAGGAAACGCGGGGCCTCGCCGGTCGCGTCCGTATGCCCGAACATCGCCAGCCAGACCGTCGGCACCCCGGCCGAATGCGTCACCTTCTCGCGGTTCATCAAATCGCACAGCACGGCAGCGTCATTGGTCGCGGAGTAGACGAACTTCGCTCCGGCCAAGGCGCCCGCGAAGGGAAGACCCCAGGCCGCAGCGTGGAACATCGGCACGATCGGCAACACCACCGAGCGCGCACTCAGGTTGAACACCGCCGGTGCAACCTCGGCCATGGCGTGGATCATGGTGGAGCGATGTTCGTACAGGACGCCCTTGGGATCGCCCGTGGTGCCGCTGGTATAGCAGAGCATGCACGGCTCGCGCTCGGGCCCTTCATGCCAGGCATAGTCGCCACTCTCGGGGTCGATCAGACTGTTGAAGCTGCCGTCGTCGAAGCAGACGAAATGCTCGATGGTGGTCCACTGCGGCCTCAGCCGGTCGACGATTGGCTGAAAAGCCTTGTCGTAGAACAGTACGCGGTCTTCGGCGTGATTGGCGATATAGACCAACTGTTCGTCGAACAGGCGTGGGTTGATCGTGTGAATCACGCCACCCATGCCGATCGCGCCGTACCAGGCGGTCAGGTGATGGGCATGATTCATCCCCAAGGTCGCGATGCGGTCGCCGACCTGACAACCCATCCTTTTAAGCGCTTGCGCCAGTTTCCTCGCATTGGCAGCGACCTCCGCCCAGTCGCTGCGCGTCTCCGTGCCGTCCGCCCAGCGCGACACGATCTCGCGCCTGCCATGCTCGCGTTCGGCATGCTCCAGCAGCCGCGGCACGCGCAGCTCGAAGTCCTGCATTCCACCCAGCATTTGCGCCCTCTCTCCGTTCAGCCGACCAGCTGCAGACGCGTAGCGGCCTGCTTGAAGGTGACGGCGGTGACACCGTGCATCGACTCCAGCCGCCCGGCAAGCTCGGCATCAAGCAGGAAGTCGCGACCGAGCAAAAGGCCAACTTCGACACCGGGCGACAGGGCGACCCGCGCCCGAACTTCGCCCCGCGCGCCGCGATGATCCGCCAGCAACGTCGCCAATGCATCGAAGGCTGCGGCGTCTGCGACCTCGAGCTCGACGGCGAACCGGGCCGTGGACGCCAACGCCTCGAACGGCTGGATGCGCTTCACCGTCACGCGCGGCGTCTCCTCGCCAGGCCGGCGGTCGAGCTCGGCGGTGACGAGCCCGCAACCGCCATTCGCCGCCGCCTCCTCCAGGTCCTTGGCGACCGCGTCGTCGAAACAGGTCGCGACGAACTGGCCGGAGGCATCGGACAGCGTCGCCATCAGATAGCGTTTGCCTCGCGCCGACGTCCGCCAGCGTGCGTCCTCGACCAGCACAGCCATCATCGCGCCGGCGCGCGTACCGTCGTCAGGGATCCGCAATTCGCCGAGCTTTGCGTACTGCCGCGCGCCGTACATGCGCGCGAGGTGCGCGTGCCGATCGATCGGGTGCGCGGAGAAATAGAAGCCGAACGCCTCCTTCTCCTGCTCCATCCGCTGCGACAGCGTCCAGCTTGCCGAGGCGGGCAGCGCGATCGCATCGCCTGCCACCTCCGTGTCGCCGAACAGGCCGCCCTGCCCGCTGGCCTTGTTGGCATGCGTCCGCGCCGCGACCGCCAACACCGTTTCCGCCACCGCGAACACCCCGGCGCGGTTCGCGTCGATCGCATCGAACGCGCCGGCCGCGGCAAGCGTCTCCAGCTGACGCTTGTTGAGGAGGCGCGGGTCGACGCGCGTGGCGAGGTCGTCAAGGCTGCGGAACGGACCATTCGCGTCGCGTTCCGCGACGAGCTTGTCCATCGCGCCCTCGCCCACCGACTTCAACGCGCCGAGTGCGTAGCGGACCGCGACGCCCTCGCCTGCCGCCTCGACGTCGAACTCCGCGCCGCTGCGGTGGATGCACGGTGGCAGCACGGGCACGCCCAACCGGCGCGCGTCTTCCACGAACAACCCAAGCTTGTCGGTCAGCGCCATGTCGTAGCACATCGACGCCGCGTAGAACTCGGCCGGATGGTGCGCCTTCAGCCACGCGGTCTGATAGGCGAGCAGCGCATACGCTGCGGCGTGCGACTTGTTGAACCCATAGCCGGCGAACTTGTCGATCAGATCGAACAGCTCGTTGGCCTGGCGTGCGCCGATGCCGTTCACGGTCGCGCAGCCCTCGACGAAGCCGGCGCGCTGCGCGTCCATCTCGGCCTTGTTCTTCTTGCCCATCGCGCGCCGCAACACGTCCGCGCCCCCGAGCGACAGGCCGGCAAGCACCTGGGCGGCCTGCATCACCTGTTCCTGATAGACGAAGATGCCGTAGGTCTCCGCCAGGATCGGCTCCAGCAACGCATGCGGGTAGCTGATCGGCTCCTGCCCCTGCTTGCGGCGTCCGAAGCTGGGGATATTGTCCATCGGCCCAGGGCGGTACAGTGACACGAGCGCGATGATGTCGCCGAAGTTGGACGGGCGCACGGCGGACAATGTGCGCCGCATACCCTCCGACTCGAGCTGGAACACGCCCACCGTGTCGCCGCGCTGGAGCAGCTTGTACACCTCGGTATCATCCCAGGTGAGCGCATCGAGATCGACGACGATGTCCCGCTTTGCAAGCAGTTGCAGCGCTTTCTGTAGAACGGATAGCGTCTTGAGGCCGAGAAAGTCGAACTTCACCAGCCCCGCGCCCTCGACATACTTCATGTCGAACTGCGTGACGGGCATGTCGGAGCGCGGGTCGCGATATAGCGGCACCAGTTCGGCGAGCGGTCGGTCGCCGATCACCACACCCGCGGCGTGAGTCGAGGAGTGACGTGGCAAGCCTTCCAGCTGACGCGCCAGATCGAGCAGCCGGCGGACCTGATTGTCGTTGGCATATTCGCGCGCCAACTCACTGACGCCATTGAGCGCGCGGTCGAGCGTCCACGGGTCGGTCGGGTGATTGGGGACCAGCTTGGCGAGCCGGTCGACCTGACCATAGCTCATCTGCAACACGCGCCCGGTGTCCTTGAGCACCGCGCGCGCCTTGAGCTTTCCAAAGGTGATGATCTGCGCGACCTGGTCGCGACCGTATTTCTCCTGAACGTAGCGGATCACCTCCCCGCGCCGCGTTTCGCAGAAGTCGATGTCGAAATCGGGCATCGACACGCGCTCGGGGTTCAGGAAGCGCTCGAACAGCAAGCCGAGTTGCAGCGGGTCGAGGTCGGTGATCCTGAGCGACCAGGCGACGACCGACCCGGCGCCCGAGCCGCGCCCCGGTCCCACGGGGATGTCGTGATCCTTGGCCCAGCCGATGAAGTCCGCGACGATCAGGAAGTAGCCGGGAAAGCCCATCTGGATGATGACGTCGAGCTCGAAGGCGAGGCGGTCGCGATAAGGTTGCCGCCATTGCTCCCCTCCCCCGTGGGGGAGGGGTTGGCGGTGGGATTGTTCAGGTACGATGCGTTCGCTGTTCGACAGCCCCTCCTCTAAGTCCTCCCGCAAGCAGGAGGGGGACTTCAGCGCATCGATCCGATCCAGCCGCGCCTCCAGACCCGCATGTGCATCCCGGCGCAGCAGCTCCGCCTCCGCCGACGGATCGCCGGCAAGGCTGGGCAGGATCGGCTTGCGTGCCGGCGCCGACACTGCACACCGCTGTGCCACCACCAGCGTGTTCGCGATCGCCTCCGGCACATCGCTAAACAACGACGTCATGGCGTCGGCCGGCTTAATCCAGGCATGCGGGCAGCTGCGCTGGCGGTCCTCGCTGTCGACATAGGAGGAGCTGGCGATGCACAGCATGGCGTCGTGCGCGTCGCCGAACGCGGCTTCGGCGAAGCAGCTGGGGTTGGTCGCGACCAGCGGCAGATCGCGCGCATAGGCAAGCTCGATCAGTGCCAGCTCTGCCGCCTGCTCGATCGGATCGTCGCGTCGACTCAATTCGACGTAGAGCCGATCGGCGAACAGCGCCTGCAGGCGATCGGCATAGGCATGCGCGCGTGCTGGCTGATCCTCTGCGAACAGGCGTGCGAGCGCGCCCTCCCCGCCCGCCGTCAGCGCGAGCAGACCCGCAGTGCGACCCTCCAGCGCCGCGAAGCAGACATGCGGCGGCTGTTCGATCGGCCGGTCGAGATGCGCCTCGCTCACCAGCGCGCACAACGCCTGGTATCCGCCTTCGTCCTGCGCGTAGAGCGCCAGCCAGTCGAGCACTGGCGTGCTGCCATCGGGCATGTCAGGCCGCGCCACGGCCAGCATCGTGCCGATGATCGGCTGAACGCCCTTTTTCCCGGCCGCGTCGGCAAACGCCATCGCGGCGTACAGCCCGTTACGGTCGGTCAGCGCGGCGGCGGGAAACTTCAGCTTGGCGGCTTGGGCGGCGATGTCCTTGGGCTCGATCGCCCCGTCGAGCATCGTGTAGCAGGAGAAGATGCGGAGAGGGACGAAACCGGCGTGCATCGCGCGACTATGGCGGGCGTTAACGATTCTGGGAACCAGCTACAGCAACGCCTCGATATCGCTCGTCAGCGCGTCGGGGCGCACCGAGGGCGCATAGCGGCGCACGGCCTTCCCGTCGCGATCGATCAGGAACTTGGTGAAATTCCACTTGATCCCGCGCGACCCCAGAACCCCCGGCGCATCTTCCTTTAGCCGCTGGAACAACGGGTGGGCGGCGGGGCCGTTGACGTCGACCTTCGCGAACATCGGGAAGGTCACGTCGTAAACCGTTGAACAAAAAGTCGCGATCTCCGCCGCGTCGCCCGGCTCCTGCGCGCCAAACTGATTGCACGGGAAGCCGAGCACCTCGAAGCCGCGGTCGCCGTAGCGGCGGTGCAGCTCCTCCAGCCCCTCATATTGCGGCGTGAACCCGCATTTGGACGCGGTGTTGACGATCAGCAGCACCTTGCCCCGCCATGTGTCGAGGCCGACCGAACCGCCATCCGCCGCGCGCACCTCGATGTCGGTGATCGCCGTCATCTGCCCTTCCCACCGCGCGCCAGCATCAGGCGCAGATTGTCGCGCACGCCGGGCCATTCGCGATCGAGGATGGAGTAGACGGCGGAGTCGCGCAAGCGGCCGTCCGGCAGCCGCTGATGCCCGCGCAGCACGCCGTCGAGCTTGGCCCCGAGCCGCTCGATGGCCTGCCGGCTGTTGCGATTGAGCCAATCGGTTCGGATCTGCACACACTGACAGCCGAGCGCGTCGAAGGCATGGCCGAGAAGCAGCAGCTTGGCCTCGGTATTCAGGCCGGTGCGTTGCACCCGGCGCGCATAGAAGGTGCCGCCGATCTCCACACGGGCGTTGGCCTCGCTCATCCGCATGAAGCGCGTGGTGCCGACGATCGCCCCGGTCGCGTCGAGCACGGTGAACGGCAACACCCGCCCCGCATCGCGCTGCGCCAGCGTAGAGGCCAGCCACGCATCGGCGTCCTTCAATTGCGCCACGGCTGCATAGAAGGTATCCCACAGGTCGTCAGCCCGCGCCGCCGCGACGATGTCGGGCAGGTCGGCCGCATCGAGCGGTCGCAGCAAGACATGCGCGCCGGCCAGCGTCGGCGTGCCGCGCCAAGCGCTCACGCCAGCCGTCCTTCGTGCAGCTTCACCACGCGGTCCATCTTCGCCGCGAGTCGCTCGTTGTGCGTGGCGACCAGCGCGGCGGAGCGTTCGCCGCGAACTAGGCGCAGGAACTCGGCCAGCACCTTGTCGGCGGTGTGTTCGTCCAAGTTGCCGGTCGGCTCGTCAGCCAAGACCAGCGCGGGCCGGTTGGCGAGCGCGCGGGCAACGGCGACGCGCTGTTGCTCGCCCCCCGATAGCTTGGCGGGGCGATGCTGCAGACGGTGACCGACGCCCAACGCGGTCAACAACTCGGCGGCTCGCGCGTTCGCCTCCTCGCGCTCACGACCGCCGATCAGCTGCGGCAGGACGACGTTCTCGAGCGCGGTGAAGTCGGGTAGCAGATGATGGAACTGATAGACGAAGCCGAGCCGGTCGCGGCGCAATATCGTGCGCTCGGCGGCCGACAGATGCGCGGCCTCTTCGCCGGCGATGCGGATCGACCCGCCGAACCCACCTTCCAGCAGGCCAACCGCCTGCAACAAGGTCGACTTGCCCGACCCCGACGCGCCGAGCAGTGCGACGATCTCGCCGGGCGCGACCTCCAGGTCGACCCCGCGCAACACCTCGATCGTCTCGTCGCCCTGTGTGAACGAGCGCGCCAGACCGCGTGTCTCGAGGACCGGCTCACTCATAACGCAGAACCTGCACCGGGTCGGTGTTGGCCGCCTTCCACGCCGGATACAGCGTCGCCAGAAAGCTGAACAACAGCGACATGGCGACGATCAGCGCGATCTCGACTGGATCGGGTTGCGACGGCAGTTCGGTCAGGATGCGCACTGACGGATCCCACAGATTCTGCCCGGTCACGAACTGGACGATACCGACTACCCCCTGGCGATAGAACAGGAACACGAACCCCAGCAGCAGCCCCGCCAGCGTCCCCAGCACGCCGATCGACGTGCCCACCGCCATGAAGACGCGCAGCATTGCCGCGCGGCCCGCACCCATCGTGCGCAGGATGGCAATGTCGCGCGTCTTCGCGCGCACCAGCATGATCAGCGACGAGGCGATATTGAACGCCGCCACCAGGATGATGATGCACAACACGGTGAACATCGCCACGCGCTCGACTGCCAGCGCGTCAAACAGCTCGGCGTTCATCGATCGCCAGTCGGCGATCACCGCCTGCCCGCCGATGCGGCCGGCGAGCGGCGCCAGGATCTCGCCGACGCGATCGGGATCGGTGGTCTGCACCTCGACCATGCTCGCCGCGTCGCCCATCAGCAACAGCGTCTGCGCGTCCTCGATCGGCATGACCACATACGCCTTGTCGAGATCGTAGACGCCGATCTCGAAGATCGCGCCGACCTGATAGCTGACGATGCGCGGCACGGTGCCGAACGGCGTCGTCTGACCCTGCGGATTGAACAGCGCGATCTCCGAACCGATCTGCGCGCCCAGCATCTCGGCCAGTCGCGATCCGATCGCGATGCGATTGCTCCCCTGCGTCACGGACGCGAAAGAGCCCGCCACCACCTTACCCCGCAGCGATGGATTGGCGCGGATATCCTCGACCCGCATGCCGCGCACCAGCACCGCTTCCGCGCGGCCGTTGTAGGTCGCGGCGAGCGGCTGTTCGATCAGCGGCAGCGCCGATATGACGCCCGGCGTGGCGCGCGCCTGCGCCGCGATCGCGCGCCAGTCCGGCAGGCGACCGCCGACGCCCTGGATGACGGCATGACCGTTCAGCCCGACGATCTTGTCGAACAACTCCGCACGAAAGCCGTTCATCACGCTCATGACGATCACCAGCGCCGCGACTCCCAGCATCACAGCGCCCAGGCTGAACCCGGCCACGAGGACGATGAACCGCTCCCCCTTGCCCGGCAGCAGATACCGCCGGGCGATCATTCGTTCATAGCGGGTCAGGAGCATGATGCGCGCTCTACGGCGCCCCCGCGCCCGGAGCAACCGATCCGCCCTGTGGCAGCACGGCCACAGACTCGCCGCAATCGAGTCCGCGCATGGAACAGCTGGTGACAAACCGTCAGGCGCGACTTAGTCGTACGGACATCGAGACATAGGCAATGGCCGTGGTTCGGGGATGGTGCTTCTCATGCCCCGCTCTCAGGAGCGTGCGGGCGGAGAGGTGGTATTGGGGGCTGACGAGCGATCGTCACGCAAGGCGCCCGGGCTGCACGCAATGCAGTTCGGGCGTTTGCATTTCCGGTCAGAAGGCTCGCGATACCGTGATCCCATAGGTCCGCGGATCACCAGGCTGTCCGACGATCAGGCCCGTGCTGCCGGATTGCACCGCGAGCACCTCGTGATAATTGCGGTCGAAGGCGTTGCGAAGCCAGCCGAACACGTTCCAGCTGTCGCGCGCCTTGTAGCCGAGCCGGAAATTGCTGAGCGCGTAGCCGGCGATTTGGGTGTAGGCGGATTGCGAGGGATTCGACGAGAAACTGGACCGATAGCTGCCGTCATAGCCGAGGTAGAACTGGCCATCGAGCCCGGCGACCTTGGCCGGCACGCCATATTCCGCTCCGAACGAGAACGCCCATTTGGACACGCCTGGCAGGCGCTGGCCGGAGATGTCGCAATTGGCCGGGCTGAAGCCGTTGGGCGTACCGGCCGGGCTGGCGGGATTGGTGGCGCTTGCCGCCGCCCCACCGGTCAGCTCGGGCGGGCACGGCGCATCGACGAAGCGGCGATACGTTGCGTCGGTATAGCCTGCGTTGAGGTACAGGTTGAACCGCGCCGTCGGCCGGAATGCGGAATCGACCTCGATGCCCTGCGTCCGCACCTTGCCGGCATTGGCGAGGTAACCGCGCAGCACGCCCAACTGCCCGTTGCTGACCGTCGCCTGATAGTCGAGGATGTCGGTGCGGAACGCCGCGATGTTGAGCGTCGCGCGCCGATCGGCGAACTGGGTTTTCAGCCCAAGCTCGAAATGGTTGACCTTCTCGGGCTTGACGGTGGCGGCAAGCAGAATCGGGTTGTTCGCGGCGTCCAGCGGCAGACCGGACAGGTTGATGCCCCCCGACTTGTAGGATCGCGCAAAGGTCGCATACGCGTTGACGTCCGGCGTCACCCGCCACGCGGCGGTGATATCGCCCGACAAGTTCCAGTTATCGAATACCGGCTCATAGGTCTGCGGCGCGAGCACGCCGCGCTGATCGGCGTTCAGCGTCGCGCTTCCCGCCCCGGTGGTGACAACGGAGACGTACGAGCCGTCCTTCTTGTCGTAATTGAGCCGTAGGCCTGGCGAGATCTGGAAAGAGTCGGAGACGTTCCATGTCAGCTTGCCGAACAGGGCCGCCGACGTGTTGGTGAAGCCGATCGTGTTCGTCGACGCGAGCCCGTTCAGCACCGCCGGGTTGCAGGCGGCAGTGGTCGGCGTGGCGCAGCCGCTCGCGCCGGGCGCGACATTGCCGGGGTTGAGCAGAAACCGGCTCGCCGCCGGCCCCTGAACCTGCGACCCTTGGGTGTCGATCGACTGGCGGAAGTAGAAGGCTCCCAGCACGTAATCGACCGGCTTCGTTCCGTTCGATGCGATACGCAGTTCCTGACTGAACTGCTTCTGCTGGGAGGGATTGGCCGACACCGGCGTGATCGGCAGACCGATGAAGTCCCGGTCGTTCGAAGGCTTCCAGTCCCACAGACGATAGGCGGTCACCGATGTGATCGTCCCAAAGTCGAGATCAAGGTTCGCTAGCAGCGATCCCCCTCCCAGCTCCTGCTTTGCGCGCAACGGGGAGTCGACGTCGGTTACGCGATCGAATGGATCGCTGGACGGTACGGCATAGCCCTGCGCGACGGCCAACGCGGCATATTGCCTGTTGAGCGGACGCTGCGTCGCACCGGTGCGAACATAGTATTGCACGCAGCATTCGGGGGCCTGGCGGTTAAAGTCGCCGAACAGCGTCAGATCGAGATTGTCGGTCGCGCGCCACAGCAACTGCCCGCGGAAACTCTGATTGTCCTGGCTGTTCTGATACTTGTCGTGGTGCACATTGTAGATCGTGCCGCGCCGCGTCGTGACCGAGGTCGACAGTCGGATTGCCAGTTTGTTGTCGACGAGCGGTCCGGAGATCGATGCCTTGCCCTGGAAGAAGTCGTAGTTCCCCCCGGTCAGCTCGACCCGCGCCTCGGGCGTGAAGCTCGGTGCGCGCGTCGAGATGTTGATCGCGCCGGCGGTGGTGTTCTTGCCGTATAGCGTTCCCTGGGGGCCACGCAGGATTTCGATCCGCTCCGTATCCGTGAAGTCGAACGTCGCCGACGCGATGCGGCTGTAATAGACCTGGTCGACATAGATGCCGACGCCCTGTTCGATCCCGTCGTTGGTCAGCCCGAACGGCGCGCCCAGGCCACGGATGTTGGCGGCGGAGTTGCGCGGGTTGGTCGAATAGAATTGCAGCGACGGCTGCAGCTGCGTGATCCGGTTGACGTTGTATGCGCCAGTCTCCGCGATCGCGGTGCCACCGATGACCGAAATCGCGATCGGCACGCGCTGGACAGTCTCCGAACGCCGCCGGGCCGTGACCACCACGTCGCCGCCGCCCTGCTGCGCGGTGCCTAGCCTGCCACTCGCCTCATCCACTTGCGCGGGCGGTGCGGCAACGGCCTGCTCGGTCGATGGGGCCGTTGCTTGAGCAGTTAGCAAGAGGGCGAGCGTCAGCGACATGGGGCACTCCGCAGATCAGATTGTCGGAACGTCCACTGTTTCAGTAGGAAATGCGCCCACGCGAATGTTGGGAGGCGGCAAGAACAGCTTTAGCGGCGCAAATTCTGTCGCCCGACACCCCCTTGACGGCGGACGACCGCTTACCATTTTCGCGTCGCGTGGCGCCTTTGAGGGCCATGCGGGCTGGAAAGCCACGGCTGACCAGCTCGATGTCAACTCGCTCACAAGAGGATTTGAACATGCGTCTGGACCTAACCCCCTACCGCCGCTCAACGATCGGCTTCGATCGCTTCTTCGACCTGCTGGAGACCAGCGCGAAGACGCCCACAGCGGACAATTATCCCCCCTTCAATCTCGAACGCGTTGCCGACGATAGATACCGCATCACGCTGGCGGTGGCGGGGTTCACGCGCGACGAGATCGAGATCACCGCGCAGCAGAACCTGCTGCTCGTCACCGGTCGCAAGGACGACAGGGCTCCGTCGGGCGACTTCCTGCACATCGGCATCGCCAACCGATCGTTCGAGCGACGATTCGAGCTCGCCGATTTCGTCCTGGTGCAGGATGCCCGGCTGAACGACGGGCTGCTCGTGGTCGATCTCGTCCGCGAGATTCCCGAGGCGATGAAGCCCAAGACCGTGGCAATCAAGACCGGCGCCCCGCTCGCTGCGGTGGAGAGCGCCAAGGACGAGGCACAGGCGGCCTGATCGCACGCGCATTTCGTCATCGACGTCCAAGGAACGCTCCGGCCGAAAGGTCGGGGCGCTCCTCCTCGTCGATCAGCGCCGGCTAAGCTTTCAGGACCACGCTCACCTCGGGCATTGCGACGGCGGCAACCGAGGCAACGGACGGTCTAGGGTGAACGCGTCGAACCGACCCGGCAACGCGAGGCGCCGATAGTGGCTGAGCACTGCGGCGAATTCAGGATCGCGGCTGAAGAACAACAGGGGGTTGTCCGATGCCGAAGTGGCCGTTTTCGACGCTCGCCCAGGATAGAAGATGATACGCTCGGGCGGCAGGCAGCGATAATCCCGCGCCGTTCGCCGCACCATCCGACGGCCCAGCGCGTAGATCCGCGGATCGCGTGCGCCCGACGCGTTCCTGTCGATTGCCGACAGGATCCACAAGGCACCATGGCGGCCGTTTATCCGAAAGCCTCGGTCTGCCGTCGCTGGCCATGTCGTCCAGCCCTCCCTTGCAAGCACGCCCACCACCGCGCCCGCCCGGAGGTCCGCCAGCGCAGGCGCGATGTCCTCCTCCGGGGTGGGTCTCCACTGGGTCGGCACGGCAGCAAGCAAGAGTGGCGCACACAGCCCCGCCAGCAAGACAGGCCGAACAAGACCTAGTCGTGGCATGTCCATCACCAGCGCCGCCAGCGCGAGCGCGAGGAGGCCGGTGACTGGGATGCTGTGATAAGGCCAGCCCTTCAGCTGCAGCAACCACGCTATGCCGAACCCCGCCGCCGCGACCAACAACGCGATCGACAGCGCCGGGAGCGCCGGGAGCGATTGCCTTGTCGCCTGCCGCCGCATGACAATGCCGGCAATGATCAACGCCCAAATTGGCTGTGCGGGGCGGAGCATGTAACGCCACTCCGGCACGCTCGCGGCAGAATAGGCCAGCGCCGTTTCGGGGACCGAAATCGCCAGAAAGGCTGGGGTCCAGACCATGATGGCAGCGGCGTACGCGATCGCGCAGGCTGCCAGAGCGACCGTCTCACTGCGAATGGGCCGCCAGTCCCGGCGCAGACGCAGGAGCAGCCAGATCTCAAGGAGGATGGGTGCGCCGATAAAGTAATGCTTCAGCGCGAACCCGACGGCCGCCTGCACCCCAATCAGCAGCGCCAGCCAGTGCGGAACCTGCCTCCCGTCGCGCCGCCGCGCGATCAGCGCGACATACGGCAACGTCGTGATCAGCGCCCACTGCTCGCGCTGCCCGAGGTCCCGTAGCGGCATGATCAGCAGAATCGCGGCGGCATAGGCGAGGAACATGACGCGCGCCGCGGGTGTGCGCTCGCGGAGCAACCGATCGGTCGTCAGCAGGCTCAGCAGCGCGGCAGCCCCGATCGAGACTGCCAGCACCCGATCCGGGTGAGCATGAATCCCATCCGCCATCGCTTGGAGGGGAACCGCCATCCAGAACCAGAGCGGCGGGTTGACCTCGCTAATATCGAGGTACAGCCGCGCGCCGCCGCGCAGACGGTCGGCGATCCACAGCTGCCCCAGCACGTCTGGCGACAGCGGCCGTGGAATGATCGCGAGCACCATCAACATGAGGCCGAGCGTCAGTAGCGTCACGGTCACGCGAGGCCGCCTGGTAACGAAGCGGCGAAGGTAACGTTCGAACGAGGTCAGCGCCGCCTTCATCAGGCTCGCTCGCATGTCAGATCATGGTGAAGATCGCATAAACCTGCGCACCCCTGAACTAGACCAGTCGACTCTGCTTCACAGCCGCCTCGATGAAGCTTGCGAACAGCGGGTGCGGATCGAACGGCTTGCTCTTCAGCTCCGGGTGGAACTGAACGCCGACGAACCAGGGGTGATCGGGTCGCTCGACGATCTCGGGCAGCATGCCGTCGGGGGACATGCCGCTGAACACCAGGCCACCGCCCTCCAACGCCGCGCGATAGCCGGTGTTGACCTCGTAGCGGTGACGGTGACGTTCGGAGATGGCCGTGTCGCCATAGATCGACGACACCACCGAATTGCCGTCCAGCCGCGCCTCGTAGGCGCCAAGCCGCATCGTCCCGCCAAGGTCGCCGCTCGCCTCGCGCTGTTCCAACCCGTCACGGCCCATCCACTCGGTAATCAAGCCGACCACCGGCTCGGGCGTCGGCCCGAACTCGGTCGAACTGGCGTCTGTGATCCCGGCCAGGTCTCGCGCGCCCTCGATGCATGCCATCTGCATGCCGAAGCAGATGCCGAAATAGGGCACGCGACGCTCGCGGGCAAAACGCACCGAGGCGATCTTGCCCTCGGCACCACGCTCGCCGAACGCACCCGGGACAAGGATCGCGTGGCAAGGCTCCAGCGCGGCGGCGACCTCGCGCTCCTCGCCCTCGAACAGTTCCGCGTCGATCCAGCGGATGTTGACCTTGACTCGGTTGGCGATGCCGCCGTGGACCAGCGCCTCGTTCAGCGACTTGTACGCGTCCTGCAGCCCGACATATTTGCCGACCACACCGACCGTCACCTCGCCCTCGGGATTGGCCACGCGGTCCTGGATGTCGACCCAGCGGCTCAGATCGGGAGCCGCGCCGGGCTCGATCCCGAACGCCCGCAGCACCTCTGAATCAAGGCCCTCGCCGTGATATTGCAGCGGCACCGCGTAGATGCTCTTCGCATCCAGCGCCGGAATGACGGCGCTCGCCGCCACGTTGCAGAACAGCGCGATCTTGGCGCGCTCGGACGGCGGCAGCGGGTGCTCGCAGCGGCACACCAGCACATCCGGCTGCACACCCAGCGCGGCCAGCTCGCGCACCGAATGTTGCGTCGGCTTGGTCTTCAGCTCGCCCGCCGCGGAGATGTACGGCACCAGCGTGACGTGGATCGACACCGCGTTGCCGCGCCCGGCTTCGTTCTTGAGCTGGCGGATCGCCTCGATGAATGGCAGCGACTCGATATCGCCAACCGTCCCTCCGATCTCGCACAGCACGAAGTCCAAGTCGTCGGTCTCCGCCCGCGCGAACGCCTTGATCGCATCGGTGACGTGCGGGATGACCTGCACCGTCGCGCCCAGATAATCGCCGCGCCGTTCGCGCGCGATGATCTGCTGGTAGATGCGCCCCGAGGTGATGTTGTCCGACTGACGTGACGGCACGCCGGTGAAGCGCTCGTAATGGCCAAGATCCAGGTCGGTCTCCGCGCCGTCGTCGGTGACATAGACCTCGCCATGCTGATACGGGCTCATCGTGCCCGGATCGACGTTGAGATACGGGTCGAACTTGCGGATGCGGACACGATAACCACGCGCCTGCAGCAGCGCGGCGAGCGAAGCGGCCATGAGGCCTTTGCCCAGCGACGAGACCACGCCGCCGGTGATGAAGATGAACCGGGCCATGGGGGTATCCGCCTAGCGGGAAAGGGACGCGCGCGGCAAGCGCCCGCGCGTCGTGCGGACGACCAACCGGCACAAAGCTCTGGGTTACTGCCCGAACGGCACCTGCCCGTTCGCCGGCGGCGAGACGGGGTCGCTGATGTTCGGCGCCGCCGCGGGTGGCGCGCCCGGATCGACGATCGGCGTGCTGGCCGCCGGAGCGGTCGTCGCAGGCTTGGCAAGCGACGTGTCGATGCTGGCGTTCTGCCGGCCCGCAGCGAGTACCGCGAGCAGGATCGACAGCGAGACAAAGGCGACGGCGAGCACCGCCGTCGCGCGCGTCAGGAAGTCCGCCGCGCCCCGTGCGGACATCAGCCCCGACGGGCTGCCGCCCATGCCCAGCCCGCCACCCTCCGATCGTTGCATCAGGATGACCGTCACCAGAACAGCGGCAATGATCGCGTGGACGACGAGCAGAAACGGGAACATGGGGCGGCCTTCGGGGCTGGTGCAGAACGGCCGCGACATAGGCGGGTGATGCCCGTCGGGCAACCGGAACGGCTGGTCGCGATAATTACCGGCAGGGAAACTAGCCATCAACCACAGCGTTATGTCTTTGAAACTGGCCTCGCACGGGGCCTGAACAGCGGAAGCGACCCTAGCGTGGCGAGTTTAATTCCGACCCTTTCGAGCTGGATGTCGACCCTGGTCGACTATGTCCGCTCCGGGGAGCCCGACCTCACCAACCGCCAGATGGCGCTGTTGATGGTCGTGTATCTCGATCCCGGTCCGCATACGGTGCGGGGCTTGGCACGAGGTCTCAACGTGTCCAAGCCGGTGGTGACGCGCGCCTTGAACAGGTTGGGTGGCCTCGGCTATCTGCGCCGCCAGCGTGACGATAGCGACAAGCGCAACATTTTCGTCGCGCGCACGCCCAAGGGAGCGGCTTTTCTTGACGAGTTCGGGCAATTCATCGGCAAGGGCGAACAGCGACCCGCACTCTTCCAGCACGCCCACGCGTAAGCGCTTCACGCTCACCGGGCCATCGACTTTGCTTGATCCCCGGTTCCACGCAGTGCGCGGCGACCTCGCCGACGTGCGACTGGCGCAGCAGGTGTTCGCACCTCATTATGCCCAAGCAATGCCTTGTATCGTGATTCGTCCGACCGTTCTGCGCAGCAAATCAACCGACGGTGAAGAAGTCGCGGCACTCGCCGTTGGCGACACGTTCGAACTGCTGGAAGTGACGCGCGACCGTGCCTGGGGCATCGCGCCCGCCATCGGCCTGGTGGGTTACTGCGACCGCCTGGCCTTGGAACTGGCGTGACCGTCACCGTCTTCATCGATGGCGCGGCCGGCACCACCGGACTGGAAATCGCTGATCGCCTCTCGACGCGCGGCGACCTGTCTCTGGTCGTCCTCGACGGCGAGCGACGCAAGGATCCAGCGGCGCGGCGCGAGGCGCTGAACGACGCAGACGTCGCGATCCTGTGCCTGCCGGACGATGCGGCGCGTGAAGCAGTGGCGTTGCTGGCAAGCGACACCCGCATCATCGACGCGTCGAGCGCGCATCGCGTGGCGGACGGTTGGACCTATGGCTTTCCCGAACTCGGATTTCCGGTTGCCGACGCGCGGCTAGTGTCCAACCCTGGCTGTTATCCCACTGGCTTCCTTGCCTTGGTCGCGCCGCTGGTCCGCGCCGGGGTGATCCCCGCCGATTGGTCGCTCACCGTCAATGCCGTGTCCGGCTATTCGGGTGGCGGAAAGGCGCTGATCGAGCGGGTCGAGGCTGACCCCGCGCTGGCGTTCCGCGGCTATGGCTTCGGGCTCGATCACAAGCACGTTCCCGAGATGCAACGCCACGCGGGACTCGCGCACCCGCCCGTCTTCGCGCCGAGTGTGGTTCGCGCGTTTCGGGGCATGGTGGTCGAGGTGCCGCTGTCGCTTGCCGCGCTTCCCGCCCGCCCGTCGCGCGCAGTGATACTCGAGACCTTGCATGGCTTTTTCGACGGGCAGCCGCTGGTCCGCGTCCACGACGACATGCCCGGCGAACTGCTGCTCGCAACCGCGGGTGCGCCGACCGATCGCCTCGATCTCTACGTAGCAACCGATGCGCGCGAGACGCAGGCGCGGCTGATCGCCACGCTGGACAATCTGGGCAAGGGCGCAGGGGGCGCGGCGGTGCAGAACCTCAATCTGATGGCCGGGCTGGACCCGCTCGCCGGTCTGATCCTGTAGGAGCCGCAATGCAGCGCAATCCCGTGGCGAAGCTGCTCCTGTTCGGGGCGACCGGTGATCTGGCGCGACGCATGCTGTTGCCATCGCTGTACAATCTTCACGCCGATGGCCTGTTGCCCGAACAGCTGGCCATCATCGGATCGGCGCGAACCGAGCATGACGACGCCGGCTACCGGACCTTCGCCAAGGCGGCGCTCGACGAATTCCTGCCCGACGACCGCAAGGACGATGCCGCGATCGCCGGCTTCCTCGAACGGCTGCGGTTCAACCCCGCCGACCTGTCCGACCTGGCCAGCTTCAAGCCGTTGGGCGAGAAGGTCGGTGACGTCTCGGGCGGGCTTGCGATTTTCCTGTCGACCGCGCCATCGCTGTTCGAGGCGGCGATCGCGGGTCTCCAATCGGTCGGGCTGACGGGCGAGACGGTCAGGATCGGACTGGAAAAGCCGCTCGGCTATGATCTCGCGTCCAGCCGCAAGATCAACGAGGCGGTCTTCGCGGCGTTTCCCGAGCCGCGCACATTCCGGATCGATCACTATCTGGGCAAGGAAACCGTTCAGAACATCCTCGCGCTGCGCTTTGGCAACTCGTTCTTCGAGCCGGTCTGGAACGCGCGCGGCATCGCCAACGTCCAGATCACCATCTCCGAAACGGTCGGGCTGGAGGGGCGCGGCGGCTATTATGATGGCATGGGCGCGCTGCGCGACATGGTGCAGAACCACATCCTCCAGTTGCTGGCGCTGGTGGCGATGGAACCACCTGCCCGCTTCGACGGCACCGCGGTACGCGACGAGAAGGCGAAGCTGTTCCATACCCTGCGCCCGATCACCGCCGCCGATGTCGAACAGCATACGGTAACCGGCCAGTACAGCTCAGGCGCGATGGCCGGCGAGGTGGTCAAGGGCTATACCGACGAGCTGGGCAAGCCCTCGGCGACCGAGACGTTCGTCGCCATCAAGGCGCACATCGACAATTGGCGCTGGCAGGGCGTGCCCTTCTACCTGCGCACCGGCAAGCGCATGGCAACGCGCCGATCGGAGATCGCGATCGAGTTCAAGCCCGTGCCGCATTCGATGTTCCAGTCCGCCGATCGCGGAAGCGCCAGCGGCCGGCTTCAACCCAACAAGCTGATCATCCGCCTGCAGCCGGAGGAATATGTCCAGCTGCTGGTGATGGCCAAAGAGCCGGGGCTGGAC
Source organism: Sphingomonas bacterium (assembly GCF_028292945.1). Classification (GTDB taxonomy): domain Bacteria; phylum Pseudomonadota; class Alphaproteobacteria; order Sphingomonadales; family Sphingomonadaceae; genus Sphingomonas. The sequence continues at coordinate 3,607 of NZ_JAQGLJ010000045.1, read as the reverse complement.
CGCGACGGCGTGCGGCTGCGCGAGGTGCCGCTGAACCTCAGCCTCGATCACGAGTTCTCCGGCACCAGGCGACGGATCGCCTATGAGCGCCTGCTGCTCGACCTGATCGAGGGTGACCAGACGCTGTTCGTCCGGCGTGATGAGGTGGAGGCGCAATGGCGCTGGATCGATGGTATCCGCGAGGGCTGGGCAACGACCGGCATGAAGCCAAAGAGCTACCCCACGGGCACCTGGGGCCCGTCTGCCGCGATCGCGCTGACCGAGCGCGATGATGTGACCTGGCAGGATGATTAGCGCTTGACCCCTCTCCCGCATGCGGGAGAGGGACAGCCGCGTAGCGGCAGGGTGAGGGCCTGACGCGGGTTCGACGGGTGCCTGCGCTGATCGTCCGTCGTGCCCTCACCCTCGCTGCCTCCGGCAGCTTTCCCTCTCCCGCTTGCGGGGAGAGGGCTAAGAAGGAAACACAATGACCGAAGTCGAATGGTGGGAATATGAGGGCACGGCGGAGTTCGCCGCCGCTGTCGCGGGCGATCTGCAGTTCGTGATCGAATCGGCGCTCGATGCGCGCGGGGCTGCGGTGATCGCGCTGGCGGGCGGCACCACGCCGGCGCCGATCTATGCCAAGCTCGCCGCCGCGAAGCTCGACTGGAAGAAGGTGACGATCGTCCCCACCGACGAGCGCATCGTGCCGCTGGGCGACAAGCTGTCCAACGTGACGATGATCGGCAAGACATTCATTCCCAAGGGCGCGCGCGTCATGCCCATCGTTCCCCAAGCGACGGCGGATCACAAGGCTGCGGGGCGTTCGGCGGACGCATTGATGCAGGACCTGCACTGGCCGCTGGACCTGTGCCTGCTCGGCATGGGCGAGGACGGTCACACCGCCTCGATCTTCCCCGGACCGGATTATGACGAGGCGCTGAGCGGCCCGCGCGAACGCCGCGCGCTGGGCGTCATGCCCGACCCGCTGCCGCCCGAAGCCCCCGTCGCGCGTGTCTCGTTGTCGCGCCAGGGTATCGTCACCGCCAAGGTGCTGACGATCGCCATCACCGGTGCCGCCAAGCGCAAGGTGCTGGAGGAGGCGATCGCGCAGGGCGAGTCGTCGCGCTATCCGATCGGTCGCGTGCTGGCGGAGGTCGAACTGCCCGTCGACATCCACTGGGCACCGTAACCTGCGTCTGAGCGGCACCTCCCCCGCTGCGCGGGGGAGGTGAAATCAGATCCCCTTCTCGCGCCGGTACTGCCGCCACTTCGCGACGTTGGCATTATGCTCCGCCAGCGTGTTGGCGAACACATGCCCGCCCGTGCCGTCGGCGACGAAGTACAGCGCCTGGCTCTGTTCCGGGTCGAGCACCGCGTCAATCGAGGCGCGGCCCGGATTGGCGATCGGGCCGACCGGCAAGCCGCTGAGCGCGTACGTGTTGTAGAGGTTGCCCTTATCGTCCAGTTCGGAGCGCAGGATGCGCCGCCCGAGCGGACGACCGCGCGTGACCGGATAGATGACGGTCGGATCCGCCTGCAACGGCATGCCGCGCCGCAGCCGGTTGGAGTACACCGCCGCGACCAGCCGCCGTTCCGACGGCTTGCCGGTCTCCTTCTCGACGATCGACGCCAGGATGATCGCCTCCGCCGGCGTATTCACCACCGTGGTCGGCTTGCGCTTCGCCCAGGCGCTTGCGAGGTAGGTCTGCATCGCCTTCGCCATGCGATCGGCCACGCTCTGACGCGTATCGCCGCGTTCGAAGCTATAGCTATCGGGCAGCACCGTGCCTTCGGCGGGGAGCGGCGCGGCGCCGGTCAGACCCTGCGCGGCCGCCAGCCGTTCCTGCACGAGCACCGAGGGCAGGCCTTCGGGAATGACGACCAGCCGTTGCAGCGTCCGGCCGCCTTGCAGCAGCTTGAGGATGTCGGACGGGCTGAGCCGCGCCGGGATGCGATATTCGCCCGCTTTGATCGGGTCGCCCGAGCCGAACAGACGGGCGAGCAGGCGGAAGCGGCTGGCGGACTCGATCGCGCCCGCCGTTTCGAGGTCGCGCGCGGTGGAACCAAGCGACGCGCCTTGCGGCACCTGGAAGGTGAGTGTCCTGGGGTTCGGGCCGGCACCGCCCCAGCCTTGCAGGACGACGAAGCCGGCAATCACCGCCACCAACATGGCGACGAGACCGACACAGCCTAGCTTCCGCATCAGTAGATCACGTGCGCGACGCGCCCCTCCCCGGCGGAAGCCGGGGCCCAGTCGGCCGCGTCGGCAAAGATGATCGAAGCTCGGCAGGGTACTCGAAACTGCGCCCCGGCTTTCGCCGGGGAAGAGCAAGACGCAGGCACGGCGTTCACCTCAAACCGCCCGCATCACCAGCGACGCATTGGTGCCGCCGAAGCCGAAGCTGTTATTGAGCACCGCTTTGATCTTGCGCGGCTTCGCCTGATGCGGGACCAGGTCGACGCCCACGCAATTCTCGCTTGGGTTGTCGAGGTTGAGCGTCGGCGGCGCCACCTGATCGCGCATCGCCAGCATGCAGAAGATCGCCTCGACCGCACCGGCACCGCCAAGCAGATGTCCGATAGCCGACTTGGTGGAGCTCATCGACATGGTGCCCAGCGCGTCGCCGAACAGCCGTCGCACCGCGCCCAGCTCCAGCTCGTCGCCCAGCGGTGTCGAGGTGCCGTGCGCGTTGACATAGTCGATGTCGGCCAGTGCGAGCCCCGACTTGCGCATCGCCATCTCCATCGATCGATACGCGCCCGACCCCTCCGGGTGCGGCGCGGTGACGTGATAGGCATCGCCCGACAGGCCGTATCCGACGAGCTCGGCATAGATTTTCGCACCGCGCGCCTTGGCGTGCTCATATTCCTCGAGCACGACCACGCCCGCACCCTCGCCCATCACGAAGCCGTCGCGATCCTTGTCATAGGGCCGCGAGGCGCGCTCGGGCTCGTCGTTGCGCGTGGAGAGCGCCTTGGCCTGGGCGAAGCCCGCGATACCGAGCGGGCAGATCGCGCCCTCGGCGCCGCCGGCCAGCATCACGTCGGCATCGTCCATCGCGATCATCCGCGCGGCATCGCCGATCGAATGGGCGCCGGTCGAGCACGCGGTCACGACCGCATGGTTCGGGCCCATCAGCCCGTATTTGATCGAGACCTGGCCCGAGATCAGGTTGATCAGCCGGCCATGGACGAAGTGCGGGCTGACCCGCCGCGGCCCCTTGGCATGGAGCACGAGCGATTCGCTCTCGATGCCCGGCAGCCCGCCGATGCCCGAACCGATTGAGCAGCCGGCGCGGAAGCGCTGCGCCTCGGTCATGTCGAGCAGGCCGGCATCCTCGATCGCCTGGCCGGCGGCATCGATCCCGTAGACGATGAACGGATCGACCTGGCGCTGGACCTTGTGATCGACGCGCTTGCTGGCGTCGAAGCCCCATTCATGATCGGCCGGCTTCACCTCGCAGGCGATGCGGCAGGCATGGTCCGATGCATCGAAGCGCGTGATCGGGCCTGCCCCGGACTTGGACGCCAGCAGGCTGGCCCAGACCGTCTCGACGTCGCTGCCCAGCGGCGTCACCATTCCCACTCCGGTAATTACGACGCGGCGCATTCGCGCTCTCCTCAA
>NZ_JAQGLJ010000038.1 GCF_028292945.1 Sphingomonas bacterium | reverse complement strand
GGCGCTTGGGTCGCGCAAGCCCTACCCGAGTAACCCAGCCCCGCCGAAAGCCGGGGCCCCGCCGGCGCGGAGCGCCGCTCGACGCTACCGCGTCGAGCATTCTGTAGTGGCTAGGCCGCGGCTTTCGCCGGGGAAGGGCTAGAGGTTGGAAGGTCGAAGGGTGAGAGCTAACTTCCCTGCTTGCCCCTCTGCCACCACCACCGCGCCAGCCCGCCGATCGCGATCACGGCCCAGGCGGTCTCGATCACCAGCGCCGAGAGGTTGAACGCGCCCAACAGCGAGATCAGGATGCCGATCGCGCCGAGCAGGTTGAGCAGCAGCGCGGCGGGCTTGAGCGGATCGATGCGCCCGCCGACGGTCAGTCCATAGGCGATCAGCAACAGCAGCACGCCCAGCAGGCCGATCGCATCGAGAAGGGTGAAGCTATCCATGTTGCCGGAGGTGGACGTCGCGAACGCCTTGCGCAACCTGCGCGCAACGCGGGGTGTTGCGTCACGATGACCGATCCCGTTCAACTGCTCGCCAGCTGGCGCGAGGCGCCGCGGGTCCGCCGCCTCAATGAGCATCCCGTCGCCACCTCTGCGAAATACGTGCTGTGCTGGCTGCAACAGGCGCTGCGCGCGATCGACAACCCGGTGATCGACGCGGCCGTGCGGCTCGGCAATGCCTGGGGTCTGCCGGTGCTGGTCTATCATGGCGTGCGCGAGGATTACCCCTATGCGTCCGACCGGCTGCACCGGTTCATCCTGGGCGCGAGCCGCGACCTGGAGCGCGACTGCGCCGCGCGTGGGCTGCGTTGCGTCAACTTCGTCGATCGCGCCGCCAAGCGCGAGAAGGGGCTGGTCTATCGCCTTGCCGCCGATGCCGCCGCCGTGGTGCTGGAGGATCAGCCCGCGTTCGTGGCGCAATGGCAGGCAGAGCGGTTCGCCGCGAGGGCCGATGCGGCCGTGCTGGCGGTCAACGCGGCGTGCGTGGTGCCGCCGCTGGCGCTGGAGCAGGGGGTCAGGACCACGTCGGCCTTCCGTCGCCGGCATCAGGCGGCGCGCGAGGAGTGGTATGGCTGGACCGACGAGGCGGCGACGGAAAGGCCGTATGCGGGCAAGCTGCCCTACACGCCCGACCTGCTCGCCGACCTGAGCGACGCCGATCTGGACGCGCTGGTGGCGGAATGCGCGATCGACCACGCGCTGCCGGCACCAGCGATGTTCCCGGCGACCCGCGCGGAGGTGGCGGTGCGGCTCCAGCGGCTGCAGGACGAGGTGCTGCCCGCCTATGCCGACGCGCGCCGTCTGGCGAGCCGGCCGGAGGGGGCGAGCACGCTGTCGCCTTATCTCCATTTCGGCATGGTCGGTCCGCGCGAGATCGTCGCGGTGGTCGAGCAGGCGGATATCCCCGCGACCGAGCGTTCCAAGTTCCTCGACGAGTTGCTGACCTGGCGCGAGTGGTTTCATTACAAGGCGCGTTCGCTGCGCGTGCCCGAGCGATATGATCGCGTGCCGGCCTGGGCGCAGCGCGAGCTCGCCGAGCATGCCGAGGACCCGCGGCCAGAGCAGGAGCCGATGCGCGCGCTGCTGCTGGGCGAGACCGCCGACGAGACGTGGAACGCGTGCCAGAAACAATATCTGGTCGACGGCTGGATGCACAACAATTTGCGCATGTACTGGGCCAAGCGGATCATCGCGATGACGCCATCGCCCGAGGCCGGCTGGGCGACGGCGTGCTACCTCAACGACCGGCTGAGCCTGGATGGCCGCGATCCGTCCACCTATGGCAACCTCGCCTGGGCGTTCGGCGACGCGCAGCCGGGCTATCGTCGGTTGCCGATCTTCGGCCTTGTCCCGACCCGCGTCGACACGACGCTGCGCAAGGTCAACGGCGACGACTGGTTCGCGCGCGCGGCGGCGCGGGCGGGGCCGGCGCTGGACGTGCCGGATGAGGTGCCGGTGGATCCGTATCTGACGGGGGAGCTGCCGTTGCCGATGGTGAAGGGGTAGCTGTTCCGGTTGCCCTTTTCCCCAGTGTCCGCCGGGGAAGAGCAATGAAGTGGAGCCGCTCTCCTGGCTCTAGGGTGCCACCTCCACCTCACGCGCCGCCGCCAGATACACCGCGAACAGTCCGTCCGCGTCCGTCCACTCCTTCACCGGCGTCCATCCGCCCGCCGCCAGCAGCAGGCGCGCATCTCGGCTGCCGTATTTGTGGCTGTTCTCGGTGTGGATGCTCTCGTCCACCGCGATCGCGAACCGCTCGCCCGCAACCGTGAACGCGATGTCGCGGGTGGCGAGCAGGTGCATCTCGATCCGCGCCGCCGCGTCGTTCCAGCGTGCCTCGTGCGCGAACGCCTCCAGCGGAATGTCGCCGGCCAACTCGCGGTTGATGCGCGCGAGCAGGTTGACGTTGAACTCCGCCGTCATGCCGGCCGCGTCCTCATAGGCGGCGATCAGCACGGCGGGGTCCTTGATCCGGTCCATGCCGATCAGCAGCTGCGCGCCCTGTCCCAGGGTGTCGCGCATCCGGCGGAGCAGGTCGACGGCGTCGGCGGGCCCCATGTTGCCGATCGTCGAACCGGGGAAGAAGCCCAGCTTTGGCAGCGCGGCGACGTCGTCGGGAAGGCGCACCGCCTGCATGAAATCGGCTTCCACCGGCAGCACCGCCAGCGCCGGGAAGTCGGCCGAGAGCGCCTGCGACGACTCGCGGAGGAACGCGCCCGAGATGTCGATCGGCACGTACGCGGCAGGCGCAATCGCGCCGAGCACCAGCGGCGTCTTGGCCGACGAGCCGGAGCCGAACTCCACCACCGCGCGGCCAGTGCCGGTCAGCGCGGCCAGTTCCGGCCCGATCCGCGCCAGGATCGCGGCTTCGGTGCGGGTCGGGTAGTATTCGGGGAGCGCGGTGATCGCCTCGAACAGCTCGGACCCGCGGCGGTCGTAGAACCACCGCGCCGGGATCGCGCGCGGGCGGGCGCGGAGGCCGGCGATCACATCTTCGCGGAAACTCACCGGTCGCGGGCGAGGCGCACGCCGGTGAACTGCCAGCGTTGGTGGGGGTGGAAGAAGTTGCGGTAGCTCGCGCGCACATGCCCGCGCGGGGTGGCGCACGATCCGCCGCGCAGCACGAACTGCCCGCTCATGAACTTGCCGTTATATTCGCCAACCGCGCCCTCGACGGCGCGGAAGCCGGGATAGGGGCGATAGGCGCTGCCGGTCCATTCCCAGACATCGCCGAACGGGGCCGGACCGCCGCGGGTCGGTCGTGGCTCGACCGGACCGGCCGTGTCCAGCTGATTGCCGCCCGCCGGATCGTGCGGGGTGGCGAACACCTCCCACTCGGCTTCGGTCGGCAACCGCGCGCCGGCCCAGCTGGCATAGGCGTCCGCTTCGTAGAACGAGACGTGCGTGACCGGCGCGGCGGGGTCGATCGGGCGTCGCCCGTCCAGGCCGAAGCGCGTCCAGCCGCCGTCGCGCTGTTCCCAATATAGCGGCGCCGCGATGTCGTGCGCACGCAGCCATGTCCAGCCGTCGCTGAGCCAATGCCGCGCGTCGCGGTAGCCGCCATCGGCGATGAATTGCATCCACTCGCCATTGGTGACGGTGCGGTCGGCTACGCCATGCGGGTGGAGCAGCACCGCGTGGCGTGGCCCCTCGCAGTCGAAGCCGAAATCCGAGGCGTGATGCCCGATCTCGGCCGAGCCGCCCGGGTGTTCCAGCCAGCGGATCGGGCCGGGCATGGCGACGGGAACCTTGGGCGCGGGTGGCCACAGCGCGGGTTCGAGCGGGTTCTCGCTGAGCAGATGGAGGATATCGGTGACGAGCAGCTCCTGGTGCTGCTCCTCGTGGTGACAGCCCAGTTCCACCAGCGTGCGCGCTTCCGCCGACAGGCCGGGGAGCGCGTCGGCCAGGCCTGCGTCGACATGCGCGCGATACGCCCGCACCTCGTCGAGCGTCGGGCGGGTCGCCATCCCGCGACGGTCACGCGCGTGGCGGCGGCCTTCGGCCTCGTAATAGCTGTTGAACAGGAACGGCCAGCGTCCGTCGTGCAGCCGGTAGCCGGCGACATGATCGCGCAGCACGAAGGTCTCGAAGAACCAGGTCGTGTGCGCGAGGTGCCACTTTGCGGGCGAGGCATCGGGCATCGACTGCACCGTCGCATCGGCGTCCGACAGCGGGGTGGCGAGTGCAAGGCTGAGCGCGCGCACGCGGACGAAGCGCGTCGCCAGCGCGTCGTCGGCGGCCTGCAATGGATTCAGCATCACGGCCCCCTTCTCGCGTCAACGCGCAGAGGGCGTTAGCGCTCCGCGCCCGGCACCCATAAGATGTCGCTGGCCCCGCCGTCGTTCGCCCGACGCGCGGCGCAGAACAGCCAGTCGGACAGCCGGTTGAGATAGGCGAGCGCCCCCGCACCGACCGGCGGCTCGACGGCGACCGCCTGCCGCTCCGCGCGCCGGGTGATCGCGCGCGCCAGATGCAGCGCCGACGCCGCCGCCGTGCCGCCGGGCAGGACGAAGCTGGTCAGCGGCTGGAGCCGCGCAGTCATCGCGTCGATCTCCGCCTCCAGCCGCTCGATCTGCGCGGGCACGATGCGCAGCGCACCGTCGATGGCGAGCGGGGTGGCGAGGTCCGCGCCCAGGTCGAACAAGTCGTTCTGGATGCGCCGCAGCGCCGTGGCGGTCGCGTCGTCGGCGTGCAGCACCGCCAGCCCGATCGCGGAGTTCGCCTCGTCCACATCGCCGATCGCCGCGATCAGCGCCGACGCCTTGGCGACGCGCGAGCCGTCGACCAGCCCGGTCGTGCCGTCGTCGCCGGTGCGCGTGTAGATCTTGTTGAGCTTGACCATGCCCGTCCCCCTTCAGCGGGCGGCGCGGATCAGCCGTTCTTGCCCGCCGCGAACATGATCACGACGACGAGCAGGACGGCGAGCGCCTGATAGAAGATCCGCCTCTGCATCATGCGGTTCGATTTCAGCGACGCAGCACTCGGCCCTTCGCCGTCGCGCACCGCCGCATGACCCAACGCCAGGAAGGAAACGATGCCGCGCACGAGCGCCACCACAGCGGCAATCATGGCGGCGACGAGCAGGATGGAGAGGAACGTTGACATGCACCATATCTAGGCCGTCGTGAGCGCAAATCCAGTGGGCAAGCGCCCCGCGCGCAACCTTTGTGCCAGCGCCGGCCCGTCCTCGCCTGCCTCGCGCAGCGCAGCGAGTGTCGGGCTGCCGTGCCGCTTGGCGAGCCGCTCGCCGGCGGCGTCGGTGAGCAGCGGATGATGATGGTAGCGCGGCGTCGGCAGGCCGAGCAGCGCCTGCAGCAGCCGGTGCACATCGGTCGCGGCGAACAGGTCCGCGCCACGGATGATGTCGGTGATCCCCTGCGCGGCGTCGTCGACGGTCACGGCGAGGTGATAGGAGGCCGGCGCATCCTTGCGCGCGAGGATGACGTCGCCGTGCGCGGCGGGATTTGCCTGGACCCGGCCGGCGATGGCGTCGTGCCAAGATAAATCCTCTCCGGCACGGGGAGGTGGCGCGCGGCGATCGCCGCGTGAGGGTGGGGGCTCTCGACCGGGAGCGCCCTCGCGGCCTGCCCCCGCCACCACCGCGCGTCGCGCGGCGGTCCCCCTCCCTGTCCCTGGGAGGATCGAGACGGCTTTCATGACATCCAGCCGCCAGCAATGCGGGCGGCTCAGGTCCGGCGCGACCAGTCCCCGGCACGTCCCCGGATACACCGCCTCCACGCCGTGCGGTGCCCCTGCACTCGCGGCCGCGACGTCGGCGCGGGTGCAGAAGCAGGGATAGACCAGCCCCGCCGCCTTCAGACGCTCCAGCGTCGCCGCGTAGAGATCGAGCCGCGCCGACTGGAACACCGGCGGCTCGTGCGCGAGGCCCAGCCACGCCAGATCCGCCAGGATTGCCTGGACATGCTCCGCGCGCGCGCGGCTGCCGTCGATGTCCTCGATCCGCAGCAGGAAGCGCCCACCGTGCTCTGCCGCAAAGTCATGCGCCAGCACTGCCGACCAGGCATGGCCGAGATGCAATCTACCGGTCGGCGAGGGCGCAAATCGGGTGACGACGTCGTTAGCTGGGGCTTGACCCGGAATCATCGGTTATGCTGTCATCGCAGCGTCTCGGTCGCGACGCACAGCGATCGTAACGCGCAATGCTGGGAGGAGCCGTGTTTCATCCCGATCTGATCCGCCACCCCGATGGCTGCCCCGCGCTCGTGCTCAACGCCGACTACACGCCGTTATCCTATTACCCGCTCAGCCTGTGGCCGTGGCAGACGGCGGTCAAGGCGATGTGGCTCGACCGCGTCGACGTCGTCGCGTGCTACGAGCGCGAGGTGCGCAGCGCCACCGTCGCGCTGAAGCTGCCCAGCGTCATCGCGCTCAAGCAGTTCGTGAAGCCGTCGCAATTCCCCGCTTTCACCCGCTTCAACCTGTTCCTGCGCGACCGGTTCGAGTGCCAATATTGCGGGCATGGGCGCGAGCTGACGTTCGACCATGTCGTCCCGCGCGCGCAGGGCGGCCGCACGACGTGGGAGAATGTCGTCACCGCCTGCGCGCCCTGCAACCTCAAGAAAGGCGGCCGCACGCCGAAGCAGGCGAACATGCCGCTGCACATCGACGCGATCCGCCCGACCTCGTGGCAGCTGCAGGAACATGGGCGGAGTTTTCCGCCCAACTACCTGCACCAGACATGGCGCGACTGGCTGTACTGGGACATCGAGCTGGAGGCGTAGCGCGGCGAGCACGCGCCTAGCGAAGCCGGGTGCGAGACGCGCAAGCTCGGCCGGCGCGCGGCAGAGCAGACCCGCTCGAGGTCACGACGCGGCTTTGCCGCGGCGCTGCTCGCCCCTCCCTAACCACCCTCCGGCCGCGGCGGCACGAAGCCGACATGACCGAGCCGCCAGCTTCGTGCCGGATCACCTGGCCAGTAGTCGGCCGGATCCAGCGTCGCGCCCGGCGGCACCGCGCCGACCACCTGCACCGCGATGACCCGCCCCAGCTCGCGCAGGTGGATTTCCGCGCCCGGAAACCGGGCCGACATCGACGCATGCAGCGCGTTCGCGTCCGCCGCGACGTCGACGCCGTCCAGCTCGCGCGGCGCGCCGTCGATCAGCTCGGCGGAGGCGGAACGAAGCGCGCGCACGCCGTCATGCAGGATGCCGAGCGAGATCACTCCCGCCGCCAGCGCGTCCGCCCACCACCAGCCCAGGCCAATGCCGATCACCCCACCAATCCCCGCCACGCCGGTCATCCAGTCCGCCTTTTGCGTCTGCGCATCGGTGAACAGCGTCTTGTCGTTCAACTCGCGCGCCAGCGGCAGCTTCAGGCGACCCAGCACGACCGGCACCGCGATCGAATACAGCTGCGCCGCGACCATCACCCAGCCGAGCCAGACCTCGCGTCCCAGGATCACCACCCCGCCGACCGTGGCGTGCTCGCGCGCGGCCAGCGACATCACCGACTCGACCAGCAGTACGCCGCCCAGCACCGCCAGCGCCGCCGCCGCGATCGCGAACGCGAGGCCTGGCGCGCGCGCGAAGCCGTTGGGGAAGCGCGAGGTCGGCCGGTGCCGTTCGACGCGCGCCGCCATCAGGAACACGATCGGCGCGGTGAGGCTCAGGCAGTCCTCGATCCACGCGGTCTTCATCACCTGGCTCGACCCCATCGCCAGACCCATCACCGCGATCACCGTCGCGATCAGCCCGATCGTCCACCATTCCAGCCGCTCGGCGCGCTTGAGGGTCGCCTGCAGCTTGGGTGGGAGCGCGTCGTTCATGCGCCCCCCTCCGCCCGCGCAGCGCGTTCGACCAGCATGATCCAGGCGTTCTCGCCGTTGCGCGCGACGATATGTTCCCGGTGCGCGCCCTCGTCGAGCGGAGGGCCCAGGGTCACCCGGGTCGCCCAAGGCGTTTTCGCGTCGAAGCGGCCGCCGACCACGAGATCCAGCCTGCCTTCTTCCAGATCGAGCAACAGCGGCTCCAGCTGACCGCTCCGGACCACTGGTCGCGCGCCCGTCGCGCGGGCGACGTCCGCCAGCACGCGCATCCCCGCCGCGTCGGTCGCGCCCGCCACCCTTCCGACCGTGAACCGCCCTTCGCGCTGAATCCGATCCAGCGTGCCGTCGGGATCGCGCGGCAGCGGGGCGCAGGTGGCGATCATCGTTGCGCCGATCACCGCCGCCATCAAGCCTTGCATGATCCTGCCCCGCCCCTTTGTCGCGGCCGACAATAGGCAGGGTTGGGTTGCGCCGCCAGCGCCATCGCCTCCCGATTACAAACGTAGTTGACGTCGCCTGTTGAGGTGATACACTGTACTACATGACCACCACGCTTCTGCGCTTCGCCTCTGTCTCGCTGCTCGCCCTCGCTGCCTCCGCGACCGCGCAGACGCCCCCGGTGCCCGCCCCGCAGGCCGACGCCGCCCCGGTGACGCGGACCTACCTGCCCGCCGATTTCACCCGGTTCGCGCCCAAGACCGCGTTCGACATGCTTGCCCAGGTGCCCGGCTTCTCCATCGTCGAAGCCGAACAGGAACGCGGGCTGGGGCAGGCGTCGGAAAACGTGCTGATCAACGGCCAGCGCATCGCCGACAAGTCCGGCGGCGCGGTGGGCCAGCTCCGCAAGCTGCCCGCCGCCCAGGTGGAGCGGATCGAGATCGTGGAGGCCGCGACGCTCGGCCTCGCCGGACTGACGGGCCAGGTCGCCAACGTCGTCGTCAAGGCGGCGCGCACCGGCAGCGGCCAGTTCGAATGGCAACCGGACTTTCGCGCCCATTACGCCCGGCCCAATCTGTTTCGCGGCTCGGCCAGCTACACCGGCAGGAGCGGGGCGATCGACTACACGCTGTCGGTCGACAACCAGGCGGGACGTGGCGCGTTCGGGGGGCCGGTGCTGATCACCGGTCCGGACGGTGCGCTGATCGAACGGCGCGAGGAAGTGCTTCACAACGAGTCGGATCTCGTGACGTTCAAGACGCGCTTCGGCCTCGACGGACCCGGGTCGATGACGGCTCGGCTGACGCTGTCGGTCACGCCCTATTGGGCACCGGGTTTCACCAGCGACCGGCGCGTGCGCGCCGACGGTGACGATCGCACCCGCATCACGCGGAGTCAGCTGACCGGCAGCTTGTACGACATCAACGGCGAGGTCGACATGGCGCTGGGCTCGGGTCGGCTCAAGCTGATCGGCATCCGGCACTATGATTTCGAGCCGCGCGAGACCACGCAGATCACCAGCTTCGACTCGGGGGTGCCCGCGGCGGGTATTCGCCTGAACCGCACCAGCTTCATCGGCGAGACGATCGGGCGGGCGGAATATGGCTGGAACGGCGGCAGGAACGCCTGGCAGCTGTCACTGGAGCGCGCGGTGAACGTGCTCGACCAGCGCGGCCGCCTCGCCGGGCTGACGCCGGCGGGCGGGTTCGATCCGCTGCCCTTCCCCGGCGGCACGGGCGAGGTGCGCGAGGTCCGCTACGAGGCGACAGGCACGCTCAGCCGGCCGCTCACGCCCAAGCTGGACCTGCAGCTGGTGCTCGGCGCGGAGCAGAGCAGCCTCGCGCGGGTCGACGGCGATGGCGCGGCGCGGCGATTCTTCCGGCCGAAGGGCAGCGCGTCGCTCGCCTGGCGGCCGACCAAGGGCACCGACGCCAGCCTGAAGCTCAGCCGCCGGGTCGGGCAGATCAGTTTCTATGACTTCCTGTCGCAGCCCAATCTGACGCAGGATCGCGAGAATGCGGGCAACCCGGATCTCGTCCCGCCGCAGAGCTGGGAGCTGGAGGGGCAGGTCGCGCGCGAGCTGGGCCGGTGGGGCAAGACGCGACTGCGCGCCTATGGCCACCGTGTCGAGGACATCATCGACATCGTGCCGATCGGCGCGACCGGCGAAGGCGTCGGCAACCTGCCCAGCGCCACGCGGCTGGGCGTGGAGAGCGTCAGCACGCTGCAGTTCGATCCGCTGGGCTGGAGCGGCGCGCGGCTGGACGCCACGATCGGGTTCGTGCGCACCCGCGTGCGCGATCCGCTGACCGGTGACCAGCGCCCGATCAGCGGCACCCGCGACGCCTATGTCAAACTGGAGTTCCGGCGCGACGTGCCCGGCAGCCCGCTCGCCTGGGGCGGCAGCGCATCGTACGATCACAACGCGCGCCACTTCCGCCTGTCGGAGGTGTTCCGCAGCTGGGAAGGCCCGGTGTTCGACAGCCTGTTCGTCGAGCACAAGGATGTCTTGGGCCTGACCGTCCGGGCGCAGGTGGCCAATTTGCTGAACGCCCGCCACCGGCTCGACCGCTTCGTCTATGCCGGCCGCCGGAACACCAGCCCGCTGCTGTTCCGGCAGGAGGCCGACCAGCTGATCGGGCCGATCTTCCAGTTCCTGGTCAGGGGAAGCTTCTAGCTACGCCTTCTCAAGCGTGCATTGCAGCGGGTGCTGGTTCTGCCGCGCGAAGTCCATCACCTGGCCGACCTTGGTCTCGGCGACCTCGTAGGAAAAGGTGCCGCACACGCCCACGCCCTTTTGATGGACGTGCAGCATCACCCGCGTCGCCGCCTCCATGTCGAGGCGGAAGAAGCGCTGCAGGCACAGCACGACGAACTCCATCGGCGTGTAGTCGTCGTTGAGCATCAGCACGCGATAGGGTGTCGGCTGTTTGGTCTTCGCACGCGTCTTGGTGGCCAGGCCCGTGCCGGTACGGCCCCCGCCCTCGGTATCGCCGTCCCCGTCCGGGTCGGTGCCGCGCCGTTCGGCCGCTTGGAATGGTTCGCGCTGCATGAGTCGACAAAATATGGGCACAGGGCGAGTCGAGGCAAGGGCCAACTAAGAAAAGGGCGACGATCCGAAGACCGCCGCCCCTTTTCTGCGCAGGCCGTCAGGGGAGTAAATCCCGTGACGTCGGACAGGTTCGCTTCAGCGACCCGCCGGCCGGCCTGGAGGCGTGCGGCTCAGCGTGGCTAAGCCGTCTCGCCTCAGGCGGCTGCCTTTACCTTCTCGACGGCCAGCGCGACGCGGTTGGCGACCGGCTGGGCGACTTCGCCCATCAGCTTCATCATCGACTCGGTCGAGCGCGACGTCTCGGCGACCAGGCCGTCGAACTGCTGGCGGACATAGTCGCCCTGCAGCTTGACGAACTCGGTCGGCGACTTGACCGACGACATCGTGCGGGCCGTGGCGGTGGCGTCCTCGAAGTGCTTGCGCATCGCGGCCGCGCCGTCCTGCGCCAGCGTCTGCATGCCGGCGAACGCCAGCTTGCTCGACTCGACCAGCGCCTCGACATTGCCCTTGTTGAAGTCGTTCCAGTCGGCGAACAGCCTGGTGCTCTTCGCCATCGCGTCCTGCGCGCGGCCGCTCATGTCGGCAAACGCGGCCTGCGTCTTCTCGGTTGCGGTCTGGGTCATGTTCTCGATCGTCGTGGCCATGGTCGTTTCCTTGGAAGAGATCGCCGGCAGCGCGGCGGTCGGGTTGGGCAGGGTGGAGGGAGCCTCCGCAAAGGTGGCCGGCGCCGCGACGAACGGTTCAGCCGACTTGGCCTTCTTCGGCTTGGGCGCGGCGAGCGCCGCCGGGATCGATTCCGCGGACTCGAGCACGGGCAGAACGGGGAGATCGGACACGGCAGGCTCCTTTGTTGCAGTGCAACATAGAGGAACCCGGCGGCGCGTCAAGTAAAATGGTGCAGTGCAACATTTGTTGGATTAACGCGCGCGCACATACTCCCCGGGCGCGTCGCACAGCGCCGGCAGCACTCCCTCGCCCGGGACGCGCGCGCCTTCCGCCGCGACCTCCGTTCCGTCACGGTCGCGCAGCCAGTCGATCCAGTCCGGCCACCAGCTGCCCTTCGTCTCCGTCGCCCCCGCGACGAATTCGGCCAAGGTGTCGACCTTCGCGTCGTTGCGCCAATATTGATATTTTCCCGCCGCCGGGTGGTTCACCACGCCCGCGATATGCCCCGATCCCGCCAGCACGAAGCGCAAGGGACCACGGAACAAATGCGTGATCTTCCACACGCTTTCCGCCGGGGCGATATGGTCCTCGCGCCCCGCCTGGACATAGGTCGGCGTCGCCACCGTCGTCAGGTCGATGGGCGTGTCCAGCACCGACAGCCGGCCCGGCTCTACCAGCAGATTGTCGCGATACAGGTCCGCGAGGTAACTGCCGTGCCACCCTGCCGGCAGGTTGGTGGTGTCCCCGTTCCAGTGCAGCAGGTCGAATGCCGGATAATCGTCACCCAGCAGATAGTGGTTGGTGACGTAGTTCCAGATCAGATCGCGCCCGCGCAGCAGGTTGAAGGTCGCGGCCATCACGCGTCCGTCGAGATAGCCGTCCCTGGCTAGCCCGGCGACCATCTGCATCTGCTGGTCGTCGACGAAATGCTTGAGCTCGCCGGCATCGGTGAAATCGACCTGCGCGGTGAAGAAGGTCGCACTCGCCACCTTGTCCGCCTCCCCCTTCGCGGTCAGCACCGCCAGCGTCGCGGCCAGCGTCGTGCCCGCGACGCAATAGCCGATCGCGTGCGTGGCCGGCACGTCCAGCAGGTCGCGCACCGTGTCGATCGCGTCGATCTGGGCGGCGACGTAATCGTCCCATTTCACGTCCGCCATGCTGGCGTCGGCGGACTTCCACGACACCATGAAAACGGTCAGTCCCTGGTCCACCGCCCAGCGGATGAAGCTCTTCTCCGGCGTCAGATCGAGGATGTAGAAGCGGTTGATCCAGGGCGGAAAGATCACCAGCGGCGTGGCCAGCACGCGGTCCGTCGTCGGCGAATACTGGATCAGCTCGTACATCGGCGTGCGCTTGACGACCTTGCCCGGCGTCGTCGCCAGGTTGCGGCCGAGCTCGAAAGCGTCGCCCGCGGTGTGCGTCAGTTGCCCCTTGTTGAGGTCGGCGAGCATGTTGCCCATGCCGGTGAGCAGATTCTGTCCGCCCGTCTCGGCCGTCCGCGCCAGCACCTGCGGGTTGGTGAGCGGGAAGTTGGACGGGCTCATCGCGTCGGCCAGCGTGCGCGCGGCAAAGCGCAGCTTCTCGCGCTGTGCGTCGTCGACGCCGTCCATGCGATCGACGCTCGCCATCAGCGCCGCGCTCGCCTGTTCGTACGCCTGCCGCATCGCCGCGAAGCCGGGTTGCGACCAGCTGGGGTCCTTGAACCGCTTGTCCGCGGTGGGCGCGACCTCGACAGGTTCGAGGAACCGCTGCCACAGGTGCAGCCCGTCGCGCCAGAACTGGCCCACGCGTTCGATCGTCGCCGCGTCGTTGACGCCGGGCACGCCGCCGCCGGTCTGCTTCCCCGACTCCTTCATCGTCGCGATCGCCTGCTCCAGCAGCTTCTCCTGTTCGGCACCGACGGTGCGCAGCCAATCGACAGGGCTCGCCAGTGGGGGGCTGGTGGGCGGAACGGACTCGGCCATCGGATCACCTTTGCTTCGAACAGTCGAAACGCTGTAGCACGCGAACATGTCCGACGATTTCTACCGCATCAAGCGCCTGCCGCCCTACGTCATCGCCGAGGTCAATTCGATGCGCGCGGCGGCGCGCGCGGGGGGCGAGGACATCATCGACCTCGGCATGGGCAATCCCGATCTGCCGCCGCCGCCGCATGTCATCGCCAAGCTGGTCGAGGTCGCGCAGAAGCCCGACGCGCACGGTTATTCGCAGTCGAAGGGCATTCCCGGCCTGCGTCGTGCCCAGGCCAATTACTATGGCCGACGCTTTGGGGTCGATCTCGATCCCGAGACGGAGGTGGTGGTGACGATGGGGTCCAAGGAGGGGCTCGCCAGCCTCGCCACCGCGATCACGGCGCCGGGCGACGTCGTGCTCGCACCCAACCCGAGCTATCCGATCCATACCTTCGGCTTCATCATCGCCGGGGCGACGATCCGCGCGGTGCCGACCACGCCAGACGAGGCCTATTTCGAGAGCCTCGACCGGGCGATGGCGTTCACGGTGCCGCGTCCGAGCGTGCTGGTGGTGAACTATCCGTCAAATCCGACCGCGGAGTCGGTCGACCTTGGCTTCTACGAGCGGCTGGTCGCGTGGGCGCGCGAGAACAGCGTCTGGGTCATCTCCGACCTCGCCTATTCCGAGCTGTATTACGACGGCAACCCGACGCCATCGATCCTGCAGGTGCCGGGCGCCAAGGACGTCGCAGTCGAGTTCACCTCGCTGTCGAAGACCTATTCGATGGCGGGCTGGCGGATCGGCTTCGCGGTCGGCAACGCCAGGCTGATCGCCGCGATGGCGCGGGTCAAATCCTATCTGGACTATGGCGCGTTCACGCCGATCCAGGCCGCCGCCTGCGCGGCGTTGAACGGCCCGCAGGACATCGTCGCGACCAACCGCCAGCTCTATCACAAGCGTCGCGACGTGCTGGTGGAGTCGTTCGCCCGCGCCGGTTGGGACATCCCCAGCCCAAAGGCATCGATGTTCGCCTGGGCGCCGCTGCCGCCGGCGCTGAAGCACCTCGGTTCGCTGGAGTTCTCCAAGCAGCTGTTGACCCAGGCCAAGGTCGCGGTCGCGCCGGGCGTCGGCTATGGCGAGAACGGCGAGGGCTTCGTCCGCATCGCGTTGGTCGAGAACGAACAGCGGTTGCGACAGGCGGCGCGCAATGTGCGCCGGTATCTGGCGAGCATGGGGGTGAATACGCCGGGGCAGGGGGCGGGATGAGCGGACGAGATGCCCGACGCGCACGTTAGTTCGCAGAGCCGGGCGAGACACCGGTGAGCCGTTACCTGACGTTGCACTAATCGCCCGGTCCGGGTAGGCGGCCGTTACTCGCATGGACCCGGTGCAATTCCGGGTGGCTATTCCGGCCGCCGATCCGCCGGACAACACCGCGCACCTGACTTGAGCGTCGCCGTAGCGGCGTCTCCCGGGCGTCCGTTGCGGATTTCCTCCTTTGATCGCCAACTCTGCCGTCGCCCGCTATCGCGCCGAATGGATCAGCGACGCCGCGGGCGCTCGGCGCGATGTCCTCGCCGGCATCGTGGTCGCGCTCGCGCTGATCCCGGAGGCGATCGGCTTCTCCATCATTGCGGGTGTCGATCCGCGCGTCGGGCTTTATGCCTCGGTCGCGATCGCCATCGTGATTGCGTTCACCGGCGGGCGCCCCGGCATGATCTCCGCCGCGACCGCCGCCGTTGCCGTCCTGGTCGTCCCGCTGGTCCGCGATCATGGCGTCGAATATCTGTTCGCCGCGACCATCCTGATGGGAGTGGTTCAGATCGTGGCCGGGCTGCTGCGGCTGGATCTGCTGATGCAGTTCGTGTCGCGGTCGGTGATCACCGGCTTCGTAAACGCGCTCGCGATCCTGATCTTCATGGCGCAGCTGCCACAGCTCATCGACGTTAGCTGGCAGGCTTATGCGATGGTCGCGGCCGGACTGGCGATCATCTACCTCGTGCCGCATATCACCAGGGCCATTCCATCGCCGCTGGTCGCCATCCTGGTGCTCAGCGTTGTCAGCATCGCTACCGGCGCGCCGGTCAACACGGTGGGTGACATGGGCGCGCTCCCGCAAGGCCTTCCTAGCCTCTCCTGGCCCGACGTGCCGCTGACGCTGGACACATTGTGGATCATCCTGCCCTATTCGCTGACGATGGCGGCGGTGGGCCTACTGGAGTCGCTGCTGACCGCGCAGATCGTTGACGACATGACTGACACGGACAGCGACAAGCGCCGGGAGTGCGGCGGTCAGGGCAGCGCCAACATCGTTGCGGCCTTCTTCGGCGGCATGGGTGGATGCGCGATGATCGGCCAGTCGGTGATCAACGTCACATCCGGGGGCCGAGGGCGGCTGTCGACGTTCACAGCGGGCGCGTTCCTGCTGTTCCTGCTGGCGGTGCTGGGGCCGTTCGTCGGGCGCATTCCGATGCCCGCCTTGGTGGCGATCATGATTATGGTGTCGATCGGAACCTTCAGCTGGAACTCGATCCCGAACCTTCGCCGGCACCCGTGGCCATCGTCGGTGGTGATGGTGACGACGGTTGTCGTAGTGGTGGCGACGCACGACCTGGCGCAGGGGGTCCTGGCGGGCGTGCTGCTGTCGGGCATCTTCTTTGCCGGCAAGGTGCGGCGCATGTTCGCCGTCGAACGAACGCTCTCTGAGGACGGCACGACCGCGAATTTCCGTGTGTCGGGGCAGATCTTCTTTGCCTCGGTGGATCGCTTCACCCGCGCGTTCCAGGTCGAGGCGCGCGTTGCCAACGTGCTGATCGACATGACGGGCGCGCACTTCTGGGATATCTCCGGGGTCGCGGCGCTCGACAAGATCGTGGCGAGACTACGGCGCGATGGCGCTCGCGTAGAGGTCATCGGCTACAACCGGGCCAGCGCCGACATCGTCGACCGGTTCGCGCTGCACGACAAGACCGGCGTCCAGATGGGTGCCGTACCTCACTAGGTAGCGGACAAGCTCGATCCTACTCCGCCGCGATCGCCTCCTGGGGGTCGCGCGCGAGGTCCGCCGGCAGCGCCCAGTGGAGGTCGTCCAACCCCAGCACCCGGCCGTCATGCGCCAGCACGTTCATCGGCTGCACCGGTCGCATGTCGCGCTTGTCGACCAGCACGGGGAAGGCCGGCACGCACGTCTCCCAGCGCTCGCCCCACTGGCGCATCGCGATCATCGTCGGCAGCAGCGCCGCGCCCTTTTGGGTCAGGCTGTACTGCACCTTGCGGCGGTCATCGGGCATCGGCTCGCGCTGCAGGATGCCGTACTGGACCAGCTTGGCGAGCCGGCTGGCCAGGATGTTGCGCGCGATGCCCAGTTCCGACTGGAACTCCTCGAAATGGTGCAGCCCGTTGAAGGTGGCGCGCAGGATCAGGAACGACCAGCGCTCTCCGACCGCGTCCAGTGCTGCAGGCAGCGAACATTCGTCCAGCTTTTCCCGGAGCTTGCCCATCCTTCAGATCCTCTTCCTGCGCGAAGCGTACCGCATTTCGCCGACCCTGCGTGAAAAATATAGGTTTCGCGTTGCAACTAGAAACCTATCCGGGTAAGTGGTGATTCGCAACGCATTTACAGGGAGGTTCTCATGCGCCAGGTTCTCGCTTTCGCCGCCGCCATTCTCGTCGGCTCCACCATGATCGCCGCCACCGCCGATGCGCAAACGCCGGGGGGCTATTACGTCGCCACTCCCGCCGCACAGCCGGCCAAGTCGACCCTCGTCACGCGCTCGACCGCCTGGTCGCTGCGCGGCGCCGACTACGTCGCCGCCCGCGCCCCCGAGCGCGACGCGGTGCTGTGCCAGCTGATCGCGCGCAAGACCGGCCAGCTCAGCGGTTTCACCGTCGCGGGCAAAGCGTACGATGCCGATCAGCTCGCCAAGTGCAACGGCGCGAGGGGCGTGGGCTCCGCATCGGTCGCAGCGCGCTAAACAGGTTGCATCGCAGCATGCCGTCGCCCCAAGGTGGCGGCATGCTGCGGCAATATGAGCTGGTGGATCGCGTCCTCGACTACGATCCCGACGCCGACGAGGCGCTGCTCAACCGCGCCTATGTCTTTTCCATGCAGGCGCATGGCAGCCAGAAGCGCGCATCGGGCGACCCCTATTTCTCGCACCCGATCGAGGTCGCGGGAATCCTGACCGACCTCCGGCTCGACGCCGAGACGATCGCCACCGCGATCCTCCACGACACGGTCGAGGACACGCTGACCACGCCCGAGGAGATCGAGCGGCTGTTCGGCCCCAACGTCGCGCGGCTGGTCGACGGCGTGACCAAATTGTCGCGGATCGAGGCGCAGTCCGACAACGAGCGCGCGGCGGAAAATCTGCGCAAGTTCCTGCTCGCCATGTCCGACGACATCCGCGTGCTGCTGGTCAAGCTCGCCGACCGGCTGCACAACATGCGCACGCTCCACCACATCGCCAAGCCCGAGAAGCGCCGCCGCATCGCGCGCGAGACGATGGATATCTACGCCCCGCTCGCCGAGCGCGTCGGCATGTACGAATTCATGAAGGAGATGCAGACGCTCGCCTTTCGCGAGATCGAGCCGGAGGCGTTCGAATCCGTCACCCGTCGGCTCGCGCAGCTCAAGGAAGGTGGTGGCGACCGCATCGCCAAGATCGCGTCCGGCGTGAAGCTGCTGCTGGGCCGCGCCGGTATCGACGCCGAGGTCGGCGGTCGCGAGAAGCATCCCTATTCGATCTGGCGCAAGATGGCGGGGCGGCACATCAGCTTCGAGCAGCTGTCCGACATCATGGCGTTCCGCGTCGTGGTCGGCTCGGACGAGGAATGTTATCGCGCGCTGGGCGCGATCCACCGTCGCTGGCCGATGGTGCCCGGGCGGTTCAAGGACTATATCTCCACCCCCAAGCGCAACGGCTATCGCTCGCTCCACACCAGCGTCATCCATGCCGAGAACACGCGCGTCGAAATCCAGATCCGCTCCAAGACGATGCATGCCGAGGCGGAATTCGGCCTGGCCGCGCACTGGGCGTACAAGGAGGGCACGCGCGCCGAGGTCGGCGGGTCGGGGGACCATAGCTGGATCCGCGATCTGGTCGAGATCCTCGATACCGCCGCGACGCCCGAGGAGCTGCTCGAACATACCCGCATGGCGATGTATGCTGACCGCATCTTCGCCTTTACGCCCAAGGGCGAGCTGACGCAGCTGCCCAAGGGCGCGACGCCGATCGACTTCGCCTATGCGGTCCATACCGATCTCGGCGATCAGGCGGTCGGCGCCAAGATCAACGGCCGCGTCGTGCCGCTGTCGACGGTGATCGAGAATGGCGATCAGGTCGCGATCCTGCGCTCCAAGGCGCAGGAGCCGCAGCCCGCCTGGCTGGACGTCGCGATCACCGGCAAGGCGCTCGCCGCGATCCGCCGCCATCTGCGCCACAAGGAACGCGACGAGCATCTCAAGCTCGGCCGCAAGCTGCTCGACGACATCATCGCGCGTCTGCCCGCCACGCTGGCCGCCGATGCGACAGACCACGCGCTGCGCCGACTGAAGCTAGTGGACGAGGCGGCGCTGCTGATCGCGATCGCGCGGCACACGCTGACCGACGGCGCGGTGATGGAGGCGCTGATGCCCGGATCGGCGGGTGCCGACATGGCGGCCGCCGCGCCGCAGGTGCAGGCGATCTCGATCAAGGGGCTGACGCCGGGGGTCGCGTTCGACCTCGCCACCTGCTGCCATCCGGTGCCCGGCGACCGCATCGTCGGCCTGCGCCGCCCGGACGCCGGCATCGAGGTCCATGCGATCGAGTGCGCGGTGCTGGCCGAACTGGCGGATCGCTCCGCGGAGGAGACCGACTGGCTCGATCTCGGCTGGGGCGACGGCGCGGACGGCGCGGTGGCGCGGGTGTCCGTGATGGTCAGGAACGAGCCCGGCGCACTGGGCCTCGTCGCGTCGGTGATCGGCCAGCACAAAGCCAACATCATCAACCTGCGCCTCGACACCCGCGATACGCGCTTTCACACCAACACCATCGACGTCGAGGTCCACGACCTGGCGCAACTGCTCCGGCTGATGGCGGCGCTGCGCGCGGCGGATGCGGTGCACGCGGTGGAACGGATCTAGCGCACCCAGCGCGTCATGGCGGGAAAGCAGCCCGGCTCCGCCAGCCCCCAGAACACGAGCAGCGGCACGCCGAGCGGCGAGCCCTGCGAGAAGACCTCGATCAGCCAATCCGAGTCGCCGCGATAGCCGTCCGCATGAAACAACAACCGCGGCTCGATGCCGATCGCCTGCGCCGCCGCCCACGACCAGGCGATCGCCGCCATCTCCTCGCCCGCGTCATCGGCCACCTCCGCCCTTGCGGTCCGGACAGCCGGGTCGCTTACCGCGACATGACCCGCCTCGTGCAACAGGTCGCCCGGTTGCGTCAGTCGATCGGGATCGAACACGACCGTCCCGTGCCGTACCGTGATCGCGGACAGCAGCGTGTCCTGGCCGAGCGCCTCTGCGGCGACCGGGATGCCGATGTCGGTCAGGAAGGTCAGGATGCGGGCGGTGGCGGGGTGGTCGTACGCGCTCATCGACGCAGCGTAGCGACGCAAACGCGGTAGCGACAGCCGCGCCGCTGCCGTACGGTCGCGCAGCTTGCTATCGTGTCGCGCCCGAGGAGAACCACATGCACCGCCGTCAGTTCATCGCCGGCAGCACCGCCGCCGCCACCGTCGCGCTGCTGCCGGGTGAAGCGTTCGCGCAGAAGGGCGACGCTGCGCTGACCGCCGCGTTCGACACGATCTTCGCCGACACGGTGCAGAACGCGCCCGAGCTGGCGACATCGCTGGGGCTCGACAAGGGTGCGAACGCAGGGTTGCGGCGCAAGCTGGGCGACGGCGGGCCGGGCGCGCTTGCCAAGGACCTCGCGCGGGCACGCGGCCATCGCGCCCGTCTGACCAGGATCAACCCCGCGTCCCTCTCAGCGCAGGCGAAGATCGATCGCGAGGTCGTGCTGTATTCGGTCGATCAGGCGATCGTCGGGCCGGAACGTTTCGGGCTCGGCTCGCCGCAGCAGCCGTATCGCATCTCGCAACAGGACGGCGCTTACTTCTCGCTGCCGGACTTTCTCGATACCACCCACCCGATCGCGACCGCCGACGATGCATCGGCGTATCTCGACCGGCTGGCGCTGGTTGGACGCGCGCTGGACGACGACACGGCGGTGCAACGCGAACAGGCGGCGAAGGGTCGGCTCGCCCCCGACTTCTGCCTCGATCTGGCGCTGGCGCAGATGACCAAGCTGCGTGGCGCCTCGCCCGCCGACAATGGCCTGACCCGCAGCCTGGTCACGCGTGCGCGCGAGGCAAAGCTGACCGGCGATTATGGCACCCGCGCCGCCCGGCTGGTCGAGCAGACCGTCTATCCGGCGCTCGACCGCCAGATCGCCGCCGTCCGCCAGCTGCGGACAAAGGCGCGCAGTACCGCCGGCCTGCAGGCCATTCCCGGTGGCGATGCGATCTACGCGGCCGCACTCGCGCAGGCGACCACGACCAATTTCACGCCCGCGGAGGTGCATCGCATGGGCCTGGAGCAGGTCGCCGACCTGTCGGCGCAGCTCGACACGATTCTGCGGGGGCAGGGCCTGACACA
This sequence comes from Sphingomonas bacterium, assembly GCF_028292945.1. GTDB lineage: Bacteria > Pseudomonadota > Alphaproteobacteria > Sphingomonadales > Sphingomonadaceae > Sphingomonas. Next base: position 19,815 of record NZ_JAQGLJ010000038.1, on the reverse strand, counting down.
GGGCAGCGTCGGCGCGCGGCTGGCGCAGCTGAACAAATCTCCCGCTCAGCTCTATCCCGACACCGATGCCGGGCGTGCGGCGCTGCTCGCCAGCCTCAACACCGGCAACCGCGCGATGCAGAACCGCCTCGCCAAGGCATTCTCCAATGCGCCCGATGCGCCGCTGGAGATCCGCCGCGTCGCGCCGGCGATTCAGGATGGCGCATCGAACGGCTATTATTATCGCGCCCCGCTCGATGGCTCCCGCCCCGCGATCTACTGGATCAACCTGAAATCGGTCGCCGACTGGCCGAAATACTCGCTCCCGGCGCTGACCTATCACGAGGGCGTGCCCGGCCATCACCTGCAGATCTCGACCGCACAGCGCGCGGCGACGCATCCGCTACGCAAGATCGCCTTCTTCAACGCCTATCTGGAGGGATGGGCCCTGTACGCGGAGCAGCTGGCGGACGAGCTGGGCGGGTTCGCGAGCCCGATCGAGCGGGCGGGATACCTGCAGTCGTTCCTGTTCCGCGCGGCCCGGCTGGTGGTCGACACCGGCATTCACGCGCAGGGGTGGTCCAGAGAAAAGGCGACGCAGTATTTCGTCGATACCGTCGGCTTCGCCCGCCCGCGTGCGCAGCGCGAGATCGAGCGTTACTGCGTGCTCGTCGGCCAGGCCTGCTCGTACAAGATCGGTCACGCATCCTGGTTGCGCGCCCGCGCCGAGGCGCAAGCGATCGCCGGCAACAAATTCGATCTGAAGCAGTTTCACGATGTGCTGGAAGCCGGCGCGATGCCGCTGGTGATGCTGGAACGACTCACGGCTGAGCGTGCGCGCACTGCCCGTGCATGAGGGAGTGAGTGTATGCGTAGCCGTCTGACTTTTGCCGCCGCGCTGCTGCTCGCGAGCGCGCCCGCCACGGTGGCGGCGCAGGCGCGCAGCGTCTCGGCGTCCGACAAGGCGACGGGCGCGCAGGCGCATCCGCAGCTGATGGCGCAGTTCGGCGGCGCCTATCGCGGCGAGGAGGCCGCGACGGTGGAGCGGGTCGGCAGGCGCGTGGCGCTGCAATCGGGGCTGTCCAACGCGGGCAGCGACTTCACCGTGACGCTGCTCGATTCCCCGGTCGAGAACGCCTTCGCGATCCCGGGCGGCTATGTGTACGTCACTCGCCAGCTGCTCGCGTTGATGAACTCCGAAGCCGAGCTGGCCTCGGTGCTGGGGCACGAGGTCGGCCATGTCGCGGCGCGCCATGCCAGCAAGCGCAACACGCGCGCGCAGGTCGGCAACATCGCCGCGTCGATCCTGGGCTCGGTGACGGGCAGCAGCCTGCTCGGCCGCGCGGCGGGCATGGGCTCGCAGCTCTACACGCTGCGCTTCAGCCGCGAGCAGGAGTTCGAGGCCGACAATCTGGGCGTGAGCTACATCGCCCGGGCCGGCTACACCCCGCACGCGCTCGCCGACATGCTCGCCGGGCTGAACGACTCGACGCGATTGCAGGCCGCGATCACCGGCAAGACGGCCGGCGGCCCGACCTGGATGTCGAGCCATCCCAACGGCGCCGAGCGCATGACCCGTGCGGCGCGGCTGGCGGCGGCAACGGGTCGGCCGGATACGACCGGGACGCAGGACCAGCGCTTCCTGCGCATGCTGGACGGGCTGCCCTATGACGACGGCAGGAAGGTGGTGCGCGTCCATACCGTTCGCGCGGGCGACACGGTCGCCCGCCTCGCCGCACGCATGGCCTATGGCGATCGACAGGTGGACCGGTTCAGCGTCCTCAACGCCCTGGACCCGCGTGTGGCGCTGCGGCCCGGAAGGCTCGTCAAGCTGATCGTCGCGCGCTGATCACCAAAGGGGGCGGACGCCGAACTGGTCGAGCTTGTCGTCGATCGATTCTTGAGCGCGGCGGGTCAAATCAGGCGCGCGATCGGCCGACCAAGCCAAGGCGTGAGTGTCGAGGAGAAGTCTCGATCGTCATCCTTGGGCCAACCTGTGCATTCATCGCGTAGCGGCTCTCAAAAGCTTGGCGGCACGGTCAGTCCTTCAACGTTCCCGGCTGACGTTTGCCCGTCAGAGGCGCGGCTGTCGGCACAAGCTTGAGCTTGACTGCGCCTCGCCGTTCGATGTCGATTTCCTCGCTGCCCGTTGCGCGATCGAGGACAGCCGCGAGGTGGGCGCAGGCTTCATCCTTGCTGATCACGGTCGCCACGGCGGGTTCTCCTTGCAGAAACCCCAGCCCTACGCACGCCGTGTCACAACTTGCCCCATGACGCCCCCGCTGGTCCCCGCTAGATGCAATCCATGCGCCCTGCTTTGTCCGTCGTCATCCCCTGCTACAACGAAGCACCGTGCCTGGAGATGCTGCACGAACGGGTCAGCACGGCCGCGCGCGCGGCCGTGGGTGACGATCACGAGATCGTGCTGGTCAACGACGGCAGTCGCGATGACAGCTGGGCGGTCATGCAGCGGCTCGCGGCGGCGGACCCGCGGCTGGTGGCGATCAACCTGTCGCGCAATCACGGGCATCAGCTCGCGCTGACCGCCGGGCTGGATCTGTGTGCGGGTGAGCAGATCCTGATCATCGACGCCGATCTGCAGGATCCGCCCGAACTGCTGGCCGACATGCGGCGCGCGATGGCGGAGCAGGGCGCCGATGTCGTCTATGCCGTCCGCCGCAACCGGCAGGGCGAGACGCTGTTCAAGAAGGCGACCGCGGCGATCTTCTATCGCCTGCTCGACCGCCTGACCGACACGGAGATCCCGCTCGACACCGGCGACTTCCGGCTGATGAGCAGGCGGGCGCTGGACGCGTTCCTCTCCCTGCCCGAACAGGCGCGTTTCATCCGCGGCATGGTGGCCTGGGTCGGGTTCCGGCAGGTGCCGTTCCCGTACGACCGCGCCGAGCGGGCGGCGGGCGAGACGAACTATCCGCTGGCCAAGATGCTGCGGCTGGCGTTCGACGCGGTCACCGGCTTCTCCACCGCGCCGCTGCGGTTCGCGAGCCATGCGGGGCTGGCGCTGACCGGGGTGGCGCTGCTGCTGTTCATCTACGTCGCGGTGGGCTTCTTCTCCGGCTCGGCGGTGCAGGGCTGGACCTCGACCATGCTGGTGGTCGTGTTCCTGGGCGCGGTGCAGATGTTCGTGCTCGGGATGATCGGCGAGTATCTGGGTCGCATGTATGTGGAGGTGAAACGCCGGCCGCTTTACCTCGTCGCCGACATCACCGGCCCGGTGCAGGGGCGCGCGAGTATCGGGTTCGTTGCGGATCAGAGCCCTTCCCCGTTCGTGTCGAGCGCAGTGGAGACACATGATCCCTCGACTTCGCCCAGCTCGAACGGAGGGTTGGGTCAGGCAGGCACCGCCAACGTCACCAGCGATATCCCGGGCGTCAGCGGCACCCTGCCGACCAGGTGACGTTCCAGACGGAAGATCCGCTCGAACAGCGCGTTCACCAGCCCCGGCGGCGGTGAGTCATCGCTGTCCTGCCGCCCGGTCAGCTTGCCCGCCAGCCGTCCCGCGGCAGCGAGGGGGAACAGCAGCGAGTTGAGCCAGCCGAGCTTCTCGGGCCGCAACCCCGCCTCCGCGATCGCCGCCCTGAGCGATGCCTTGGTATAGCGGCGGTGGTGGTGGTTGACCACGTCGTGCGCGCTCCACATCCACGGATGCGCGGGAACCGCGATCAGGATCTTGCCGCCGGGTTTCAGACACTCGCCCATCGCCTTGAGCGCGGCGACGTCGTCGGCGATATGCTCGACCACGTCGAGCACGGCGATCAGGTCGTAGGCGCCGCGCTCCACGCCCGGCAGTTCTGGCAACGGGGCGTCCCCGACCGGCCGGCCGAGCCGCTCGCTGGCGATCGCCCGGGCGGCGGGGTCGATCTCGATCGCCTCCACCGCGCCGAAGCGGGCGAGCATCGGCAGATTGTGACCCGTGCCGCAGCCGATCTCCAGGATGCGCGCGTCGCCCGGCAGCGCGCCGTAACGCTGGAGGTAGCTTTGCAGAACGTCACGCCGCGCCCGGTACCACCAGTGGGTGGAGTCATGCGCCGCCATTCGGTCGTAAACGACACGGTCCATCTATTTGAACACCCACAGCCGGTTGAGGAGAAACGTGACCAGCGGCGTCACGAACAGGATCGGCAGCAGCGGCCACCACCATGGTCCCGCCAGCACCGCATCGTCCGTCAGCAGCCACACCCAGAAGCTGTTCGCGCCATAGCTGAACAGCGACACGACGAAGAACTTCCAGCTCGTGTCTTTCGCCTCCGCGCCGTGGCCGCGAAAGCTCCAGCGGCTGTGCAGCAGATAGCCGGACACGACCGCCACGACATAGCCGGCCAGGTTGGCGACCTGCTCCGAGGTCCAGCCGAACCCCGCCAGTGGAGAATAGACGGCGGTGTACAGCCCGGTCGTCAGCCCGCCCGCGACCGCGAAGCGTACCAGCTGCCCCGCCGCCTCGCTCCGCCGCCATTGCTCCAGCCGCCCCATGCCTGACTGCGCCGCTGCCACTCCTTGCCCTTTGCCTCGCCCTCACTAGAGCGGCGGCGTCTAGGGCGGGTGAACGTGTGAAGGAAGCTACTTCGGTCGGCTGGTTACGTGACCTCGACCGTCACTGGATCGTCTGGGTGCTGATCGCATGGGCGGCGTTCGCGGGCTATCAGCTGTGGAGCGACTGGAACGCGGTGCGGTGGCTGTCGCTGGGCGACACCGACGACAACATGCGGCTGGCGCAGGTGCGCGCGCTGCTCGACGGTCAGAACTGGTACGATCTGCGCCAGTATCGGATGAACCCGCCGGCCGGGTTCGACATGCACTGGAGCCGGCTGGTCGACCTGCCGCTCGCCGGCCTGATCCTGCTGTTCGACCTGTTCACCACCCGCAGCTGGGCGGAGCGGATCGCGTGCGGGGTCGCGCCGCTGCTCCCGCTCGCGCTGACATTGCTCGGGCTCGGCGCCACCGTGCGGCGGCTGGTGCATCCGCTCGCCTGGACGCTGGCGACGCTGGTGTTCCTGACCGCGTTCGTGCCGATGCTGATGTACGCGCCGATGCGGATCGATCACCACGGTTGGCAGCTGGCGATGCTGGCGATGACGCTGGCGGGGCTGAGCGATCCACGACGCGCGCGCGGCGGCGTGCTGGTCGGGCTGGCGAGCGCGGTCAGCCTGTCGATCGGGCTCGAGATGCTGCCCTATTGCGCGATGGCGGGTGCCATCCTCGGCTTGCGCTGGGTGGCCGATCGCGACGAGGCGTCGCGACTGGCCGCCTATGCGCTCACGCTCGGCGGCGGCAGCGCGCTCGGCTTCGCGCTGTTCGCGTCGAACGCCAATCGGGTGGCGCGCTGCGACGCGCTGACGCCGGTGTGGCTGAGCGTGACCGTGGTCGCCGGCGGGCTGTTGTTCCTGCTCGGCCGGCTCAACCCCGTAACCTTGCGCACCCGGCTGCTGCTGGCGCTGGCGGTGGGCGGGGTCATTGCGGTCGGCTTCGCGCTGGTGTTTCCGCAGTGCCTTGGCCGGCCCGAACAGGTGTCGGACGAACTGGCGGCGGCGTGGCTCAACAACGTCAAGGAAGCCAAGCCGATCTGGGGTCACCCGCTGCGGATAGCGTTCCCGATCATTGCGCTGCCCATCGTCGGGCTGATCGGCGCGGGCCTGGCGATCTGGCGGGCGAGGGGGGTGGAACGCACCGACTGGCTGCCCGTCGCGCTGTTCGCCTCGTTCGCCGTGCTGATGCTGGCCTGGCAGGTCCGCGCCGGGCCCGCGGCGCAGTTGCTCGCGGTCCCCGGCGTGGTCGCGCTGGGGTGGCTGCTCATCCCGTGGCTGCGCGGCCGGCGATCGGTGCTGGTGCGCGTGCTGGGGCCGGTGGCGGTGCTGATCGTGGTGATGGCGGGACTGTTCGCGTCGACGGCGGTAAGCTGGTTCCGGGTAGACCGGCCCACGACCGGGCAGGCCCGGGTCAACGTCGCGACGGGCGACTGCATGCGCACATCGAGGCTGCTGACGCTCAACCGATACCCGCGAGCGCGCATGTTCTCGTTTGTCGACCTGGGGCCGCGGCTGATCACCGTCACGCACCACGACGCGATCGCCGGACCGTACCACCGCAACGGCGACGCGATCATGGCCGTCAAGCACGCCTTCGGCCGCTCGCCGGCGGAGGCGCGGCGCATCATGCGCGCGAGCGGCGCGACCCTGCTGCTGATCTGCCCCAACATGGCGGAATCGACGATCTACCGCGTCCGTAACAAGGGCGGCTTCTACGACCAGCTCGCCAGTGGCGCGCGGTTCCCGTGGCTCAGCCGATTGCCGTTGCCGCGCAGCTCGCCGTACGCGCTGTACCGGATCAGCTAGGTCGGGCTACCGCAGCGACACCTGCAGCCCGTCCATGACGAACTGCACCGCCAGCGCCGCCAGCAGCACGCCCAGCAACCGCGTGATCACCGCTTCGATCTTCGCGCCCAGCAGCCGCATCATCGGCCCCGCCGCGAGCAGCGCCACCAGCGTCAGCAGCAGGATCGTCGCCAGCGCGCCCAGCACCACCGCCGACCGCTGCCAGCCGTCGTTGCGCGCCATCAGCAGCATCACCGACGCGATCGATCCCGGCCCCGCGATCATCGGCATTGCCATGGGAAAGATCGACACATCCTCCTGCGCGCTCTCCTGCACCTTCGCGGCGCGGTCCTCGCGGCGTTCGGTGCGCTTCTCGAACACCATCTCCAGCGCGATCAGGAACAGCATGATGCCGCCCGCGATGCGGAAACTGGCGAGCGATATGCCCAACCCCCGCAACAGATCCTCGCCGACCAGCGCGAACACCACCAGGATGATCGCCGCGACGAACACCGCGCGGATGGCCATCGAACGGCGCTCCGCGTCCGGCGCGCCTGCCGTCAGCCCGGCATAGATCGGCGCGCAACCGGGCGGGTCGATCACCACGAAGAAGGTGATGAGCGAGGAGACGAAGAGTTCGATCACAAGTCCACCGCCACGCCCTCGCGCCGTCCCGCCGAGACCACCGTGTTGCGCAGGAGGCAGGCGATCGTCATCGGCCCGACCCCGCCCGGCACCGGGGTGATCGCGCCCGCGACCTCGACCGCGCTGGCGAAGTCGACATCGCCGACCAGCCCTGTGTCGGTGCGGTTGATGCCCACGTCGATCACGGTCGCGCCCGGCTTCAGCCAGTCGCCCTTGATCAGGCCGGGGATGCCGACCGCCGCGACGACGATGTCGGCGCGCGCGATGTGCGCGGGCAGGCCACGTGTGCGGCTGTGCGCCAGCGTCACGGTGCAGCTCTGCGCCGTCAGCAGCGCCGCCATCGGTTTGCCGACTATCGCGGAGCGGCCGACCACCACCGCCTCCAGCCCGGCGAGCTGCGGGTGGACGTCGCGCAGCAGCAGCAGACATCCGTACGGCGTACACGGCACGAAGCCGGACAGCCCGATCGCAAGCCGACCGGCGTTGACGGGATGGAAGCCGTCGACGTCCTTGTCCGGATCGATCGCCTGGATGACGGCATTCGCATCGATCTGCGGGGGCAGGGGGAGCTGGACGAGGATGCCGTCGACGGCCGGATCGGCGTTGAGCTGCGCGATCAGCGCCAGCAGCTCGGCCTGCGGGGTGTCGGAAGGCAGGCGGTGTTCCCAACCCTCCATCCCGGCTTCACGGGTCGCCCGGCCTTTCGAGCGGACATAGACGGCGGACGCGGGGTCCTCGCCGACCAGCACCACGGCCAGCCCCGGCGCGCGCGCGGTGGCGGCGCGAAAGCGTTCAACCTCACCCGCGACCTGCGCACGCAGGGCGGCGGCGCGTACCTTGCCGTCGATGATGGAGGCCGTCATGCGACGTCGCTTAGCCGCAGCAGCACTGCAGGCGCTACCCGTCATGCTGAACTTGTTTCAGCATCCATGCGCGTCGCCTCGCCACGCTCGCCGTCCGTATCTCTGGCGTGCGCCCCGAAGTCCCCGCGTCAGATCACGTCGGTGGCCATGCCGCTCAGCAGCAACGGCAGGACGCTGCCCCGCAACAGCGAGATGGCGATCAGCACCACCAGCGGCGCCAGATCGATCGCGCCGAGATCGGGCAGGACACGACGGATGGGGCGATAGAGCGGCTCGGTGATCCGATCGAGCCCCTGTACGACCCCGCCGACGATCGGGCTGTGGCGGCTAACGACGTTGAAAGCGGTCAGCCAGCTGAGGATCACCTGCACGAAGATGATCACCTGCAGCGCGAGCAGGATCGTGGAGAGGAGCGAAACGAGCAGATACATGGCGCGAACTTAGGGGCGCGTCAGCTTTGCGGCAATGGCGCGCGTAGTCCCCTCCCGCCTGCGGGACAGCGCGTTGGAACTCCCCTCCCGTTTGCGGACGGGCTGGGGGGAGGGGCTGTTGGGCCGCGCTGATGTCGGACATGTGCTCCCCTGACCTTTCCCGCTCCGCGGGCGGGAAACTTGGAGGCTCGACCCGTCGGCACCGTCTCGCGAATAGCGCCGCTATTCGCGTGCGGCCTGCCGCCGCACCAATGTCCCCGCCCCTTGCCGCGTGAATATCTCCAGCAGGATCGCATGCGGGACGCGGCCGTCGATGATAACGGCCGCATCCACCCCCGCCTCGACCGCCGCGACGCAGGTGTCGACCTTGGGGATCATGCCGCCGGTGATCGTGCCGTCCGCCTTCAGCGCCGCGACGCGGGCAGGGTCGAGATCGGTCACCACCTCGCCCGCCTTGTCGAGCACGCCCACGACATCGGTCAGCAGGAAGAAGCGTGCCGCACCCAGCGCGCCGGCGATCGCGCCCGCCATCGTGTCGGCGTTGATGTTGTAGGTCTGGCCGTCCGCGCCAGTCGCGACCGGCGCGATGACGGGAATGATGCCCGCGTCCGACAGCGTGTCGAGCAGCGACCGATCGACGGCAACGGGCTCGCCCACGAAGCCGAGGTCGACGTGGCGCTCGATGCCCTGCAACGGATCCGCCTCGCGCCGCCCGCCCACCTTCTCCGCCGTCACGAGCTGCGCGTCCTTGCCGGAGATGCCGACCGCGCGCCCGCCCGCCTGGCCGATCCAGCCGACGATCTGTTTGTTGATCGATCCCGCCAGCACCATCTCGGCGATGTCGGCGGTTTCCTTGTCGGTGACGCGCAGGCCGTCGACGAAACGCGATTCGACGTTCAGCCGCTTCAGCATCGCGCCGATCTGCGGCCCGCCGCCATGCACCACCACCGGGTTGATGCCGACCGCCTTCAGCAGCACCATGTCCTCGGCAAAGTCGCGCTGGCGCTCGGGATCGCCCATCGCGTGCCCGCCATATTTCACCACGAACGTGCAGCCGGCATAGCGTTGCAGATAGGGCAGCGCCTCGGTCAGCGTTTCCGCTTTGGCGAGCAGGGCGGGGTCGGGCGTGTGATCGGTCATGCACGCGCCAATAGGGGGCCGGGCGCGCCAGCCCAACCCCCTCGCAGCAGCCTTCTCGTCGGCACTGCGCCGCCGCTTACTTCTTCTGGTCGGTCTCGCCTTCGGACACGCCGATCGCGGGGACGGAGATCGTCTCCTTCTCGGTGGTGACCTTCGGCACGTCGATCGTCTCTTCCTTGGTGCCGACGACGATCTTCTTGGAATCGACGTCGACGTCGGGAAGCGCGCCGCCCTTGGCGCTGACATCGACGTCCGGCAGTGCGCCGCCCTTGGCGTTCATGCTGAAGAAGCCGGTCGCGAAGCCGATCGCGGCGATGAGACCGGCGATCAGCGCGATGATCCCGAGCGTCCGGCCAAGGCCGCCACGCTTCTCGACATGCACGCGGTCGCCCGCGTCGTTGCTACGATACTCGGCCATTGAACTGCCTCCTGTTGAACCGCGAGCACAACCGCTCGACAGGCTGTGTTGTTCCCGCGCCGAAACGAAGTGCGGTTCAGTGGCGGCCAGCCGCGCTCGGCTCGCGGTCAAGCACGCGACCGATCGCCACGACGGCGTAGATCAGCGGCGGCACCAGCAGCGCCGACAGCACGACCTTGGCGATCATCTGCCCGGCCAGCAGCTCCCCGATCGGGAACACGCCCCAGAACGCGATGGTGACGAACAGCAGCGTGTCGACCGCCTGGCTGAGTACGCCCGCGATCGCGGAGCGCAGCCATAGCAGCCGGCTGCCCTCGCGCCCCTTGAGCCACGAGAAGATCGAGACGTTGAGCGTCTGCGAAATGCCATAGGCGACGATCCCGCCAAGCCAGATCCGCCACGTCCCGCCCAGCACCAGTTGAATCGCGTCGCGGTTGGCGGGCTGCATGTCGGGCGCGGCGGGCAGCGCGCGGACGATGATCGACAGGATGATCGAAGCGACCAGCGGCGCGAAGCCGAGCAGCACCAGCCGGTTCGCGGTGTCACGCCCGTGGAGTTCGGCGACCGCACTGGAGATCACGACCAGCAGCAGAAAGGCGAAGATCCCCGCCTCCACCGCCAGCGGCCCCAGCCCGAACACCGAGCCGATCGCCGACAGGGGTCCCAGCGATACCTGCTTGTTGCCCAGCACGCCCGCGATGCAGACCATGCCGCCATAGAAGATCGACAGCGCGAACAGCGAACGCGAAAGTGGAGCGAAAGTGGTGGTCATGAACGAGTGCTAGCCGCTCGGCTCCGCGCGTCAACCACAGCCCCTTCCCCTGCCGTCGGCTTCCTGCAACAAACTCGCCCATGACCAGCCCCCTGATCGGCATTGCCGGCATCATCGTCATCCTGCTGCTCGCGCTGGCGCTGTCCACCGACCGGCGCGCCATCAGGCCGCGCGTGGTCGGCGCCGCGTTCGGCTTGCAGGTCGGCATCGCCGTGCTGGTGCTGTATACCAGCTGGGGCAGGGCGGGGATCGAGGCGATGGCGCAGGGCGTGTCCAACCTGCTCGGCTATGCCAACAAGGGCACCGAATTCCTGTTCGGCCCGGCCGCGACCAACCCGCTCGCCAACACCTTCGCATTGGGCGCGCTGCCGGTGATCATCTTCTTCGCGGCGCTGGTGTCGATCCTCTACTATCTCGGCATCATGCAGCGCATCGTGCGCTGGGTCGGCGGCGCGATCGGCTGGATCACCGGGGTCAGCCGCGTCGAGGCGCTCGGCTCGGCCGCCAACATCTTCGTCGGCCAGAGCGAATCGCCGCTCGTGGTGCGGCCCTATCTGGCCGCACTCCCGCCGGCGCAGCTGTTCACGCTGATGGTGGTCGGCATGGCGGGCGTCGCGGGGACGATCCTGGCGGCCTATGCGACGCTGCTTGGGCCGACCGCGCTGCCTTATCTGCTCGCCGCCGCCTTCATGTCCGCGCCTGCCGGCATCCTGATGGCCAAGATCATCATGCCCGACGCCGCGCCCGCACCGGACGAGCTGCCGCTGCGGGGCGAACAGGGGGTCGCCAACGCCCACATCGAGGTCGCCGAGACCTTCGAGGACGGCGAGCGCCCCGCCAACATCATCATGGCGGCCGCGCAGGGCGCGCAGACCGGCGTCAAGCTGGCGGTCGCGGTGGGCGCGATGGTGCTCGCCTTCGTGGCGCTGGTGGCGCTCGCCAACGGGCTGCTCGGCGGCGTCGGCGCGTGGTTCGGCCGGCCGGACCTGAGCTTTCAGCAGATCGTCGGGCTGGTGTTCCAGCCGCTGATGTTCCTGATCGGCGTGCCGTGGAATGAGGCGGGCACTGCGGGCGGGCTGTTCGGCACCAAGATCGTGCTCAACGAATTCGTCGCCTTCATCGAACTGGGTCAGATGGCCGCGCTCAGCGAACGCACCCGCATCATCGTCACCTTCGCGCTGTGCGGGTTCGCCAACTTCTCCTCCATCGCGATCCAGATGGCGGTGACCGGCGGCCTCGCGCCCAACCAGCGGCCGATGATCGCGAGGCTGGGCCTGCGCGCGCTGGCGGCGGGCAGCCTCGCGAACCTGATGAGCGCCGCGCTGGCGGGGCTGCTGATCGGGTGACGCGGAGCCGGACGTTCACGCATGTCCTCGCCGTCGGCGACTATGCGTTCGCGATCCGGCTTCCGTTCGATCCCAAAGAGGCGTTGGGCCGCACCCGTGCCCCGGTGGTCGTCGCGATCGGCGGATACGAGTATCGCAGTACCGTGACGACGATGGGCGGCGGCGCCTGGATCCCCTTCCGCCGCAGCCATCGCGAGGCGGTCGGTGCAACGCCGGGCGAGCCGTTAACCATCACCGTCGCCCTCGACCGCGAGGAACGCCGCATCGACCCGCCCGCCGACCTTCGTGCCGCGCTGGAAGCGGCAGGCGCGTGGGGAGGGTGGGAGCGGCTCAGCTTCACGCACCAGCGCGAGCACACGGAAGCGGTGGAAGGCGCGAAGAAGCCGGAAACCCGCGCCCGCCGGATTGCCGCCTGCGCCGAGACCCTGCGCTCACGCTGACCAAGGCTGTCGTAACCCCAGTAAACGCGCGGGTGACGTCGTCGCCCCGCTCAACACCGCCAAAATGGAGCCATTCCTTTTTGCCTCTCCATTCCTCCGCGACCAGATCGCACCGGCAACGCGACAGCGGGGAGGGCAACGGACATGACGGACAGGGCAATCGAGGCAATCGGAAAACGCGCTCGGGAACAGGTCGATTTCACGTGGTTCAGGCGAACCTTCATGGGCGACCACGGCCTCAAGAACACCTTGGCGTTCGGTCACGCGGTGCTCGATAGCGTGCCGAAGCTGGACGAGTACCTATGGACCTACGGGCCGATGATCGAGAGTCAGTGGACGAAGATCGCGAACGTGCTGGGCACGATCACCCCGCCACACCGGTTGATCGACTATGGGTGCGGACAGGGTCTCGCCGGCCTGCTGGTCAACGATCTGACCGACGGTTGCCTGTTGACCGATGTGGCGGAGGTCGTGCTGATCGAGCCGTCCGCACTGGCGCTGGCCCGTGCCGAGGCGATCTATGCAAAAATCTGTCCCGAGGCCGAAATAACCAGCGTCGGCAAGCGGTTCGACGGTCTCGTCGAATCGGACCTGCCGCCGGCCGATGGCCAGGTGACATTGCACCTGTTCTCCAACACCCTGGACGTGGCAGGTTTTCAGCCTCTGAACCTTCTCGAAAAGACACTCCAGCCCGGCCGTAATACCATCGTGTCGGTAAGCCACGATCGCGATTTCAACGGCGGAACGCCGCAGATCGAGATGGTGAAAGCGACCCTGGAGCATCCGAACATGGCCAGCGATCTGACGGTCATCCGATCGGAGCTGACCCGGCTTACCTGCGACAATCCCGCCAAGTCGAAAGCCGTGGTATGGCTATGCGAACTCGAGATCGCTGATGGCTGACCTGCTTGCCCCTCTGAACCGCACACCGCCGTTCGCGTTGCCGTCGGCGGAGGGGTATTCCGCTGCATGGAACGAGCAATGGAACGGCTTCAACGTGACGGTGCCGGGCGGCAGCTTCTTCTACGCGGAACACTTCTTCACCCAGGCGTGGAGCGACCGGACCTTCGCCTATCTGCAGGAGAACGACACACTCGATTGGCGCACGGCCAACTGGCGAGACGTTTCCGCCGAAGCCCTGGAAAAGATCAACTTCGCCAACATCCGCTGGAAACAGGACCACCTCAAGCTCTACGGCAAGGCCGTGCCGTTGCCGCGCCTCACCGCCTGGTACGGCGATCCGGGCGCCGCCTACACCTATTCGGGCATCAAGTCGGAACCGAACCCCTGGGCCGACGGACTGCTCCACCTCAAGCAGCGGATCGAGGCGCTGATCGGCAGCACCTTCAACAGCGTGCTGCTGAACTGGTATCGGGACGGCCGGGACAGCCTCAGTTGGCATGCCGACGACGAAAAGGAGCTCGGACCCGATCCGGTCATCGCGTCCGCAAACTTCGGTGCGACGCGTGACTTCCAGCTCCGCCGCAACGACGATCACGGCGAGAAGCTGACGCTGCCGTTGCGGCACGGCACGCTTCTGGTGATGCGCGGCGAGCTTCAGCGGCACTGGCGACACGCCGTTCCAAAGCGGGCGAACGTTGCCGGGTCTCGCTTCAACCTGACGTTTCGCACCATCCACGGCTGATCCGCGTCAACGCGTCGGCACCGGCTCCGCGCCCGAATAGTCGTAGAATCCGCGCCCAGCCTTCTTCCCGAACCACCCCGCTTCGACATATTTCACCAGCACCGGCGCGGGCCTGAATTTCGGATCGCCAGTCCCCTCGAACAGCACCCGGGTGATCTCCAGGCAGGTATCCAGCCCGATGAAGTCGGCCAGCATCAGCGGCCCCATCGGGTGGTTGAGCCCCAGCCGGCACGCGGTGTCGATGTCGCGCACGCCCGCCACGCCTTCGCCGAGCGCGAAGCAGGCTTCGTTGAGCATCGGCATGAGCACACGGTTGACGATGAAGCCCGGCGCGTCGTTGGCATGGACCACCTCCTTGCCAAGCCGCTTCGCAAACGCCTCGACCGTCGCCACCGTCGCGTCGGCGGTGGCGAGGCCGCGGATCAGCTCGATCAGGCCCATCACCGGCACCGGATTGAAGAAGTGGACGCCGACGAAACGCGCCGGGTCGGGCGATGCCTGCGCCAGCCGCGTGATCGGGATCGACGAGGTATTCGACGCCAGGATCGCGTCCGGCCCGAGCACCGCGCCGACATCGGCGAAGATGCGCCGCTTGATCTCCTCGCGCTCGGTCGCCGCCTCGATCACCAGCGAGGCCAATGCGAACGCCCCCGCGCCGTCGACCGGCTCGATCAACGCCAGCGCGGCGTCGCGCGCGGCCGGGTCGATCTTCTCCTTGGCGACCAGTCGCTCAAGCTGCCTGGCGATCCCCGCCTTGCCGGCCTCCGCGCGTTCGCGCGAGACGTCCGCCAGCAGCACGCGATATCCGGCCTGCGCGGACACCTGCGCGATCCCCGCGCCCATCTGCCCCGCCCCGATGACGCCGATCGTTTCCCCGCTTCCGCTCATGTGTTCGTTGCTCCCGTGTCGGCTCGCCGCTAGCCTTCCCGCGTCGGAAGAGGAACAGCAGATGCGGATCGTAAGCGTAATTGCGGGCATGTTGCTCGCCTGTTCGGCACCTGTATCAAGCCAGGCTCTACCCCCGCCCGTGCCGCTGCCCGGCGATGGACCCGAGGACGCCAAGCTCAAGCGGCTGTTCTACGACAGTGACGAACGCGACCTGCGCCTCAACCCGATCAGCGCGATCTTCCGCGGCGACCTGCGCTATGCCGACCGCTTCGGCGAGGCGTACACCGACGCGCGCGAGGCGCAGGACCGGCGCAACATCGAAGCCGACCTCGCCGCGCTCAAGCGCATCGACCGCGCGCGGCTGACGCCGGTCGATCAGATCGCGTACGACGTGTTCCGCACCGATCAGGAAACCGCGCTCAAGGCTTACGCTCCCGGCATCCTGCGCGTCAGCCGTGCATTGCCGATCAACCATTTCGGCGGCCTGCAGACCTTCTATGCCGACTTCGCGTCCGGCAAGGGTGCGGCACCGTTCAGGACCGTGCTCGATTACGAGAACAACCTGAAGCGCAACGCCGGCTATGCCGCGCTGTACGACCGCATCGTCGCGCGCTTCCGCACCGGCCTGGCGCAGGGCATCGTCCAGCCGCGGCTGACCGTCGTCAACATGATCGAACAGTTCGACAACCTGCTCAAGCAGGGCGTCGAGGGCTCGACCTTTTACGCCCCGGTGACGATGTTCCCGGCGACAGTTCCCGCCGCCGAGCAGGCGCGCCTGAAGGCTGCCTATGCCCATCAGGTGCGGACTGTCATCGACCCCGCGCATCGCAGGATCCGCGACTTCCTGAAGAACGAATATCTGCCCCGCTCGCGCGCCACTTTCGGCCTGTCGGCGATCCCCGGCGGCGCCGCCTATTACGCTTACCGCATCGAGGCGAGCACCACCAAGCCGCTGCGCGCCGCCGAGGTCCACCAGCTCGGGCTTCAGGAGGTCGCGCGCATTCGCTCGGAGATGGAGCGCCAGCAGGCGGCGGTCGGGTTCAAGGGGACGTTGCCGCAATTCTTCGACCACCTCCGCACCGATCCGCGCTTCGCGCCGACCTCCGCCGACGCGATCAAGCAGAGCTATGAGTCCATCGCCAAGCGCATCGATGCCCGCATCGGCGAACAATTCGCGTTGATCCCGAAATCCCCACTCGAACTGCGCCCCGTGCCGACCTTCCGCGAAAAGACCGACGCGGCGGGCTCGTACCAGCAGGGCACGCCCGACGGCACGCGCGCGGGCATCTTCTACTTCAACACCTACGACCTGCCGACGCGCTACAGCTGGGGCGAGGAGACGCTGTACCTGCACGAGGCGGTGCCGGGGCATCATTTCCAGATCAGTCTCGCGCAGGAGAACGTGGCCCTGCCGGCCTTCATGCGCTTCGGCGGCAACACGGCCTATGTCGAGGGCTGGGCGCTCTACGCGGAATCGCTTTACCGGGAACTGGGCATGGAGACCGACCCCTATCAGCGCATGGGTGGCCTGGGCGACGAGATGCTGCGCGCGATGCGGCTGGTGGTCGACACCGGCCTGCATTCGATGGGCTGGAGCCGCGAACGCGCGATCGACTACATGCTCGCCAACTCGCCGGGCAGCCGCACCGACTACACCGCCGAAGTCGAACGCTACATCGCCAACCCCGGCCAGGCGCTGGCGTACAAGGTCGGCCAGCTGACGATCCTGCGCCTGAAGGCGGACGCAAAGGCGAAGCTTGGGGGGAAGTTCGATCCGCGCGCGTTCCACGCCGCCGTGCTCGACACCGGCTCGCTGCCGATGCCGGTGCTGGAGCGGAAGATCGCTGCGTGGATCGCAGGCGGAGGGAGGATGCCGGGGCGCTGAGACGAGTCTCCCGTGCCCCTCAGGCCACCAGCTTCCCGCGATCCAGCCGCACCGTCGCGGTCAGGCCGCCGTCGTCCCAGTCATAGTCGATCGAGCCGCCGAGCTGGCGCTCCACGCTGCGGTCGACCAGCTTGCTGCCGAAGCCGCCGCGCTCGGGCGGCGTTGAAACAGGGGGGCCGCCCCGCTCCATCCAGATGAGCGCGATCTCCGAGTCGTGCGACGTGCTGGAAACGTCCAGCGTCCCGGCCTCGACGGACAGCGCACCGTATTTGAGCGAATTCGTCGCCAGCTCGTGCACCACCAGCGCCAGGCTGGTCGCCGCAGCCTCGCCCACACCCATCCGCTCGACCGCGACACGGATGCGCCCGCTGAACGCGCCCAGATCGTCATAGGGCGCCAGCAGCACCGACAGCAGGTCACCCAACAATGCCGCCTTCCCCTGTCCCCCGGGGAGCGGCCGCACCAGATCGTGCGCGCGTCCCAGTGCGGTCAGGCGCTGGGACAGCTCGCGCGCCATGTCAGCGGTCGTCGTGGTCGAGCGCGAGGTGATCTCCGCCAGCCCTGCGGCGATCGCGAGCAGGTTCTTGACCCGATGGCTCATCTCGCCCGCGAGCAGCTCATGACCCTCCTCGGCCTGCTTGCGGCCGGTGACGTCGAGGAAGATGCCGAACATGGTGCGGCCGACGATGCCGACGTCCTGTCCCTGGCCGCGTGCGGACACCCACCGAACCTTGTCTTCGACCATGATGCGGAAGTCCGTTTCGTACGGCCCCAGCACCGCGCGGGTCGCGGCAAAGCCGGCGCGGACACGGTCGCGGTCGGCGGGATGGATATGGTCGGACAATTCCTCGAACGTCACCGTGTCGCTCCAGGAGATGCCCCACAGCTCGAACCCGCGCTCGTCCATCGTGAAGCGGTCGTCATCGACGTTCCATGCCCATAGCGACACGCCCGCCGCCTCGACGGCCAGGCGTAGGTTCTCCGGTCGCCAGGCGTGCGGTTTCCTGTCGTGGGAAGTCATAAGGCCGCACTGTCTCCTGCGTGTCGCGATCCGCCGGGATCGGAACGACCGACGTCCCCTGCCTTATCGATACGGCTTGCTCAATCGCCACGCACGAAATGCTGCCCGGCAGGACCCCGCCTGCGTCGTGCGCCGCCGTGCGGAAGGCGCTACGCCCGAAACTCGCCGGGGTGACTACGGGGAATGATCGTCGCTAAGGACTTGGCCATGACCAACGCCGCTCCCCCAGTCGCCGCCCGTCGCCCGCACAGCTTCACCGCGCACGGCCATACGATCGAGGACCCTTATGCCTGGCTCAAGGACGCCGGCTACCCCGAGGTCACCGACCCCGACATCCTCGCCTATCTCGAAGCCGAGAACGCCTATTTCGAGAGCGTCATGGCCCCGCACGCGCCGCTGATCGAAACGATCTACGAAGAGATGAAGGGCCGCATCAAGGAGGACGAGTCCTCCGTTCCGCAGAAGGATGGCGACTGGCTGTACTGGACCGCATTCGAGACCGGCGGCCAGTACCGCAAATGGTGGCGCAAGCCTGTTGCGGGCGGCCCCGACGAACTGCTGCTCGACGAGCCTGCGCTGGCCGAGGGCAAGGAGTATTTCCGCCTCGGCGCGTTCGCGATCTCCAACGACGGCACCAAGCTCGCCTACGCGATCGACGACAGCGGCGCGGAGCGGTTCGAGGTGCGCGTCAAGGACTTGAGCACCGGCGAGCACCTGTCCGAGGTGATTCCCGGCATGCTGTCGGATATCGTCTGGACCAGCGACGACGCCGGCTTTCTCTACGGCCTCGCAAACGACCAGTGGCGCACCGACAACGCGCGCTTCCACCGGCTCGGCACACCGGTCGCCGACGATGTCGTGCTGTTCCACGAAGCTGACGAGGGCTTCCGCGTCGGCGTCGCGGAGACCAGCGCGCGCAACTGGATCGTCATCGCCACCGGCGATCACGTCACCAGCGAAGTGTATCTGCTCCCCGCCAACGACCCGCTCGCCACGCCGATCTGCGTCGCCCCGCGCCTGACCGGGCGCGAGTATGATGTCGACGAGCATGACGGCACGCTGTTCATCCACACCAACGACACCGACCCGATGTGGCGGCTCGTCACCGCGCCCGTCGAGCAGCCGGGCGAGTGGACCGAGCTGATCGCGCCGAGCCAGCATTTCTACATGACGGGCGTCGAATGCTACGCCGACTTCTTCGTCGTCGAGGGCCGCGAGCACGGCCTCGATCAGGTCGCGATCCACCGCTACGACACGCCCACCCAAGGCAAGCGCATCCCCTTCCCCGAGGCGAGCTACGCCGCCGGGCTGGGCGACAACCCGGAATACGCCGTCGACACGCTAAGGCTCGGCTATGAATCGATGGTCACGCCCGGCACCGTCTACGATTACGACCTCGCCACGGCCGAGATGACGGTGCGCAAGGTGCAGGAGATCCCGTCCGGCTACGACCCGGCGAAATACCGCACCGAGCGCCTCCACATCGCCGCCCGCGATGGCACGCAGATCCCCGTCTCGATCGTCTACCCCGCCGGACTCGCGAAGGACGGCAGCGCGCCGCTCTATCTCTATGCCTATGGTGCTTATGGCTACGCGATCCCGCCGGGCTTCTCGACCGGGCGGCTGTCGCTGCTCGACCGCGGCTTTGCCTTTGCGATCGCGCACATCCGTGGCGGCGACGATCTGGGCCAGCAATGGTATCACGACGGCAAGCTCGACAAGCGTACCAACACCTTCAACGACTTCGTCGATGTCGCGCGCGGGCTGATCGCCGATGGATGGACGCGCGAAGGCCGCATTGCGATCGCCGGCGGCTCGGCGGGCGGCGAGCTGATGGGCGCGGTGGTCAATTCCGACCCGGAACTGTGGGGCGCGGTGGTGGCGAGCGTGCCGTTCGTCGACGTGCTCAACACCATGCTCGACGAGAGCCTGCCGCTGACGCCCGGCGAATGGCCGGAATGGGGCAATCCGATCACCGACAAAGCGGCGTTCGAGACGATCCGCGGCTATTCT
>NZ_JAQGLJ010000037.1 GCF_028292945.1 Sphingomonas bacterium | reverse complement strand
CCGCTTATCGAGCGCGGGTCCGGGCGCTGATCGCCGCGCTCGACAAGGGCGAGCTGGTGTCGGACGCCATCCGCGCAGAGTTGCGAGCGCTGGTCGATCTCGTCGACGTCACGCCGACGAGCGATGGCCATTCCATCACCCTCGTTGGCTCACTCGAAGCCGCCCTGAACACGGGCGGCACACCTCAAAGGAGAGCGCCTCTGGCGCATACGTTGGTAGCGAAGGAGGGACTTGAACCCCCGACCCCAGGATTATGATTCCCGTGCTCTAACCAGCTGAGCTACTTCGCCATGAGACGCGGGCCTATAAGAGGCGGGCGCGCAACGGGTCAAGCACGGGTTTCCCTAGGCGAACATGTGCCGGCTCAGCGGCTCCCACGGCCCGCCGCGATACCACCACGCCGCCAGGCCGGCGATCGCCACCTCGCGCGGCCGGAAGTCGCGCTGCAGCTGCCCCAGCAACAGCTTCGCGACGCTCGGCACAACCTTGTTCTGGATCGTCACATGCGGTCGCCACCCGCCCGCGTCCTGCGGCGTCAGCAGGCCCGAAAACGCGTCCGCGAGGTCGGCGCGCAGCCGCACCAGCTCGGGTGCCTCGATGCGGAACGCGACGCCCCGCCCCAACGACATCGGCCCCGCCGCGCGGGCGACCGGCGCCGGGACGCCGCGCGTCGCCGCGGTCAGCCGCGTCTTCAGCTCCGGCGCGGCGGATGGCGGCAGGTGGTGGAACAGCGTCAGATGCGCGTCGAGCTGGTTGCGCTCGGGCGGAAAATGTTCGCGCCGCAAGCCATCGAACCACGCCTGGTCTGCGCGGCCGAACAGCGCCGAAACGATGATGGGAGCCGGCGTCAAATTTCCAGCTGCGACCCGAGCTCCACCACCCGGTTCGTCGGCAGGCGGAAGAACTGCATCGGGCTTTCCGCATTCTGCATCATCCACGCGAACAGCTTTTCGCGCCACAGCGCCATGCCCGGCCGCTCGGACGCCAGCAGCGTCTGGCGCGACAGGAAGAAGCTGGTGTCGATCATCCGGATCGCGGGGCCGCAGCCCTGCACCCGAGCCAGCGCGGCAGGCACATTGGGCTCCTGCATGAAGCCGTATTTGATGATCAGACGGCGAAAGCCGTTGCCCAGATCCTCCAGCTTGAAGCTGACCTCGTCGTCGACATACGGCACATCGGCGATCTTCACCGTCAACAGGATGATGCGCTCGTGCAGCACCCGGTTGTGCTTTAGGTTGTGGAGCAGCGCCGGCGGTACGCCTTCGGCCGCAGAGGTCATGAACACCGCCGTCCCCGACACGCGGGTCGCCGAGGTCGCGGCAGAGTCGATGAACACCTTGATCGGGATCGCGCCTTCGCGCAGCCGCGCGATCATCAGCTGCCGTCCCCTGGCCCAGGTCGTCAGCAGCGTGAACGCGACGATCGCGACCACCAGCGGAAACCAGCCGCCCTGTGGAATCTTGATCACGTTGGCGGCCAGATAGGCGCCGTCGATGATGAAGAACAGGCCCGCGATCAAGGCGACCTGCCAGATTGGCCAGTTCCATACCCGCACCATCAGCACGGTGATGAGGCAGGTGGTGATGAACATCGTCCCGATCACCGCCAGTCCATAGGCGGCGAGCAGGTTGGTGGATTCCTGGAACGTCACCACCACCAGCAGCACCAGCGCCAGCAAGCCCCAGTTGACCGAGGGAACATAGATCTGCCCCAACGCGCTCTCGCTGGTGTGGGCGATGCGGACGCGCGGCATCAGGCCCAGCTGCACCGCCTGCTGCACGACCGAGAACGCGCCGGTGATCAGCGCCTGGCTGGCGATGATCGTCGCCAGTGTCGCGAGGATGACCAGGGGCAGCCGGAACTGCTCGGGCGCCATCAGGAAGAACGGGTTCGCGACCGTCGAGGGATCGCGCAGCAGCATCGCGCACTGGCCGAGATAGTTGATGATCAGGCACGGGAACACCACGCACAACCAGCCGAGGATGATCGGCCGCCGGCCGAAATGCCCCATGTCGGCGAACAGCGCCTCTGCTCCCGTGATGGCGAGCACCACTGCGCCCAGCGAGAGGAATGCGAGCCCCGGATCGCGCACGAAGAACAGGACCGCATGATGGGGCGACAGGCCGGCGATGATACCGGGATTGGGCAGGATGTGGACGATGCCCAGCACCGCCAGGACGATGAAGTACAGAAGAACGATCGGCCCGAAGAACTTGCTCAGCCCGGCCGTGCCGCGTGACTGGATCAGGAACAGACCGACCAGGATCGCGACCGAGATCGGCAGCACCAGTGGCTTCAGCCCAGCCTCGACGACGACCAGGCCCTCCACCGCCGACAGGACGGAGATCGACGGCGTGATGATCGCGTCGCCGAAGAACAGCGACGTCGCGAGGACCGCGAGGATGGTCAGCAGCCAGCCTCGCCCACCGGGCGACTTGCGCGTGATCAGCGCCAGCAGTGCCAGGCTGCCGCCTTCTCCCTTGTTGTCCGCCTTCATCACGATGGTCACGTATTTGACCGTGACGATGATCACGAACGACCAGAAGATCAGGCTCAGCACGCCGAATACGTGCAGGATGTCGATGGGCAGCGGATGATGTCCATCGAACATCTCCTTCAGCGCATAGAGCGGCGAGGTGCCGATGTCGCCGAACACCACGCCGATCGCCCCGATCGCCAGCGTCGAAGTTCGACCGCTGATCTGGTGACCGTCTTCGCTTTCGTGTTCGGTAACGACGTTGTGTGCCATGCTCGGCATCGTCGCGGGTCAGCCTTTCAGCTGTCGGGCGCGAGGATCGCCGCCCGGCAAGGCGCGGCGGGTAGCATGGCGACAGGGGGCCGCCAAGCGGCTAAGCGGACGGCACAAACCCTGCTTAACGGAGCCATTCGATGCGCATCGGCGTACCCAAGGAGATCAAGAACCACGAGTATCGGGTCGGCCTGACCCCGCCGTCGGTCGCCGAGCTGGTCGCGGCCGGTCACGAGGTGGTGGTCGAGACGCAGGCGGGCATGGGGATCGACTTCGAGGACTCGGACTATCAGGCGGTCGGCGCCAGCATCTTGCCCGACGCCGCGGCGGTGTTCGCGGCCGCCGACATGATCGTGAAGGTGAAGGAGCCGCAGGCGAGCGAGATCGCGCTGCTGGAGCCGCGCCACCTGCTGTTCACCTATCTCCACCTCGCCGCCGACAAGCCGCAGGCCGAGGGGCTGATGAAGTCCGGCGCGACCTGCATCGCCTACGAGACAGTCACCGCGTCCGGCGGCGGGCTGCCGCTGCTGAAGCCGATGAGTGAGGTCGCGGGCCGCATGTCGGTGCAGGTCGGCGCGCATTATCTGGAAAAGGAACAGGGCGGGCGCGGCGTGCTGCTCGGCGGCGTGCCCGGCGTCGCGCCGGCGCGGGTCGCGATCCTGGGCGGCGGCATCTCCGGCATCAACGCCGCGCAGATGGCGGTCGGCATGCGCGCCGACGTGACGATCTATGACATCAACATGAGCCGGCTGGCGGAGCTGGACATGTTCTTCTCCAGCCAGATCAAGACGGCCTATGCCTCCAAGGCGGCGATCGCGGCGGCGGTGAAGAACGCGCACCTCGTCATCGGCGCGGTGCTCGTGCCGGGTGCGGCCGCGCCCAAGCTGGTGACGCGCGAGATGCTGGCGACTATGAAGCGCGGCTCCGTGCTGGTCGACATCGCCATCGACCAGGGCGGCTGTTTCGAGACCAGCCACGCCACCACGCACGACGACCCGGTGTTCGAGGTCGACGGCGTGATCCACTATTGCGTCGCCAACATGCCGGGAGCGGTCGCGCGGACGAGCACCTTCGCGCTCAACAACGCGACGCTGCCGTTCGCGGTCAAGCTCGCCAATCTGGGTGCCGAAGCGGCGATGAAGGCCGACCCGCATCTGGCGGCGGGGCTGAACGTGTTTGGCGGCAAGATCGCCTACAAGGCCGTCGCTGACGATCTCGATCTGCCTTATCAGGCCTGGAACGGATAAGGAACATGGCCGTTGTTGACCCGAAGAGGAGATCAACGATGGCCGACACCGAGAACCCGAAGACCCACCCGACCTCCAACGCGGTCAAGGACCCGCACGACTGGACCACCGGCGACGAACCGATGACCGGCGCGCAGGCGAGCTACCTCAAGACGCTGTCCGAGGAAGCCCATGAGGACTTTCCCGAGGAGCTGAACAAGGCGGACGCGTCGATGAAGATCGACGAGCTGCAGGAGAAAACGGGTCGGGGGAAGTAGCAACGACGTCACCCCGGCCTTGAGCCGGGGTCCAACGCGCGGCAGGCGGCACGTCTGAGATCAAAGCTAGTACCTGCGTCACGTCGGATGCCGGCTCAGGGCCGGCATGACGAAGAGGGGCGGGTTACCTTCCGGTGGCTGGCACCTCTTCCACCTCCGCGAGATAGGCATCCAGCACCGCCAGCCGCTGTGCGATCTCGCGCCGATAGGTCACTCCCTCCGGCGTCAGTGCCAGGGCGCGCGCCCAGAATGGTCGCGCCGCGGCAAACTCGCCCGCTCGGATATGCGCCAACCCGCGCCAGAACGGCGGCGCCGGATGCGACGGAGCAAGCCGTGCCGCCTGGTCGAACGCGAACAGCGCCGGCGCGGACAGCTTGCCGTCATGCGCGGTGAGCACGTTGCCGAGCCCGACCCACAGCAACAGGCTCTCCCGGTATCGGCGCAGCCCGCCCAGCACGGCCTGCACCGCTGCGCGCTTCTCACCGGATCGCTGCATGGCGTCGGCTGCGATCATGTAGGCGGCGGCCGTATTGTTGCGTCCCAGCATCTGGTCGCGCAGCGACAGCAGCGCGGGATCGTCGCCGGCTATGGCCGCGACGCCCCGCGCGGGTTGCGCGGGCAAGGCGGGTCGCCCCTGCAAGGCATAGCCGGTCGCCCCCAGCATCAGCCCTGCGCCGGCGAGCGACCACAAGGGCCGCCGCACTCCCAACGCGACGAGCGCCAGCATCGCGGCGGCAGCGAGGGCGAGAAGGGTCAGCCAGCCCATCGGGTACTCAGGGTCATAGTGCGTCGATAGATAGAGCAAATCTCGTCGTTACGTAGCCCCGTCAGGTGCACGCTGCGGACCAGCCCCTCCCCGGCGGAAGCCGGGGCGCAGTCGGCCGCGCCGCGCACCAGG
Organism: Sphingomonas bacterium; assembly: GCF_028292945.1. Lineage (GTDB taxonomy): Bacteria > Pseudomonadota > Alphaproteobacteria > Sphingomonadales > Sphingomonadaceae > Sphingomonas. The sequence goes on along the minus strand of NZ_JAQGLJ010000037.1, from coordinate 29,339 downwards.
CCCGGCTTCCGCCGGCGAAGAACTTGACCGCCGAGCTTGAATCTTGCCGGCCCGCGTTGGTCGGCGGGCCAACGCCGACAATTTCAGACCTACCGGCCGATCAGCCGCCGTGCGATCGCGTCCGCCACCGCCGATGCCGGCTCGCCCGTGCGGTCGCTCTCGTTCCACACCTCGACCAGCCGATCCGGTATCCGCGCGATGCGGGCCTTGACCTCCGCCTCGTCGCCCTGCCCCAGATATTCCAGCCCGACGTTGATGATCCCGCCGGCGTTGATCACGTAATCGGGTGTGTAGAGAATGCCGCGTTCGTGCAGCCGCCGACCGTCCTCCGGCCGGGCAAGCTGGTTGTTCGCGCCACCCGCGACCGCCTTGCACCGTAGCGCCGCGATCGACTGTTCGGTCAGGATCGCGCCCAGGGCGTTGGGGCTGACGATGTCCACCTCCGCCGACAGGATCGCGTCGGTCGATATGGTCTTGGCGCCCAGCGCGGCCGCCAACGCCGCCGCGCGGCCCGCGTCGACATCGGCCAGTACCAGCTCGGCCCCGTCCGCCGCCAACAGCCGCGCCGTGCCGCCGCCGACCGAACCGACTCCCTGCACTGCGACGCGCACGCCGCGCATCTCGTCGGTCCCGAGCGCACGCTTCGCTGCCGCCCTGATCCCCAGATACACGCCCAGCGCGGTATACGGACCCGGGTCGCCACCCGCCGCCCCGCTCGCCACCGGCAGGCCGGAGACATGGGTCGTCTCGCGGCCGATCGTCACCATGTCGTCGTCGCTCATGCCGACATCCTCGGCGGTGACGTAACGCCCGCCCAGCGACTCGATCGCGCGCCCGAACGCAGCGAGCATCGCCGGAGTCTTCGTGCGGTCGGCATCGGCCAGAATGACGCCCTTGCCGCCACCCATCGGCAGCCCGGCCATCGCGTTCTTGAAGCTCATGCCCCGCGACAGCCGCAGCGCGTCGGTGATCGCGTCACGCTCGTCGGCATAATGCCAGAAGCGCGCGCCGCCCGCGGCCGGCCCCAGCGCAGTGGAATGCACCGCAACGATCGCGCGCAGGCCCGAGGCCGCGTCGCTGAACAGGTGCACGCCCTCGTGCTCGTCGAAATCGGGAAAGCCCCAATCGCTCATCTGAAACCGGTCCTGCGAAGGAGAAATGGGGCGACCGACGGGACTTGAACCCGCAACTTCCGGCATCACAAGCCGGTGCTCTAACCAATTGAACTACGATCGCCGTGAGGGTCGCGCCCTAGCGGGCGGTTCCGCGCCGCGTCAAGGATGTGCTGCCTTGAGGGCGGTGATCCAGCGCCACTAAATCAACCTTCCCCGACCGAAGTCGGGGTCCAGTCGGCCGCGCCGCCCGCTTCCGCCCGGGAGGGCGAATTCCCTGATGCGGAGCCTTTAACCTAAGAAGCCGGCGCTAGAACCGCCCCTCCACCGACAAACGATATCCTTGCGGCCCGCCGACGAAACCGGCGCTCTCCAGTCTCGGCCCGATCAGCGGGTCGGCGGTGCGCAGCGCGAACTCGGCGCGGTAGCGGCCATCGGCGAACACGCGCAGTGTCGCGGTCTCCGTGCCCGCCGCGCTGGTTAGCGGCAGCAGCAGCGCGCCCGCCTCGCAGCGTGCGGGGCCGCTCAGCGTCGTCGGCAGCGGCACGCCCGCCGCCTCGCCCGCCAGCGTCGCACGCACGCGGCCATCGGCACGGTCGCACTGGCCGTCGCGGAAATGCACGGTGGCGTCGTCCAGGTCGAGCGCGGCGACGGGCAGCGGCGCGAACAACTGCCCGGTCGCGAGCGTGGCGGTCATGTCGTCAATGCCGAAGCCGTGCCGCCGCACCGTCATCGCGCCGGTGAAGGGCCTCGCACCGTCGCCGTCCAGTTCGACGCGCGCGCGGCCGAGGAACAGCGGGAAAAAGGCGAGCCGCGCGTTCAGGTCACCCAGCGCCACCTCGCCGAACCGCGCCTCCACCAGCCGCCCCGACCACAGCGCGCCGTCGACCCGCCGCGCGCTCAGCCCCGCCTCGCCCAGCCCGAACCAGCCGAGCACCAGGCGCAGGGGTACGAAGATCAGCAGACCGGCGAACAGCATCGCCCCGAACATCGCGCGCCGCCCCGTGGCGAGCCGGATCGCTCCCCCGATCATCGCGCGCGTGCCCTCAGCGTCAGTTGCACGCCCACCGTGCGATCCCCCTTGTCGGTGAAGGTCGCCCCTTCGACCAGGATGCCGGCAAGCTCCAGCCGCGCCAGCCACAGCACCAGCACCGCCGGCCGTGCGCCCGCGATGGCGACCCGCACGCGGCCGGGCCCGTCTTCCTGCAACAGCGCGATCGCGAACCCCGCGTCGGCCGCGCGCGCGCGAACCGCGTCGGCGAAGCTGCCGGTCAGCGGCGCCGCGCGCAGCCGCCCGATCTGGCGCAGCGTGTCGACGCGCGCCTGCGTCTCGCCGAGCCGGATCACGGCAGCGGCATGGCGCTCGCGTTCGCTCGACAGTGCATCGCCAAAGGGTCGGATCACCAGCAGCCAGACCAGCGTCAGCGCCAGCAGCGCGACCATGACGACCAGCAACCGCTTCTCGCGCAGCGACCTCGCGTTGAACCAGGCTATCACGGTGCCCTCACCGTCATGTCGCCCGTGACGCGCCCGTTGGCGGAGGTGAAGGTGCTCGCGTCGACGACAAAGCCCGCGCGTTCGATGGCGCGCTTGAGGTCGGTCGGCAGCGATTCGCGCGCGGCCGCGACCGAGATCTTGAGATTGCCGGTCGGCTGGAAGTCGAGCCCCGTCACCTCGGTGCCCGGCGTCGCGCGCACCGCTGCGAACACGGCCGCCGCCATGCCGGTGAAGCCCAGCCCCGGCCCTCGCACCGCGCCCAGCCGCTCGGCGAGCTGCCGGTCGGCATCGACGATCGTTTCGCCGCGCGGCAGCCCGGTTCGCGCCAGCGCCGCCGCGCGCGCCTCCAGCGCGTCGGCGGCGAAGCTGTACTTGGCCAAGCGCACGACGAAGATCGCAAGCGTCACCAGCAGGATCGTCAACGCCAGCCACGCCAGCCGGCGGATCAGCGCCCAGTCGAGCTCGCGCCGGCGACGGCGCGCGAACGGTCCCTGCCGCAGATCGAGCGCAGGGGCGGCGATCGCGGCGGCCAGCGCCTGCGTCAGTTCGTCGCGCCCGATCACGCGCGCGTCCTCGCCGCCCGTGACCAGCTCGGTCAGCCGCGCCTCGTCGGCAAAGCCGCTGGTCCGCCCCCGCACCACGCCGCCGCCGGCCAGCTCGGCGCGCGTGTAACCCTCGTCCGGTCGCGGCAGCAGCATGGGTGCGGGCACCATCGCCTGCGGGTCCAGCCCGGCCAGCGCCAGCTCGGCCAGCCAGGTCCGCATCGCCGCCGCGCCGACCACCGCGATCGGGCGCTCCTCGGTCCCCTCCTCGCCGACCGCGACATGCAGTTCCGCCGCCGGCACCGCGCTCGCCTCGCCCGCCAGGATGCGGGCGGCGGCGGTCGCCTGCGCGGGCGAGCGCGTCGGCAGCACCGCCCAATGCAGCGTCACCGCATCGGCGGGCGGCACGGCGATCAGCCGGTCGTCCTCGGCGGGCGGTGGAAAGCCCTCCCCCTCCGCGATCCCCTGCGCATCCATCCGCCACCAGCGGTAGGGTGCGTCGCGGTGGGGCAGGAAGAGCAGGGTCGCGGTCACTCCTCGCCCCATTGCCGCGCCACAAGCCGCGCGGGAAGTCTCGTCGCGTCGATCAGCGCCGTTTCACGCACGTCCAGCCCGTTCACCACGACATCGACCCGCAAGCCGAACCATTTGGAGGTGACGCCCGCCTGCCCCTCACCGAGTCCGGTGCCGCTGATCCCCGGCAATGCGGCGAACGCGCCAACATTTGCCCAGCCTTGCGCAGGCCGGCGCAACAGCGCGGCGCTCGCCGCCTCGACGGACAAGGTGTCGGGCGCCAGCATCGCCACCAGCGGCGCCTGCTCGGGCGCGAGCGTGTTGAGGTTGATCGCCGCCGGCTCGGCGACCGGCAGCGTGCACAGCCATGGCCGCAGCTGCGCGTACAGCGCGGGCGTGACGCCCGCGACCGCGCGCAGTTCGCTGGGGTCGGCCATCAACGTGCCGGCGGTGCGATAGCCGGGGTCCTGGCGCAGGTACGCACTGTCCTCCGCCCCGCCCCCCTGCTGGTCAGCGTCGGTATCGATCCAGTCGGCCGCGCCGGCCGATGCCTGTTCGGCGATCTGCGGCGGCACCTGCAACAGGCGCATCAGCCGCGCGAACTGGACGCGCGCGAGCGGGTTGCTGGCGTACACGCCGGGTGCCGCCTCGCTGACCAGACCGTTGAGGTTGAAGCAATTGCCGCCGTCGCTGACCCGCGCCACCGCCGTGCCGCCGGGCAGCGGCAGATCGAACGGCGCGTTGCTCCACCCCCCCGCCAGCGTCACGCGATCACGGCTCTGACCCAGCAGCGTCGACACTCGGGACAGCGCGAGCGCCTCGGCAGCCTGCGCATAGCTGCGCGCCTGCTCGATCCCGACCGCATTGGCGGTGAGGCGCGTCGCGAGGCGCAGCTTCTCCAGCGCGCCCACCGCGATCACCGCGATCACCGCGACCAGCATCAGCACGGTGAGCAGCGCCGCGCCGCGCTCTCCCGGGCGTTCGCGATCAGCCGGGCGCAATGGCGACCTCCGGAACACGCACATAGCCGGTGCCGACCAGGAACAGCTGGCGGTATTCCACGCCCGCGCGCGTCAGGCGCAACTCCAGCGCCTGTGGCAGCGCGATGCCGCCGGAGCCGTCCCAACGATCGCTCCACGCGCCGCGATAGCGATAGCGGATCGCGACCCCCTCGACCCGCGTCAGCAGCGGCGCGGCCGGCAGCGGCACGGCGCCGTCGAGGCGCGGATAGGCGATCCTCTGCAGGTCGCCATCGGCCAGCTGATACGCGACCTTCTGTGCGCCCGCCCGCGGCTGCGCGTCCAGATTGGTCCAGCCGCCGCGCACCAGCCGCAGCATCGCCGGATTCTGGGGCTGGCCGCCGCCGTTCTCGCCGACAAAGGCGGGCAGCACGGTCCCGGCCTCGTCGCGTACCGGCCGCGCGGTCGCCTGCGCCAGATCGGCCGACAGGATCGAGAGCGTGCGCTGCAACGCCGCCAGATCGTCCAGCCTGGCCCCCGACGCCGCCTGCGCGCGGACGGAGAACGACAGCAGCGCGACGCCGGCGGTGGCGATGATCGAGAAGATCAGCAGCGCGACCATGACTTCGACGAGGGTGAAGCCCTGGCACGCCCGGCCTTCTGCTTGCTGCCCTTCCGCTTGCTGTCCTTCCCCGACGGAAGCCGGGGCCCAGCGTCGGCGCGGCGCGCCGACCGGCGCTCCCGCACCGCATTTTGGTTTGCGCTGGGCCCCGGCGTTCGCGGGGGAGGGAAAGCAAGAGACGATCACAACCCCTCCGCCGAAGGCGGCCGCACCATCGTCGCGCGGCCGATGACCTGTCCGCTCGTCGCCGCCTGCACCGCGACGTCGATGCGCACGATGCGCGCGTCCCCGGTCGGCGTTATCGTGCGCGTCCAGCGCCAGGCCTGCCCGCCATTGCTCTCCCCACCCCCACTGCGCCCCAGCGTCGGCACCTGCGCGTCGGTGACCGCCAGCAGCGCGACGTTGCGTGCGACCATGTTGGCGACCAGCGTGCGGTCCAGCACCGTGACGCCGCGCACGCTCGCCGATTGCAGCCGGATCAGCGCCAGTGCAGCGAGGCTGAACACCGCCAGCGCGACGAGGATTTCGAGGAGGGTGAACCCCCCCTCGCGCGCGCTTGTCGCGCGAGAAGACACAGGAGCGTCATTGCGCATCGGCGCGGATGCTCCCGTCGGCGCCGACCCGCACCAGCATCGCGCGGTCATCCCGGTTCAGGCGGATGTCGGCACCGCGATCCGGCAAGCCGGTCGGGTCGAATGTCACCCGCATCCGGCCGGTCGCGTCGCCCGGCTCCGCACGCGTGCCGTCGGCCCACTTCTCTACGCGCAGCGGCTTCTCCGCCACCGGCAGCCAGCGCCCGCCGACACGCCGGTCGAAGCCATAACCGCCTGGCGTCACCCACAAACTAACCGGTCGAGCCTCGACCACCGCCTGATCGCGCGCCGCCCGCACGCGCGCCGCGAAACGCAGCGCCTCGTCCGCGACCCTCCCGCCCGGCGGCGGCAGCGCCCACAGCGTCGCACCCGCCATCAGCGCGATCACCGTGATCGTCACCATCAGCTCGACAAGGGTAAAACCTCGCTCTGCTGCCGGACGCTTACATCCAGGAGCCGATATCCGCATCGATCCCCTCGCCGCCTTCCTTGCCGTCGCGGCCGTAAGACCAGACATCCGCTTCGCCATGCTGGCCGGGGGAGGCATAGAGGTACGGCTTGCCCCAGGGGTCGTCCTCCAGCCGCTTGATGTAGCCGCCGGACTGATAGCGCGCCGCGTCGACGCCGGCCGGCGCGGTGCGCAGCGCGGCGAGACCTTGCGCCGTCGTCGGGAAACTGCCCTGCTGCAACCGGTACAGATCGAGCGCGCCTTCGATCGTCGCGATGTCCGCCTTGGTGCGCGTGACCCTGGCCGCATCGCCCGAGGGTAGCACGTTGACGACGACGATCGTCGCCAGCAGCCCGATGATGACGATGACGACCATCAGCTCGACTAGAGTGAAACCCTTTTCTCCTTCGTCATGCTGAACTCGTTTCAGCATCCATGCGGGGCGGCTGTCGTCGCACTCGGCCGCGACTGTCTCGCATCGACCCTGAAACGAGTTCAGGGTGACGGGGGGTTCGGGTCGATGCATGGCACTCCTCAACTTCTACTGGCCCGCCAGCGTATTGAGCTGCAGGATCGGCAGCAGGATCGATAGCACGATCGTCGCCACGACACCGCCCATGATGACGATGATCGCCGGCTCCAGCAGCGACAGCGCGGTGGCGGTGAACCGGTCGAACTCGCGTTCCAGGTAATCGGCGGCGCGCTCCAGCATCTCGTCCAGCCGCCCCGCCGCCTCGCCGGACGCGGCGAGATAGGTCAGCAGCGGCGGGAACACACCGGTGCGGCGCATCGCGGCGGACAGGCTGCCACCCTGTCGGATCGAGTCGGCGATCTCATCGGACGCCGCGCGCAGGCGGCGGTTGTGGATCGTGCCGGCGGTAAGCGTCAGCCCTTCCAGCAGCGGCAGACGGCTTGCGACCATCGTCGACAGCGTCCGGCTCATTCGCGCCGCGTGCAGGTCGCGCAGCAGCCGGCCGAGCAGCGGCAGCTTCAGCAGTCGCGTGTCGAACCGCAGCCGGAGCGCGGGGTTGCGCAATGCCTGCCAGATCGCGACCCCGATCAGCGCCAGCACCAGCAGCATCGCCCACCACCAGCCCGCCAGCAGATCGGACAGCCAGATCACCGCGCGCGTCAGGAACGGAAGCGCCTGGCCGACCGTGTCGAACTGCTCCACCACCTGCGGCACCACGAAGATCATCAGCGCCATCACCACGCCCAGCGCGACGACCGCGAGAATGGTCGGATAGGCGAGCGCGGTGATCAGCTTGCCGCGTATTTCGGCCTGCCGCTCCAGCAACTCCGCGAGCCGGTCGAGGATCGTCGGCAGCGAGCCGGAGCTTTCGCCCGCCGAAACCATCGCGCGGTACAGCGGCGGAAAGCTCTTCGGCTCGCGCGCCATCGCATCGGCGAGGCGGCGTCCCTCCACCACGCCGGCATGCACGGTGGCGACGATCGCGCGGACGCTCTCCTGCTCGGTCTGGCGAGTGATCGTGCGAAGCGACTCCTCCAGCGGCGAGACGCGGTTGAGCGTTGCCAGCTGGCGCGTGAACAGCGTCAGCTGCTTGGTCCGCATGCGCGGTGTGCCGAGCTTGAGTCCGAACAGCGGCCGCGTCGTGACCTGCGGCGGCGCGCCCGGTTCCAGCCGCACGACGTACAGCCGCTGCCGGTCGAGCCGCGCGCGCGCCGCATCGAGCGTATCCGCAGCGACATGGCCGCGCTTCTCCGCGCCGCGCGTGTCGATGGCGAGGTAGTCGAAGTCAGGCATCTCGATCCTCCCCGTTCACGGGAAGGTGGCAGCCGCGCCAGCGGCTGAGGGAGGGGGCTCTCGACGGCCTGTGCGCTCGGGGTCCGCCCCCTCCACCACCAGCTTCGCTGGTGGTCCCCCTCCCCGTCCGGGGGAGGATTTCAGGCACTCGCCACCTCGCGCGGCTCTTCGACCACATCGCGGCGACTCACGCGAACCGCCTCTTCCGGAGTCGTCGCGCCCGTCTCCACCAACCGCCGCGCCGCATCGGCCAGCGTGTCGCCACGCGCGAACGCGTGCGCGGCGATCGCGCCTTCGTCGCCGCCTTCGTTGATGAGGCGGCGGATCGTCTCGTCGACGCGGATCGCCTCGAACACGCCGATGCGGCCCTTGTAGCCGGTCTGGTTGCACTGATCGCAGCCGACCGGCTCCCACACCTGCGCTTGCGGAGCAATGCCGAGCAGGGGCGCGGGCGTGTCGCCGGCGCGCACCGGCCGGCGGCATGTCGGGCACAGGCGGCGTACCAGCCGCTGCGCGATCACTGCACGCAGCGTCGACGCGAGCAGGAAAGGCTCGACGCGCATGTCGCGCATCCGGGTGATCGCGCCCGCGGCATCGTTGGTGTGGACGGTGGAGAGCACGAGGTGGCCGGTCAGCGAGGCCTGCACCGCGATCTCGGCGGTCTCGCGGTCGCGGATTTCGCCCACCATCACCGTATCGGGGTCCTGCCGCAGGATCGCGCGCAGACCGGCGGCGAAGGTGAGGCCGACCTTGGGATTGACCTGTGTCTGCCCCACCCCGTCCATGGCATATTCGACCGGGTCCTCGACCGTCAGGATGTTGCGCGTGCCATCGTTGAGCAGCCGCAGCGCCGAATACAGCGTCGTCGTCTTGCCCGATCCCGTCGGTCCGGTGACGAGCACGATGCCGTTGGGCTCCGCGATTGCGGTCCGCAGCAACGCGTTCATGCCTGCGTCCATGCCGATCGCGTCGAGATCGATGCCGGCATTGTCCTTGTCGAGGATGCGCAGCACGACGCGCTCGCCCGCGCGGCTCGGCAGTGTGGAAACGCGCACGTCGAGCAGCTTGCCGCCCAGCGTCAGCCCCATCCGCCCGTCCTGCGGCACACGGCGCTCGGCGATGTCGAGCCGTGCCATCACCTTGATGCGGCTGACCACCACGGGGGCGACATGCGGCGGCATGCGCAGTGTCTCGCGCAGCACGCCGTCGATGCGCATGCGGACGACGAGCCCGGTCTCGTACGGCTCGATATGGATGTCGGACACGCCGTTGCGGGCCGCATCGGCGATGATGCCGTTGATGAGGCGGATGGCGGGGGCGTCGTCGGCGGTGTCGAGCAGGTCTTCCGCCGTCGGGATGCCCTCGGCGAGCGAGTCGAGTTCGTCGCCCATGCCGACCGCTGCCATCGCGGTCGCTTGTCCGTCCATCGCGTAGCCGTCCGACAACAGCCGGTCGAAGGCGGGTGGCGCCACCACCTCGATATCGAACGGCCGGCCCATCACGCGCCGGACCTCGATCAGCGCCTTGGGGTCCGCGCCTTCCCGCAGCGCCACGGTAAGGTGCCCGTCGGCATCGGTATGTGCGATGCAGACGCCGAACTTGCGCGCGAACAGATAGGGGAGCGTGACGGCGGGCAGGTCGGGCCCGCGCGGCGGGTTGTCGATGACGAGGGTTTCGGGGGTCACGTCAGATGCCGCTCCCCTCTCCCGCTTGCGGCAGAGGGTTGATGAAGGCGGAACCTCACCGCGGCACCACCACGGTCGAGCTCCGCTGCACCGGCACCCCAACCCGCGGGTCCTCGATGCTGCCCGGCATCGGCGCCGGCGGCAGCGGGGCGACCGCGCCCATGTAGTCGCGCACCAGTTGGTCGATCGTCGGCTCCTCGCCCGGCTTCTGCAGCCCTTCCTGGAGGCGCAGATAGCCGTACCGCCGCTCCGCGAGCTCGCGCCCGTCGGCGGCGGTGCGCAGGATGGTCGGGCGGATGAAGATCATCAGATTGGTCTTGCTGCGCGACCGTGCCTTGGACCGGAACAGGTTGCCGACCACCGGAATGTCGCCGAGCAGCGGGATCTTCTCCAGCGTTCGGCGTTCCTCGTCACTCAGCAGTCCGCCGATCACGCCGATCGCGCCGTTGTCCAGCGTCAGCGTGGTCTCGATCTCGCGCTTGTTGAGGATCAGGTCCGAATTGTCGTTCGATACCGGCCCCGCGATCGAGCTGACGGTCAGATGCAGGTTGAGCTTGACCGTGCCGCTGGAATTGACCTGCGGCTTTACGTCCAGACCGATGCCCACATTCTGGCGCTGCGTGGTGCGAAAGGCGTTGTCGAAATTGGTGGAGAGCGCCTGGCCGGTGGTGATCGGGATTTCCTGCCCGACCAGGCTGTGCGCCTCCTGGTTGTCCAGCGTGACGAGGTTGGGGACCTGTAATAGATTGGAGGTGTTGTCGCTCTTCACCGCATTGATGATCGCGCCGAAGATGGTCGAGCCGAGCTGCGCGCCGAACCCGCCGAACCCGCCCGACGAGCCGAGGATCGACGAGATCGCCGACTGGGCCAGGCTGTCGCTGACCGCGTTGTTGGTCTGCGTCGTCGTCGTGGTGCCGTTGATAGTGGTGGTGGTCGTCGCCAGCTCGCGCGCGCCGATCGCGCCGGCGATCTGAAGGATGTTGGGCGCGGAGTTGGAGAAGGTCGACGCCGCGAACGCGCCGCCGCTGGTGTTGCCGAGCAGGAACTGCGCGCCCAGCCGGTTGACCGTGGAGTCGGACACCTCCGCGACGATCGCCTCCACCAGCACCTGCGCGCGGCGCTTGTCGAGCTGGCGGATGACGTCTGACAGCTGGCGCTGGATGTCGGCGGGTGCGGCGATGACGATCGCGTTGGCGCCGGTGAAGCGGGTGACGACCGCCGCGGTGCGACCACCCTGCGTGGTGATCGCCGCCTGTCCGGTTCCGCCACTGGAGACGCCGGGCGCGGGGGTCGGCGTCGCGATCGGGCCGGTGCCGGAGCTGGTGCCTGTCCCGCCCGCGGTGCTGCCGAAGCTGGAACGGCTGATCGAGGTCTGGCTCGGCTGATCGGGCGTCTGCCCGACGAGCTGCTGGAGGACCGGCAGCAATTGCTCGGCGTCGGCGTTCTCCAGGAACACGACGCGGATCTCCGTGCCGTTGCGCGCGCGGGCGTCGAGATCGGCGGCGACCTGCGCCAGCCGCGCCACGGACGCCGCATCGCCGCGCAACGCGATCGAGTTCGATCCCTCGACCGCGACCACCGACACCGACGCGCCAGGCCCGCCGCCGCCGCCGCCAGGCGCGCCAGCGCCCGTGAGCCCTTGCAGCGCCGCCGCGACCTCACGCGCGCTGGCGTTGCGCAGCGCGATGACGCGCGTCGATGCCGCATCGCTGTCGAGCCGGCGCAGCACCTCGCGCACGCGGCGCACATTGTCGGCGAAGTCCACCACCACCAGGCTGTTGCCGGTGCGATTGGCGGTGACGGAGCCCTGCTGGCTGACCAGCGGCCGCACCGTGTCGAGCGCCGATTGCGCGTCGACGGTGCGCAGCCGCACCACCTCGGTCACGAAGCTGTTGCGGTTCGCGCCCGCGCTGCCGATCCGGCTCGGCTGCTGCGCCGCGTTGTCGAGCGGCTGCACGCGCAATGCGCCGTTCGAGGTCGGCACCGCGATCAGGTTGTTCGACCTGAGCGTCGACAGGAAGATCTCGAAATACTCGGCGCGGCTCAGCGGCCGGTCAGTGACGACCGTCACCTTGCCGGTCACGCGGCTGTCGATGATGAAGGTCCGCCCCGTCACCTTCGCGGCGTCGGCGATGAACGCACGGATGTCGGCGTCGCGGACATTCAGCGTGGTCTGCGCCCCGGCCTGAGCGGCGAGTGCGGCGATGGCCACGGGAGCGAGGATGTGCCTCACTGGGTGGGCGCCACGATCAGCGCCAGCGTCAGCGTCTGGTTCCCGCGCTCCACCAGCAGCGGGATGTTGCCGCCGGCGCGGAAATCGGCTGCGATCCGCTCGAGCTGATCGGCGCCGGCCACCGGTTGCCCCGCGATCGAGACCACGACATCGCCATCGCGCAGCCCCGCTTGGCGGAACAGCACGCCCGTCCCCTGGCTGCGCACCACGAGCCCGCTCACGCGGCCCGCGTCGATGCGGGGGATGAAGCCGATCTCCGACCGGATCTGCGCCGCCGGCACGCCGCCGGGGGGCGGCACCGCGCCGGGCGCCACCGGCACCGTACCGGACACCGGCTGCACCGCCTTGGACTGATCGAGGAACAGGTCCTCCAACGCGCCGCCGCGGTCGAGCGTTACGTGATCGAACGCAACTGCGTGCAGCCGCACGCCCGGCGCCACCTCCGCACCGACCGCGATGCTGTTCTGCACGCCGTCAGGCCCCGCGATGATCGCCGAGCCGCCACCCTGCGCCTCGTCGATGCGCGTGCCGAACAGGGTGAGCTGCAGCGATGTCACGGTCGCCGGACCGGCCTCGCCCTGCAGCCGGAAGAACGGGTCGAAACTGGCGAGCGCATCGGCGGGGATGCCCGCCACCACTGGTGCTGCCGGTCGCCAGTCGCCGAGCGGGTCGACCGGCGTTGCGATCGTCCAGATCAGCCGCGCCACCTGCGCCGCGAGCCCCGCCAGCAGCAGCAGCTCGGCCGCCGAATAGATGTTGATGACGGGAACCCGGCTCAGCAGCCGGCGCGCACGCCCGTCCATGACCAATCGCATGCTTAAACTCTCGTCCGACGTCGCGTTAGCAAGCCCATGTTCGGTCATGCGTCAACCGTTTACGCTGCTTGGCGAGGCGTCGACGCGCTGGCAGGATGCGCCCATGGCCAGTCCTCCCCTCCTCGGCAGCGGGCACCCTTCCGAGCCGATCGTCGCGCGCATTTTCTCGAACTCAGGCGTGCAGAAGCTCCCCAGCCCAAAGCTGGACCTGTTCATCGCGCGCGCGTTCCTGCCCCCCGAGCTATGTGCCCTGATCGTCGAGCGCATCGACGCGGTGCGTCGGCCCTCGACCATCGCGGACGCGAATGGCGACGCGGCGTACCGGACCAGCGAGACCGGCGACCTCGACGCTGCCGATCCAGTCGTCGAGGAGGTCGAGCGCCGCATCACCGCCCTTACCGGACTGGACGGCGCGCATGGCGAGCCGCTGCAGGGGCAGCGCTATGCGGTCGGACAGGAGTTCAAAGGGCATACCGAATATTTCGAGCCGAACGGCGCCGACTATCAGCGCTATTGCGGGGTCGCGGGCAACCGGACCTGGACGGTGATGATCTATCTGAACACGCCCGAAGCGGGCGGCGCGACGCGGTTCAAGGCGGTCGACAAGATCATCCAGCCCGAGACGGGCAAGCTGGTGTGCTGGAACAACCGGCGACCCGATGGCAGCCTCAATCCGGCGACGCTGCACCATGGGATGAAGGTACGGGCGGGGGTGAAGTATGTGATTACAAAGTGGTTTCGCGAGTTGCCGTGGGGCTAGCTTCTCCTCTCCCGCGAGCGGGAGGGGAATCAGAATTTGGCACTCACCCCCAGGCTGAACGTCCGCCCCAGCTCGTACCGGTTGACGAACACCTCGCTGCCGCCATCGAACGTCTGGCTTTCTCGGTAAGGGGTATGCGTCAGGTTGCGCGCCTCGAACTTCACCTCGAACTTGCCGCCCGCGAGCTCGATCCCCTGGCGGATCACCAGGTCGAGGCGGATGCCGGGCCGTTCGATGATGTCGGGCTGAAACCCGACACCCGACAGCAGCGACGGCCCACGGTTGGTCACGCGCTCGCTGGCATAGGTGAACAGCAGCGTCGCCTGCGCCAGCTCGGCAGTATCTTCGATGCCGAGCTGGAGGTTGACGAGGTGATCGGACTGGCCGGTCAGCGGCGCGCCGTCACGGAACTGGAGGCCCGCCGGGCCAAAGCCCGTCCCGCAGCCGCCCAGCGTCTGGTTGAGCACGTTGGGCACGCAACGATCATCGGCGGTGATCTTCGATTGCGTGTAGGTGTAGTTGGCGATGATCACCGCGCGCTTGGTGGCCCATGCCTCGCCCAGCCCGAACAGCTTGACGTGCTTCTGCAACTCCACCTCGCCACCGTACAGCGTCGCGCGCGGCAGGTTGGTGAAGCCGGTCTGCAACCGGTCGTCCGAGCCGGTGAAGAAGCCGACCTGCTCGACCGGATTGTCGATCCGCTTGTAGAAGCCCGCGAGCGTGAACCGCTGATCGCGCGCGAAGAACCACTCGAACCGCGCTTCGCCGCTATACAGCTCGGAATCGCTCAACAGCGGGTTGCCGAAGAACAGCCGGTCGGAGTCGGGATCGCGGAACTGCTGCGGCGCCAGCTCGCGGAACTGCGGGCGCGAGATCGTCTTCGACCCGCTGACGCGCAGCTGCATGTCGGGGGCGAAGTTCCAGGTCACCGTCGCGGCGGGCAGGAAATAGGCGTTGTCCAGCCGGATGCCCGTCGTCCCGATCGGCACCACCCGCTCGTCCGCCATTTCATAGCGGACGCCGATCGTGCCACGCAGGCCGTCGGCGACCTCCGCCTCGAACTGGCCGTAGCCGGCATGGATCCGCAGGCTCGCGTCATAGGCGAACGCACCCAGGGGCGTGTTGAACTGCAGCTGGATCGAGCACTGGTTTGCGCCTAGCTGCGGACAGGCATTGTTGATCGCGTCGGGCCCGAGCAGGAAGTCTGGGCGCAGCAGATTGACGGGATAGCCGGGTACGGTGCCGCCGCCGAGGCTGGTCTGGTAGTTGAACTGCAGACGGCTGGAGAAACGCTGCGTGTCCGAGTAGAAATACCCGGCCGAGATCGTCGCGGGCCGATCGAACCCCAGCTTGTACGACAGATCGGCCTGGCCGGTGTACAGATCCTCGTCCAGCATCGAGAAGATGACCGACGCGAACGGCGTGAAACGCCCAGTAACCTGATAGGCGCCATTGCACTGGAAGGGATCATTGCTGGCCGGGATGTCGCTGATGATCGTCAGGCCGTTGGTGGTGGTGTTCGAGCAGAGGTAATCGAACTGCCGCTCGTACGGCGCGTTGCGCTTGGAATTGGCATAGGCACCGCGCAGGTTGACCTCGAACGCATCGGTCGGCTTGAACTCGCCGACCAACTGCGATTCGAACAGCTGGCGCTCGAACCAGTTGGTGTTCTGCTGAAAACGCAGGCCGCTGGCATTGTTGTACAGCGTCGCAACGCTGCCACGCGCCTGCTTCAGCGTGTCGTGGATGTAGACGTTGGTCCAGCGGATCGTGTTCTCGTCGAACTCGAAGCCGACCCCCACCAGCGCGTTGGCGACGATGCGGTTGTCGGTCAGCAGGGTGCGGAAATCGTTGCGCAGCGTGCCGTTGGCCGACACCGAGTCCTGCTGCGTCGCGGCGCGGGTGCGGAAGCTGTTGCTGGCGCTGATCGAGGAGATCAGGCCAAGCCGGCTGCCGCCCAGGTCGAACACCGAGCCGCCGCTGATCTCGGCGGAGAAGTTGGGCGGGATCTTGCCGTCGCGCTGGAGCAGCGTGGTCTCCGCGTTGCTGAGCTGACCTACCTGCGCTGACGTGAGCAGACCGGTGCCCGTCGCTGCCTCGCCGATGAAGGAGGGAATGTCGCGGGTGCCGTCGTCGAACCCGATCCAGTCGGTGTCCCCGCCGTCATAGACATAGCCGACCTGGTTGGTGGTCGAATCGTCCGCGCCGATGCTGAACGCGACGGCGACGAAGTTTTCGGTCGGGATCGCCTTGGTCGTCAGGTTGATGATGCCGCCGCCGAACTCGCCCGGATAGTTCACCGAATAGGTCTTCTGCACCACCGCCGAGCCGACGATCGCGGTCGGGAAGATGTCGAGCGGCACCGATCGGCGCAGCGGCTCGGGCGACGGCAGCGGCGAGCCGTTGAGCAGCGACGAGGAATAGCGGTCGCCCAGGCCACGCACGAAGACAAAGCCGCCGCTCACCACCGACAGCCCGGTGACGCGGCTGAGCGCGCCGGCGATGTCGCCCTCGCCCGTGCGCGCGATGTCGGCGGACGACAGGACCGACACGACCTGACTGGTGGCGCGCAGCTGGTTGGGGATGTTGCGGCCGACGACCACCACGTCCTGCATTTCCGCGCCGGGCGCGGAGACCTCGGCGTCGGCGGCGGGCGGCTGCGTGCCCTCCTGCGCCGGAGCGTCTGGCGGCGTCGCCGTCGTGCCGGTCTGCGCGAGTGCCGCCGGCGCGACGAGCGTGGAGGTCAGCAGCAGCAGCGCCGAATAGGCGAGCCGCCGGGAAATTGGGCGCTGAGGCATGGCCAGGTCATCCGCTTGATTGCAAGATGCCGGAGCGATCGGCTTGACCGCCCCGGCACCGGGATTGGGGTGTGCGGGGCTCAGCGATTGCTGCAGGCGAAATAGACCGAGTTGAAGGTCGGCGGCCCGAACTCCTGCAACGCCGCGTCGGCCGGACGTACCGTGCTGCGCCCACCGGCGGTCTGCTCGCCCGCGACGATGTTGAGGCAGGGCACGCTCGAACGGATGATGCCGTTCACGTAACGCATGTCCGAGCCGCCGCGCTGGCGGATCGCGGCGGGTGCCGCGGCGGTCTGGATGAAGGTGAAGTTGGCGTAAGTCGAGAAGGTGCGCGGCAGCAGGTCCTCGGCGTTGTTCGAGTCGATCTCGGTCGAGAAGCTGTCGGCGGTCGCGCCCAGCGTGCGCTGCGCCGCGATCATGAACTGCATGAAGCCGCGATAGCCGTTGTCGATGTCGAAGCCGTCGTCGTCCGCGCCCGTCACCGCGATGTAGCGGACGTTGGTGGTGCCACCGAAGATCTCGATGCCGTCATCGGCGGAGTTGTGGATCTGGATGTTGTTGAGCGTCGTGCCGGTGCCGGTGCCGCCCAGCGTCAGCCCCTGCAGCTCGTTGCCGTCGGAGATGGCGATGCCCGAATAGCGGATCTGGACGAAAGACATCGTGCCGCTGTTGTCGGCGGCGGTTGGCCCGCCATAGAAGCGCCCCGTGACGCCCTCGATCGCCTGCTGGCACGTCGTCGACGAGCCGGCGGCGTTGTTGGGCCCCGTGCCCGCGGCGCACACGCCGACCGGCGCGCGGCCGAGCACGACCACCCCGCCCCACTGGCCCTGGCTGGCGTCCGACACGCCGTTGGCGACCAGGTTCTGCTGCGAGGTGAAGACGATCGGCGCGGCGCGCGTGCCGACGGCGCTGATCTGCGAGCCGCGATTGACGATCAGGAAATCGTTGGTCGCCTCGCTGGAGTCCGCCGCGACCGTGACGCCGGCCGCGATCGTCAGCGTCACGCCGCTAGCGCCGGTGGTGCCAAGATCGGTGCCGACCTCCGTCTGCCCGCGCAGGCGATAGAACACGCCGGCGATGCGCGGCAGCGTCAGGCTGGTGGTGATCGCGGCCGGCAGGCGGCAGGCGCGGAAGGTCGCGACCACGCCGTCGTCGACGGTGCCGGTCGGGCAAGCCGCGGTCGCCCCGCCAGTGCCGATGGCGGGAACGGCCGTGCAGGCCGCGCCCGCGCCGCCGAACTGCGCCGAGGTCGAGTTGCAGGTCCAGTCCTGAAAGCTGGTGTCGGTCGGGCCGTTCAACGCGCCGACATAGTTGGTCGACTGGAAGAAGCTGTTGATCGCGGAAGGATCGGTCGCGACGGCGAGCGGGGCGGCACCGACCGGATACACGCCGTTCATCGTCGAGCCGACGCCGTTGACGTTGTTGTTCGTTCCCGCACTGGCGAGCGCGAGCTGCTCGTCGGGCGTGACGGTGATCGTGTTGACGGTGGTCGCGGCGGCGAACTGCGCGGCGGTGATCGGGGTCGGCCCGGTCGGCGTCGGCGTCGGCGTGGCGGTGGGCGTGGGCGCCGGCGTGACGATGGTGATGGAACCAGCTCCCGGCGACGCGACGCTGTCCGCGCCGTCGCAGCCGGACAGGACGAGAGCAGCGGCCGACGCCAGCAGAGCGCCGCGGAAGCGGTTGATGGTCACCATGATTATCGAACTCCCCGAATTTCCCGCATCGACTCGGTTTGTTGCCGAGCGACCATGCTCAGCGCGCTAGGCCGGGCGTGTGACAGCGAGGTTCCGGTTGGGAGACTGGGGCATGACACTGGGGTGACGGATTTGTGGCGTGCCGTTCCCGGCACCAGCCGTATTGCTCCACCATGACACTTCCGGCTAAGCCCTCTCCCCAAGAGGAGTATGCCGGTGAAGCTGGTTCGGGGCGCGTGGAAACTGCTGGTCGGGATCAAGGACGGGCTGGTGCTGGTCGCCATGCTCTTGTTCTTCGGCATCCTGTTCGCCGCCCTCTCCGCGCGACCCGGCGGGAAGGCGATCGGCGACGGCGCGCTGGTGTTGAAGCTGGATGGCGCGGTCGTCGAACAGCCCAGCGAGACCGACACCTTCGCCTCGCTGTCCGGCCAACCGACCGCGCGCGAATATCGCCTCCGCGACGTGATCCGCGCGATCGACGCCGCGCGCACCGATGATCGCGTCAAGGCGATCGTGCTCGATCTCGACGCGTTCGGCGGCGGCTATCCCGCCGTTATTTCCGAGTTGAGCCGCGCCGTGAAGCGCGCGCGCGACGGCGCCGATGGCGCCAAGGGCAAGCCCGTGCTCGCCTATGCCACCGCCTATGACGACGCCGCCTACCGCCTCGCCGCCAATGCGTCGGAGATCTGGATGCACCCGATGGGCGGCACTTTGTTTGCCGGACCTGGCGGGTCGCAGCTCTACTACAAGGGCCTGATCGATCGCCTGGGCGTCAACGCGCACGTCTATCGCGTCGGCAAGTACAAGAGCTTCGTCGAACCGTACACGCGAGCGGATCAATCTCCAGAGTCTCGCGAAGCCTCGCAGGCGCTGTACAGTACGCTGTTCGGGCAATGGCAGGAGGGCGTCCGCGCCGCGCGGCCCAAGGCGCAGTTCGCCGCCTATCTGACGCAACCCGCGCAGGTCGTGCAGACGACCGGCGGTGACATCGCTGAGGGCAATCTGCGCGCCGGGATCGTCGACAAGCTGGGCGACCGCACCGCATTCGGCCGGCGCGTGGCGGCGCTGGCCGGCGGCAACGACGCCAAGCCCGCCGGCTATTTCAACGCGATCCGCTACGCCGACTGGATCGCCGCGCACCCGCTGTCGACCGACGGCGACGCGATCGGCGTGCTGACGGTCGCGGGCGACATCGTCGACGGCAAGGCCGGGCCGGGCACCGCCGGGGGCGAGACGATCGCCCGCGCGATGCTGGACGGTCTCGCGACCAAGGACCTCAAGGCGCTGGTGGTCCGCGTCGACACCGGCGGCGGCTCGGCACTGGCGTCGGAGCAGATCAGGCTCGCGGTGCTGGAGGCCAGGAAGCGCAAGCTGCCCGTCGTGATCTCGATGGGCGGGCTGGCGGCGTCGGGCGGCTATTGGGTCGCGACGGCGGGCGACACGATCTTCGCCGAGCCCAACACGATCACCGGCTCGATCGGCATCTTCGGCATCCTGCCCACCTTCGAGCGGTCATTGGCGAAGATCGGTGTCACCAGCGACGGCGTGAAGACCACGCCGCTGTCGGGCCAGCCGGATGTGATCGCGGGCACCAACCCGGTGCTCGACGCAGTGCTGCAATCGGGCATCGAGAACGGCTATCGCCAGTTCCTGTCGCGGGTGGCGGCGGCGCGCAAGATGACGCCCGAGCGCGTCGACCAGATTGGCCAGGGCCGCGTCTGGGACGGCGGCACCGCGCACCAGCTGCGGCTGGTCGATCGGTTCGGCGGGCTGTCCGACGCGGTCGCCGAAGCGGCGAAGCGCGCGGGCCTGAAGGCGGACGGCTATCATACCGTCTATCTGGAAAAGGAACCCGACTGGCTGGCGCAGCTCGCGGCGACGTTCGCCGAAGACGAAGAGGACGCGGAAAGTGGTGCGGGCGGCGACGTGTTCGCGCAGGCGGCGAGCGCCCAGCGCCAGCTGCTCGCCCGCGCGGTGGGCGACGTCCGCCGGCTGGTCGCGGGCGGCTCGATCCAGGCACGCTGCCTCCAATGCGCCGGATTCGGTCCGACCACCGCCGCGCCGAACGATGCGCGGCTGTTCGACGTGCTGCTGGCGCGGCTCGGCTGGTGATCGCGATCCGAGCCGCCCGCGCGGACGACGCCACCGCCATGGTGCTTGCTAGGGACCGGGCAACCGGTAGGCCCACAGGGTCGGGTGCGGAAACGCTCGACCAGGGGCGTGTCTGATGGACCGCTCGCTATTATACGTGAGTCGGCAATCTCCATTCACGGTGGACCCGGAGCGCACGATAGAAGAGATCGTGGCAGCTGCTCGGCTATTCAACGCGAGCATGGGGATCACCGGAGCTCTCGTTTCGACCCAGGCCCATTTTGCGCAGTTGCTTGAGGGGCCGATCGCAGTTGTCGACAGCCTGATGGAGCGGATCGAGTGCGATAACCGGCACACAGACGTTACGGTATTGCACATCGAAGCAGTCGCGCGGCGGCGGCTTACCAACTGGTCGATGGCCTACTCTGGCAATTCAGGCTATGTGGCGCGTCAGATCGAACCGCTCATCGGCGAGACGGTGGGTGTCAATTCCATTCGCGTCCAGCGGTTGATCAGCTTGCTCGTGGGTTTAGCCGGTCCGTGACCAGACGCGGCCTGGCGTCCCGAGCCAGCGCGCGCGACATGCGCCAATCCATGTCTATTGCATAGAATGTCCGCAAGGGGGCGTTAGCCTACCTTACCGCCGCCCCCGGTACGCCGGCAGCTTCAGCCCCCAGCCGATCGCCGCCGCTCTCAGTGCGAACCCCGCCGTTGCCCCGACCACCGCCGCCACCGGGGCGACCACGCCAAGCAGCACCAGTGCCACGTACAGGCCTGCCGCCAGCGCCGCCGCCGTCACGTACAGCTCCGGCCGCATCAGGATCGACGGCTCGCCCGCCAGCACGTCGCGGATGACGCCGCCGACGCACGCGGTCACCACGCCCATCAGCGCGGCCGGCACCGGCGGCACGCCATAGCCGATCGCCTTGGCCGCGCCGAACACAGCATATGCCGCCAGCCCTACCGCGTCGAACCAGTCGAGCGCCTCGCCACGCCACCACCGCTCCGGCGTCAGCCAGATCACCGCCGCCACCACCAAACACGCCGCCGCCGCGCGCTCGTCCCGCACCCAGAACACCGGCGCGCCGATCAACAGGTCGCGCACCGTGCCGCCGCCCACACCCGTGATCAGCGCGAAGAATGCCAGTGTCACGAACGTCTGCCCCCGCTTCGCCGCCGCCAGCGCGCCCGACGCGGCGAACACGGCCAGCCCGGCAAGGTCGAGCCACGGGCCAAGCGCCGGGACGATCTGTGGCAGGGGAGCGATGGCGGGCTGCATTGGGCGGGTTGTAGCGCGGAAATGCCAGCACCGTCACTCGGGCGCCAAAGCCCCTCGCCTACGGAAGCCGGTGCGCGGAATAGCCCTCCCCGGCAGACGCCGGGGCCCAGTCCGCCGCGCGGCTCCACGGCCCGTCACTAGTCAGGGCACCCCCCTAAACCTTCGACGCGGAGCACGTTAGCCTGGCCTAGGGGAAAGTCCCTCCCTGCATCCTGCGCGGCAGACTGGACCCCGGTGTCCGCCGGGGAAGGCAAAGTTGCGATTCCCAAGCCGCGTCGTGCCGTCGGACGGGTTCGGCTGCGCCGACCCGCCGGTCGCGCGTGCGCGAGTCAGCCGGGCGTAGCCGGCTGCCGCGCTGCCGCGCTGCGCGCAAAAAGGGGCCGGCATTGCTGCCGACCCCCTCGTCGCCGCGCCTCGACCCGCTCGAACATTCGGCCGAAGCCACCCTGCCCTGCGCCGTCCGGTTTCGGCGGCAATCCGTGCGGGGGCGTCGCGAACGACGTCACACCATCACGGACCTGTTGGTCCCCACACCGGCGATCTCGATCTCGTCGCCCAAGGGCGTCGATCCCGCATCCACCGGCCACGGCGGCCTGCTCCACCGATCGCATCCGAGGATCCGATCCGCTTTGCCTTGCGTCCCCATCCGCTTGCCGACCTTTGCCGACACCCGCTCCGAAGAACCGGTATCGCCGCGTCCTGCCGCGCCCTGGCGACCCCGCTGCACATTCCCCCAGTCGCGAACGACCCGGCTTGTCTGCCTCGGTTCGGCGATGGTCCGCTCGCCCTCGTCGCCGCACCGCTCGCACGGCTGGCGCCGGAAGGTAGCCTTCCCATCCCCAGCTACCCGGCCCACCTTGCGGACTTGCACCCGCGGTTCTGCTCGGCAGCACCGGCTTCGTTCTCCGCCCCGAAGGACTTCCTCTTCCGCCTGCCTGGACAAGGTCTCACGCCCGCCGAGTCGCGCCAAGCCGCTTCACGCCTGCCTGCCTGTGGATAATGTGGACGATTAACACCGGTTACCAGCGACGTTGTTTTAGGTTCATGCAACTACGCTTTGTCGAGGAACGTTACGCCCCCAGACCACATCGAATGGGAGTAAGTCATGCGTAAGATGATCCTGGCGCTCAGCGCCTTTGCCGTCGCCGTTCCGACCGCCGCCGTGTTTCCGATCGACAGCGCCGATGCGCAGTCCCGCTACCGCGAGTGGCGCGGCAAGGACGGGCGGACCTATTGCCGCAAGTCGAACGGCCGGACCGGTCTGGTCGTCGGTGGCGTCGCGGGCGCGCTGATCGGCCGCACCATCGACACCGGCGGCGATCGCACGATCGGCACGCTGGGTGGTGCCGCGCTGGGCGCACTCGCTGGCCGCGCGGTCGAGCGCGAGACCAGCAAGCCGCGCCGCTGCCGCTAATCTGAGGTCACAGGTTCGTCAGGGGGCGTCGCGGACAACCGCGGCGCCCTTTTTCGTGTCAGACGATCCCGCCGCCGATCATCAGTCGCAGGCCGAACACGACCAGCAGCGCGGCGTTGAGATTGCGTCCGGCGTTGCTCGACGAGAGCGCGCCCAGCGCAAGCCCGACGACTCCGATCGGCAGAACCAGCCAGTTAAGCCAGCCGAGCAGCGGGATGAACGCGACCAGCCCGAGCGCGAGTGTGACCAGTCCGACAAGAATCGAGATGATGTTCAGCATGGCCGGTAGAATGTCTTGCCAGCCACTATCCCGCAAGCCCGCTCATCAAAGCTTTACCCGCGCGCGCTATGCGGCAGCGGTGCGCTTGCTGATCCCCGCCCTGATCTTCGTCACCGCGTGCGACCGCGCGCCCGATGTCCCGCAAGACCTGGATGCGCTCGATCGAGAACTGACCGATGCCAACAGCGCCGGCAATCTACGCGACCCGGCGATTGCGGCGGCGCTCAATGCGCCGATCATGATCGACCCGTCGCTCGGGCAGTCGTCCAACGCTAACGCCGTACGACCCGCGCCCGGTCCCGACTCGAGCGCGACGCCCCCAGAGATCGAATTGCGCGATCCGGTCGACGCCACCTCGTTGAAGGCTGCGCCCGCGCCCGCCCGCGACTGCCCGAAATGTCGGACCAGGGCCGCCGCGTTGACGTTGGGAGCGCTGGTCGAACGGCATCCGGCCGCACGCGGCTGTGCTTCCGTGAGCTATTCGGCGGCCTGGGCCAACCGCCTCTCCGCCGAGCTGCCGCTCTATCCCGACGCGCGCGTGATCGAAGCCGCCGGCAACGCGTCCGGTGCCTGCCGTCTGCGCGTCGTCAGCTTCGCCAGCGGCGCCGCCGCCGACAAGGTCATCAACTGGTATCATACCCGCGCGACGGCTGCCGGCTACTCGGCCGAGCACCAGGCCGCGGACGGTCTCCACGTGCTCGGCGGCACACGCCGCAGTGACGCCTATGCTGTGTATGTCGCGTCACGTTCGGGAGGTGGCTCGACGATCGATCTGGTAAGCAATGCCGGCCGCTAACGGCGCGGGGTGACGCTGGCGGCACCAACCGCTAGGGTCGTCACATGACCGACACCGTCCGCCAGTTCACCGTCGCCCCCGACGACGACGGTATCCGGCTTGATCGCTGGTTCAAGCGGCACCTGCCCGAAGCTAACTTCACAACCGTGGCGAAGTGGGCGCGCACGGGCCAACTTCGCGTCGACGGCGCCCGCGCGACACCCGGCGATCGCGTCACCGTCGGCCAGCAGCTCCGCGTTCCCCCGCCCGAACCCGTCCATGTCGACACCAAGCCCGAGCGCGTGCGGACGCCGCTGACCCCCGACCAGATCGCCTTCGCGCAGGAAATGGTGATCCACCGCGATGCGCAGGCGCTGGTGCTCAACAAGCCGCCGGGTCTCGCGACGCAGGGCGGCACCAAGACAACCGAGCATGTCGACGGCCTCCTCGACGCCTTCACCGATGGCGAAAGCCGGCCAAAGCTGGTCCACCGCCTCGACAAGGACACGTCGGGCGCCTTGCTGATCGCGCGCACCAACCGCGCCGCCGCGTTCTTCGCAAAGACCTTTTCCGGCCGCACCGCGAAGAAGGTCTACTGGGCGTTGGTCGTGGACGTGCCCTCGATCGACGACGGCACCGTCGACCTGCCGCTCGCCAAGCAGCCCGGCACCGGTGGCGAGAAGATGCATGTCGACGAAGAGAACGGCGCGCCCGCGCGGACCCGCTACCGGATCATCGAACGCGCCGGCAACCGCACCGCCTGGGTCGAGCTGCAGCCCTTCACCGGCCGCACGCATCAGCTGCGCGCGCATATGGCGGCGATTGGCCATCCGATCGTTGGTGACGGGAAGTATGGTGGACAAGCGGCTTTCCTGACGGGCGGCATCAGCCGCAAGATGCACCTGCACGCGCGGCGTATCCGCGTCGACCACCCCGATGGCGGCCAGATCGACGTTCAGGCGGAGCTGCCAACCCACTTCGCCGAGTCGCTCGCAAGCCTGGGATTCGAACAGATGCTGGGCGACCAGCTCCCGCTCGACGAGCACCAGCCGCCGACTCGCGCCGACAAGAAGGTGGCGGCCAAGGCGCATGCGAAAACGATCCGCAAGGCACGCAAGGGCGAGCGGCGGGATCGTGGGGGCGGCCGCGGAAGCGACGATCGCGGCACCGGCGGCCGCAAGCGCTGATGCACCCGAACCCGGCATTCCGGCCGGACGAGGCTGGCCTGCTTGACCGAGCGGCCGGGTTTGCGCATCTTTTCGTCGCCACGCCGGTCGGTCCGTTGGTCGCGCACGCGCCGTTGACGCGGCATGGCGAAGAGCTGTGGTTGCACCTGGCGCGCGCCAATCGCCTGTTTCCGCATCTCGCCGGCGCGACAGTGCTGGCGAGCGTCGCCGGGCCGGATGGGTATCTTACGCCGAACTGGTTCGCACGAGCCGACGATCAGGTGCCGACCTGGAACTACACCGCCATCGAGATCGAGGGCATGGTACGCCCGCTGTCGCGCGATGATCTCCTCACGCAGCTGGATACGCTCGCCGAGCGTCACGAGCCGAACCCGAACCCTTGGACGCGGGCGAAGACCGACCCCGCGAAGATCGACGCCATGCTGCGCGCGATCGGCGGGTTCGCGATTACCGTCACGGGCTTACGCGGAACCGACAAGCTTGCCCAGCACAAGTCCGCCGCCGACCGCGCGGGCATGATCGCCGGCCTGCGCGCCCTGGCCGACGCGATGGAGCGGGCGTGACCCGGCTCGCCATGCTCGACTGCGACGGCGCGCTGGTCGACGGTCCGGCCAACATCTGCGCCATAGAGGAGGCGTGCGTCAGCGTCGGCCTGACGCCGCCGCCGCGTGCACTGATTCGCCGCATCGACGGTTTGAGCCTGATCAAGGCCATGCGCGCGCTCCGCCCCGCCGGCGACGGCGCGCAGCATCGCGCGCTCGCGGGCCGGCATCCATCCAAGCCCGATCGCGCGATGCTGCTCGCGGGCATGGCGAAGGCCGGCGTCGCGCCCCACATGACTGCCATGATCGGCGACATCAGCTTCGACATGACTATGGCGCGGTCGGCGGGGTGCCGCGCTGTGGGCGTCGCGTGGGGCTATCATTCGACTGACAAGTTGGCGGACTCCGGTGCCGACGCCATCGCGCAGCATGCGTCCGATCTCGTGGCGATGCTGGCATGAGCGATGACGTGCTTGCTCGCCGCCGCTGGTTCGCGATCGTCGTCAGCCGGCTGGCGGGCACGGCCGGCGCGGTGTTCGGGCTGTTGCTGGCAGGTCGCGCGGAGGCACTGATCCCCAAGCTGCTCGGTATCGCAATCGTTCTCGCGGCGCTGTTGATGATCGCCACCCTGCCACGCGCACTGGCGCGGCGCTGGCGGACACCGGAATCGTGAAGCGGTTCTGGACTGAGGTGACCGTCACGCCGGACCGCGGCGTGACGCTGGACGGCAAGCCGATCCGAACGCCAGGTCGGGTGCCGCTGTCACTGCCGACGGACGCGCTTGCCGAGGCGGTCGCAGAGGAATGGCGGCGCGTCACCAGCGTTGTCGACCCACGCGCGATGCCGCTGACCGGTCTCGCCAACGCGGCTATCGACCGGATCGCGCTTGATCCGTCAGCATTCGCGGCGGGCCTGTCGCACTATGCCGAAACCGACCTGCTCTGTTATCGCGCCGAACTGCCGGAGCCGCTCGTGCAACGACAGGCAGCCGCGTGGGATCCGGTGATCGCCTGGGCGGAGCACCGCTACGACGTGCATGTCGAAGTCACTGTCGGCATCGTCCACCGCGCGCAGTCGCCGCTGATGCTGCAACGGCTGAGCGATGCAACGGCGGCGCTCGATGCCTTTGCGCTCGCCGCAGCTTCGCCGATGGTGTCGATCACCGGCTCGTTGTTGCTGACGCTCGCGCTGGTCGAGGGCGCGCTGACGCCGGATCAAGCATGGTTGGCTGCGCATGTGGACGAGGACTGGCAGGCCGAGATGTGGGGCAAAGACACGTTGGCTGCCGAAGCACAGGAGAACAAGCGCGCCGAGTTCGATGCGGCGGTGCGCTTGCTGTCCCTCTCCCGTCGCCGGGATCCGCCAAGACAGAAAACGACCTCTACCGCGTTAGACCCCGAATAAAGCCGATCAGCCCCGTCTGCCGGGAGCGGCGTAGCCGCTCCGCCGCCAATATCGTTTTGACGCCGGCGAAGCAGCGCTCGACGTCGTCGTTGACCAGCACATAGTCATAGCCGTCCCAGTGGCTGACCTCGCTGGATGCGCGGCCCATGCGCGCCTCGATCACTGCCGTCGAATCCGTCGCGCGCCGGCTCAGCCGGGTGTGCAGCTCGGCCATGGAGGGGGGCAGGATGAAGACGCGGACCACATCGCCGCCCGCGATCTGGTACAGCTGCTGTGCGCCCTGCCAGTCGATGTCGAACAGCACGTCCTTGCCGGATGCCAGGATCGCGTCGACCGGCGCGCGCGGCGTGCCGTAGCGATGGTCGAAGACGTGCGCCCATTCAAGGAACGCGTTATCCGCCACCATCGTGCGGAACCGTTCCAGGTCGACGAAGTGATAGTCGCGTCCATCCACCTCGCCCGGCCGTATCGGGCGGGTGGTGGCGCTGACCGACATTTCCAGCTCCGGCTCCTCCGCCAGCAGCTTGCGCGCGATCGTCGATTTACCGGCCCCCGAGGGCGAAGACAGCACGAACAGCACCCCGCGACGCTTGAAGCCGTGTGGGTCGGTCGGGGCAATGTCGGGCATGGAGGCCTTTGGCGCGGCCATGCCCGGCGGGTCAACCCAAGTTAGGTCAGTATCCCCGCCGCGTGACACGCCGACGGTCGAGCGCCTTCTTGGCGACATACGCGCCGCCCAGCAGCATTCCGAAGGGACCCATGCGCCGCAACGCGCCGGCAGCGATCGTGCCGATCGCCGCGCCCTTCAACCCGCCGCGCCCGTCACGCCGGTCGATCTCGCGGCCTACCAATGCACCGATTACCCTGCCGATCATGTGTTTCGCTCCTTTGCGAGAAAAAGCGCGGGAGCGAAGTGGAAGTTCCTTTGCCGCCGTCAGCGCCCCAGCATCGTCTCGGGTCGAACCAACCGGTCGAACGTCGCCTCGTTCACCAGCCCCAGCTTCAGCCCCGCTTCCTTCAGGGTAAGGCCGTTTTCGTGCGCATGTTTCGCGATCTTGGCGGAAGCGTCGTAGCCGATTTCCGGCGCAAGCGCCGTCACCAGCATTAGCGAGCGCCCGACCAGCTCCGCGATCTGGCGCTCGTTGGCTTCGATCCCGTCGACGCACCGCTCCGCGAAACTTGTCATGCCGACGCTCAGCAGATGGATCGAACGCAGCACGTTCGCGCCGATGAGCGGCATGAACACGTTGAGCTCGAAATGCCCCTGCATGCCGCCGATGGTCACCGCCGCGTGGTTGCCGATCACCTGCCCCGAAACCATCGTCAGGCTTTCGCACTGCGTCGGATTGACCTTGCCCGGCATGATCGAACTGCCCGGCTCATTTGCAGGGAGCGACAGCTCGCCCAGCCCGGAGCGCGGACCCGAGCCCAGCAGGCGAATGTCGTTGGCGATCTTGTTGAGCGCCACCGCGAGTGTGTTGAGCGCGCCGGAAAAGAACACCAGCGCGTCCTTGGCGGCGAGCTGCTCGAATTTATTGGGGGCAGGCGAGAACCCGGTGCCGGCGATGTCGCTGATTGCGGCGCACATGTCCTCGGCCCAGCCATCCGGCGCGTTCAGGCCGGTGCCGACTGCCGTGCCGCCGATGCCGAGCTTGCGCAGCTCGTCCGCTGCCCAGGCAATCCGAACGCGTGCGCTTGTCAGCTGCGCCGCATAGCCGCCGAACTCTTGCCCCAACGATAGCGGTGTCGCGTCCTGCGTGTGCGTGCGGCCGATCTTGACGATGTGATCCCAGGCCCGTGCCTTGGTGCTCAACGCCGCCTCCAGCCGGTCGAGCGCCGGCAGCAGCGCGCGCTCGGTCGCGACCACCGCCGCGACGTGGAGCGCGGTGGGAAAGCTGTCGTTGGAAGACTGGCTCATGTTGACGTGATCGTTGGGGTGCACGGGCGACTTGCCGCCGCGCGCGCCGGTCAGCATTTCGTTGGCGCGGCCGGCGATGACCTCGTTGACGTTCATGTTGGTCTGCGTGCCGGACCCGGTCTGCCAGATGACGAGCGGAAACTGATCGTCCAGCTTGCCCGCGACCACCTCGTCCGCCGCCGCCTCGATCGCGTCGACGATCTCGTCCGCCAGGCCATGGGCGCGGTTCACCCGCGCCGCCGCCTGCTTCACGATTGCCTGGGCATGGACGATGCCGATCGGCATGCGCTCGGTATCGCCAAACGGGAAATTCTCGATCGAGCGCTGCGTCTGCGCACCCCAATAGGCGGTGACGGGAACTTCGATGGCGCCGATCGAGTCGGTTTCGGTGCGGGTGTTGGTCATATTCTACC
>NZ_JAQGLJ010000098.1 GCF_028292945.1 Sphingomonas bacterium | reverse complement strand
CGCATCGCCTCCCTATGACTTCCGGCCCAGGGGGTGCTTGGTCTCCACCACCTCGCGCAGGCGGTCGCCGGCGACGTGGGTATAGATCTGGGTGGTCGCGATATCGGCGTGGCCGAGCAGGGTCTGGACGACCCGCAGGTCCGCGCCGCCCTCCAGCAGGTGGGTGGCAAAGGCATGGCGCAGCACGTGCGGGCTGACCCGGTCTGGGGGCACGCCGGCCTCGGCCGCCAGCGCCTTGATCAGCTGATACAGCCGAATGCGCGACAGATGCGCCGTGCCCGATGGGAACAGCCACGGCCGGTCGTCCGCGACGTGCGCGCGCCAAGCGGCGACGGCGGCGCGCGCGCGATCCGACAGCGGCACCAGCCGCTCACGCCCGCCCTTGCCCTTGACGATCGTGTAGGGCCGATCGGGATTGATGGCCTGACGGGGCAACGACACCAGCTCCGTTGCGCGCAGTCCCGACCCGTAGAGCAGCTCGACCAGCGCCGCGAGCCGGAGGTCCAGCGGGGCCACCGGCACCCGCGCGAGGCGTTCGGCCAGAGCGGAGAACAGTCGGTCGACGTCGGCATGGCTCAAGGTCTTGGGCAGCGAGCGCCCCGCGCCTGGCCGCGGCAGCGCCGCGCCCGGATCGTCGGCACGATGCCCCTCGTCCGCGAGGAACGCATAGAACCGCCGCAGCGCCGCCGCCTTGCGCGCAACCGTCGCGCGCGCCAGCGACGTCCAGCCGTCGCCGAGCCGCTGCAGCGCCACCGCGTCGGCGGCGGCCAGGCCGCGGTCCAGCGTCGCCGATGCGAGCTGCAGGTCGCTGCGGTACGCCGCCAAGGTGTTGCGCGCGGCGCCCGACTCGGCTCCCATCATCTCCAGGAACCGGTCGATGAGCGCGTGGTCGGAAAGCGCCGTCATCTCAATGGAGCCGCGCAGTAGCGATCACGCCCGTGCCAACGCCTCGGCGGCGATCATCCGCGCCTCGCCCTCCAGCCCTACCGCGCGCAAGGCGCTGACCACTCGGAACAGCGACGAGGGCGGGACGCCGCGCCAGTCGGCGGTTTGCAGGCCAATGCCCGCGAGCAGCACGACCGTACCCGCCTCGCCCGCCGCGACGGCGCGATCGAGCGCCTGGGTCCAGCTGTTCTGCGCGCCGATGCGCACGTCCAGTGCCTGCGCCGCCCGCTCGATGTCCTCGGGCGAGAGCCGGCCGAGTCCCGCCAGCCCGGCGAACAGCAACCGCTGCTTGTGCGCGGCATCGCCGGTGCCGGCATAGCGCGCCAGCGCCGAGTAGCTCAGCTGGCCGCGCAGATCGGGATCGGCGAGCGCCAGCATCGCCCAGCCATCGCCGCTGGCGTCCAGATATGGTCGCCAGCGCACCGCCGCGCGATCCAGCCCCGCCGACAGCATCGAGGCGACAAGGCGATCTGCGTCGTCCTGCTCCGCGCGGGCGGGTAGCCGCGCCGCCGCGCGGGCGGTCAGCAGCAGACGGGGATATGGCGTCCGGCCGGCGGCACCCCACAGCCGCCGCATCGCCTCCTGCCGCGCATCGGCACTGCGCGCGGTATAGGCCTGACGCAGATCGTCCGCCGCCGTGTCGGTCGCCGGGGCGGTGTCGTCACCGCCGCGCAGCAGCCCGTACAGGTCGACCAGCGCGGCGCTCGACAGCACGCCCTGCGCCGCCGCCGCCTCTGCGGACGCAAGCCTGACCTCCGGCGCGACCGCCGGCGACAGCGCCTGCCAATAGCGGACCTGCGCGCCCGTGCCCGCCATCAGCTCATCCGGAATGGCGACACCCGTCGCGGTCGCCAGGCCGAAGCGCCACGCCGTCAGCTCGTCGACGCCGTTCCATTCCACCGTGATCGATTCGCGCCCGCCTGCTCCGGCACCGATGACCTTCTGCGCGAGCAGCAGGTCGACGCCGCGCGCGGTGCGGCGGTTGCGTGCCTGCTTGATGAGCGCCGCCGCCTGGGTCTGGGACCCGCCCAGCCCAGCGCAGATCGCCTGCGCGAGCACCCAGCCGCGCTCACGCGTGATTGCCGCGCCCCGCTCGGCGAGCGGGCACATGCCCGATGGATCGGCCGTGGCAAGCAGCGTGTTGAGCGCGACCTGATACAGTTTGGGAGTATAGTCCGGCTGATCGACACCCTGCGCCACCGCGCGGGCGCCGACCGACTCGCCCATGCGCAGCAGCAGCCACGCGCGCTCGGCGCTGAAGTCCGCGCCGTCGGCATGAGCGGGTGTCGCAAGCTCCGAAACGAGCAGCCGTCGCAGTGTGATCGACAGCCAACGCGACGGCAGCGGGGCCGACAAACGCCGCATCAGCGTGCTGAGGTACGGCCCATCCGCGCGCCCGAACGCATCCGCCGCAAAGCCGCCATCGGCACTGCGCAACGGCCCCAGCATGGCCGTGTCGCGCCGGGCGAATGGCGGCAGCTCGTAAAAGGCGAGCGTCGCCGGATCGATCGGAACCGGCGTGGGCGTGCCCGTGGGGGTGGGAGTGGGCGTCGGACCGGGCAGCGGCCGGTCGGCCGCGGGTGGCAACGCCT